>JAGCUZ010000069.1 GCA_017962615.1 Bacteroidales bacterium | reverse complement strand
GGCTATGTTATCGACGATTCCGACACGCTCTACCTGCGTCACGAGACGGCACAGGGCATCTTCGTCATCTTCCTCAACGTGCAGAAGTCGGGCCGCATGAAGATACCCTTCGGCATTGCGCAGATAGGCAAGGCACTCCGAAACGAGATAGTTGCGCGCCAGTTCATATTCCGTATGCGCGAGTTCGAGCAGATGGAGATGCAGTTCTTCGTGCGCCCCGGCACCGAGCTGGAATGGTTCAAATACTGGAAGGAAGAGCGCCTGAAATGGCATCTGGCTCTTGGCATACCTGCCGAGAAATACCGCTACCACGACCACGAGAAGCTGGCTCACTATGCCAACGCCGCCACCGACATCGAATTCCAGTTCCCCTTCGGCTTCAAGGAGTTGGAGGGTATCCACTCGCGTACCGACTTCGACCTGTCGCGCCACAGCGAGTTCAGCGGCAAGAAGCTGCAGTACTTCGACAGCGACCTCAACGAGAGCTACACACCGTATGTCATCGAGACCTCGATAGGCGTCGACCGCACCTTCCTCGCCATCTTCAGCCATGCGCTGAAGGACGAGACCCTGGAAGACGGCAGCGTGCGCACGGTGCTGAGCCTGCCTGCGGTGCTGGCACCCTACAAGGTGGCCGTGCTGCCCCTGGTGAAGAAAGACGGCCTGCCCGAGAAGGCACGCGAGATTGTCGACCTGCTGAAGTACGACTTCATGGTGCAGTACGACGAGAAAGACGCCATCGGCCGCCGCTACCGCCGTCAGGACGCCATAGGCACGCCCTTCTGCGTCACTGTTGACAATGATACGCTCAACGACAACACCGTCACCGTGCGCCACCGCGACACCATGCAGCAGGAACGCATACCCATCGACCGCTTGCACGACTACGTCCGCGACCGCATAAAACTGTAAATCGGTCTATCGTATCTATCATATCTATTCTATGAAAAAACTCTCTCTCTTATTGTTTGCAGCTATGATGGCCCTTTTTGTGAGCCCCAAGGCGCAGGTGGCAACCACGCCTCAGGGACACGACAATGCCGCTGCGGCACCCGCAGTGCGCCAGAAGGCCGACGAAGCCAGCGTGGATGAGGTGGTGGCGCGGCTCGTGGCTAAACGCACCGACGAGGAGCGCCGCACCGTGGCACGTGTCTTTGTGCGCCGCCTCAATATGGGCACCGACCAGGTGGTGCGCTTCGCCAAGACATTTAAGTCCGAGGAGGAAGCCCTCAGCTTCCTGCGCTATGCGCACGCCTACGTAATCGACCCGCAGCACTACCACAAAGCCGCCGACGCCTTCACCACCGAAGCCAACCGCAACAAGTTCCTCTCACTCTACCCGCAACCTAAATAATCATGACAAAGTTCATAGGGGCGCACGTTAGCGCATCGGGCGGCGTATGCAACGCCATACTCAACGCCGAGGCCATAGGCGCCAACGCCTTCGCACTGTTCACGCGCAACCAGCGCAGCTGGGTGAGCAAGCCCCTCGCCAACGACGAAATAGAATGCTTCAAGGCACTGCTCGCCGAGCGTGGCTTTGAGACTCAATATGTGCTGCCGCATGACAGCTACCTTATCAACCTCGGCTCGCCCGACGAAGAGACCTTGCAGAAGAGCCGCGCGGCATTCCTCGACGAGATGCACCGTGCCCAGCAGCTAGGTCTTCAGCTGATGAATTTCCACCCTGGAAGCCACCTCAACCGTGTCAGCGAAGAGGAATGCCTCGACCAGATAGCACGCGAGATTAACAGCGCCCTGGCGCAGACCCAAGGCGTTACCGCCGTTATTGAGAACACGGCGGGACAGGGCACCAACATGGGTCACAAGTTCGAGCACATAGCCCGCATCATTGCAGGCGTCGACGACAAGAGCCGCGTGGGTGTGTGTATCGACACCTGCCACACCATGGCGGCGGGCTACGACCTATCAACTGAGATGGGCTACAACTTCTGCATGGACGAGTTCGAGCGTGTGGTGGGCTTCGGCTATCTGCGTGCCGTGCACCTTAACGACAGCAAGAAAGGGACCGGCTCGCACGTCGACCGTCACGAGTCTCTTGGCGACGGCACCCTCGGCAAGGAGTTCTTCGTCCGCTTCATGCACGACGAACGCTTCGACAACATACCGATAATCCTCGAGACCCCCGACCCCATGCGTTGGGCCGACGAGATCAAGTGGCTGCGCAGCCTCTGAGCACAGCAGCTTTCATACTTAAAACAAGAGCCCGATGTGCTTAGCACATCGGGCTCATTGTTTATGTCCGTAGTGTATCCAAGCTATTTCTGCTGGTAGATGACGGTAACTGTGCCGCGTTTCTGCCTTACGATGTTGGCGGCATCGCGGTAGGTCATAAGATACACGTAGGCGCCTGTCGGCACATAACGGCCGTCGCTACGGCCATCCCAGCCGTTGTCGTTGAGGTTCTTGCTGACGTATACCCTGTGGCCGCCACGGGCGAATATCTGCAGCTCATAGTGGCTGATCTCCTCGGGCTTTGTGAATATGGGCTTGAAGTAGCGGTTCTTCTCGTTGTCGTCGTTTGGACGTATGGCGTTTGGAATCCACAGGTTCTGCTCTTCAACAACAGTGGTGTCGGATGCATCGTTCTTGGCCTTCACGGCAACAGGCGAGTAGGGCGTAGGCGCGTCGGTTGTTGCCACCGTTCTGCTGTCGCTCTCGGCGGGGGCGACGGTCGTCTTGACGCTGGCGCTCGTGCTGACGTTGTTGTCCTTGACGGAAGTGCTGCTGCCCACTTTCTGCTCTTTGACATCCGACGGGAGCTTGACGGTGTCGGCAATGACGGTGGCCACAGGCTGGAGCTCGGCAGGCTCGGGTGCGGGGTTGACAGCCGACGGCTCTGCGGTCTCAGGCAGCGCCACGGGTGCGGCAACAGTCGCGTCTGTGGTTGTGGCCACAACTGCGGGGCTCTGCGGTATGTCGGCCTTGGCGACCGTCATGGTCGGCGCGGCGGCGACATGGTTCTCGGCAAAGCTGTCTGCGGCAATGCCTTTGTCGGCAGGGCGTATCAATATTACAGCCAACGCCACGGCGGCCGCGGCACCGGTGCCTATGAGGGTGGCACGCCGTATCCTGCGGATGCGGAGGGTGCGCGAGATGTTGTCCCACACTTTGGGGTCGGGTGTTTCGGTGTGTTGATTGATTCTGTCTTTCAGTGTGTTCATTATCGTAGGTTCTATTATGGTTACTTTTTATTGTTGTTTTCTGTCATGGGTTGCTGTTTGTGGCAATTATCCAGCCGGTATGTCTTCAGCAGAGAGTCCTTCAGGAGGCGTTTGGCGCGTGTCAGCAGGTATCGCGCGTACCCTTCGCTGATGTCGAGCCTTTCTGCTATTTCGTCGAAATCGTAGCCTTCTATTTCGCGCATGTTGAATGCGGCGCGGTAAAGGTCGGGCAGTTGGGCTATGGCGTCGAGAATCTCTTCCACTGAGAACTTGTCGTATGCCGAGTCGTCGGCAATTTTGTCGTCGTCGTAGGTCTCCACGTATACGAGGTCTTTCTCTATGGGACTCTCCTTCACCAAGGCGTCGATGGCGGTGTTTACCGTCAGCTTGCACATCCAAGCCTCAAACGAGTCGACAGACCGCAGCTGGTATATATTGTCAAAGATCTTTAAAAAAGCGTCGTGCAGCACCTCTTCGGCCAGTACTCTTGAGCGCATGTAGCGGAGGCAGATGGCATACAGTCTCGGCGCGTACCTGTCGTACACTTTCTTGTATGCGTGTTGGTCTTTGGCCTTGCACGCATCGACGATATCACGGAGTCCTGTATTCGTTGCATCGACGTTCATTTATTTATATAGACGGCAAAAAGCATCATTTTGCCACAAATATACTGTATGTTTTTCTAATTTTATGATTTTTTAATAAACAGCGCTAAAAGTGCTACGTATATTGTTTATTGAATGTCAGGTATATATTGTGATTTTGTGTAAAATGCAAAAAAGTGATTTTTTTATCGTTTTATGAACTTCGCCACCTTGACACCCTCGCGGGTCGTGCATTGCACGAAGTAGCATCCGGCCGACAGGTTGTCGAGGTTCAGCTGTGTGTCGTTCATGAAGCGCTGCTGCAGCATCACGTGTCCCGTCGGGTCGAACAGTCGCAGCACGGCCTCCGACTCTGCTCCGTCTATCCGTATGTTCAGCAGGTTGGTGGCAGGGTTGGGGTAGAGGTTCAGCGTCATTTTCTCGGCCTTTCCGTCCGCCTCTTCGATGTCGGTGTTGATGCCGAACTCGGCGTGCACCGTGTGGTTGCCCCTAATCCTGAGGTCGAACAGGTAGTAGGGCCGTGTCGTCGCCGTGTCGCCCGGCACGCCGCGATACACCTCGCTGAGTCGGCTGCGGCCGTCAACGTAGAACGATTTAAGCCCGTATCCGCCAACGCCGCGCATGGCTATAAGCACGGTGTCGTCTTTCTCGTGCACTGCATTACCCGCGGGCCACACCTGTCCGTGTTCGCCGTAGGTGATGTTGACGAGGTAGCCCTTGCGGATGTTGAAGTTGTCGAGGTACACTGCCGAGCCGCCTGTCATCTGCGGCAGGTAGAAGGCCAGCAGTGAGTACTCCGAAGCGTCGGGAATCGATATGGCGCAGTTCTTCCAGCTTGTCTCGGCCGAGTCGGGCAGTATTGTCGCCACGGTGTCCCATTGCGCCGAGGGGCTGGAGCGGTAGATGACGGTGAGCGGGTTCATCGGGCTGCTGTTGCGGAACATGGCGTCGAAGGTGACCACCACATTGCTGATGGTGTCGAACCTGAAGGGAGCCGACACGAGTTTCGAGGCGTATAACACCTCGTACACGGCGTTGTCCTCTATGGCCATGCAGTGTGTTCCCTCCGAGGCGGCGGTGGTCGATATGTCCCATCGCGGCGAGCTGGCGGCAATCATGGCGTCACGCCAGCAGGCCGACGGTGCCTCGAACGACTCCGTCCTCCACTGTGTCGACGGGCACATGGTTATACTCTCGCTTGCCTGCAGTCCGTCCGAGAACAGCGTGTCGCCCAGGTGCAGGTAGATGTGGAAGTAATATGTGCGTCCCTGTTCAAGGCTGTCCACTAAGGTGTGGCCCGCGCTGCCGCGGTATACGATGATGTCGCCGCCCGGCAGGGTGTCGCGGTTCGAGCTCATCGGGTAATAAGTCGGACGCTCAACCACCGAGTCGGTCGACATCACCACCACGTTGTTGTACGAGCCGTACTGCGTCCAGTCCAGCCTTATCTGGTGGTTCGACACCTCCTGTGCCGTAAAGCCGAACAGCTCCGGCTGGGCGCTCTTGAAGCAGAATGCCACTGTGCGCTCCTCGGTGCTTTCCGATATGTGGTATATGGGCTTGCAGTTGCGGCTCTTGCTCCAGGCGCGGAAGCGCGGCGACGAGTTGTCAGTCAGAGAGTCAATGCGCATAGAGCCGGGGAACGGAGTCCCCTCGTTGTCCACCGCGCCGTACGAGTTCACGTCGCTGGTGGGGTAGTTGTACCCGTTTGCCGTGGGCGACACAATGTACAGCTGCATCGGGTGCGTGCGGTTCGACACGCTCGAGCCGTGGGCGTCGGGGTGTTTGTGGTACACCACCATGCCGTGACCCGGTATGCCGCCGTCCCACACCTGGCGCTGGCGGTTCTCAATCAGGAAGAAGTCGCCCTCCGTGGCGGTGTTCACCTGGTAGAAGTCGGTGTTCGACTCCGTCACCGAGTGCAGCAGCACCCTCTCGGGGTTCTCCAACACGTGCACCGTGGCCCATTGGTAAATGTAAATTTTCGTGTAAGGGTTGTGGTGTGCAGGCGTTATGCCGCTGTTGTTCCAGCTGCCGCTCGACATGATGTCCCATTTGCCAAGTCCCGGGTATTGTCCGCCCGACGAGGCGTAGTCAGTGTCGTAGTAGTCCGGAGCGCCGAACACGTGTCCAAGCTCGTGGCATATCACGCCTATGTTGGTCATATTCTCGCCCATGTTGCCGCTCAGCTCGGGCGAGCACGAGTACACGTTCACCACCGTGTTGTTGTGCACCGGGCTCGAGAATATGTTCCATTTGTGCGACCAGATGCACTCCGACGATGCACCCGCCTCCTCGCCGAAACCGGCGAAGATGATGTGCATGCCGTCAATATATCCGTCTTGGTCGTTGTCGTAGTTCGAGAAGTCCACGTCGGCCGACGCGTACTGCACCGCCTCTTCGGCAAAGTCCTGGTAGCCGCCGTCGTCCTCGCCGTAATGGCCCGTGTTGTATACACCCTGGTAGGGACCCACCACGTCAACGCTCAGGTCGAACTGTCCGTGCGACACCTCGTAGTAGTAGTCGTGCACGCTGCCCGTGGCCCTGTGCAGGTTGTAGCCCACCTGGTTGAACAGGTTGCGGAATTCGTTGCGGGTATGTATAAACTGGCGGTCCTGGAATTCGAACAGCACCACGAGGAACCGTCTGTGTCCAGTAACCGATTTCATCTGTCCGGCTTTGACGCGCATCTTCGACATGTCCTCCCATATTGAGCGCATTGCCGCCACCTGGCTCTGACTGTATCTCAGGTGCTTTTGGGTCGAACTGAGCAGTATTGCCGCCTCTTCCGACCGTTGGTCGATGTCGGTGGCCACGATTCCCGACGGCACCATGTCGCCCTTTTCGTCGCGTACGGCGTACACGAAAGCCCCTTCGCTGTCGTGCACCAGCGAGTAGCCGTCCACAGTCTCGGCCCAGTGTACCTTCTCGTCGCCAAGCAGGTAGATGCTCAGCGTGGTTTTTCCGTCGGGTTGGCAGAAACGAATCATCTCAGGGTATGCCGTAACAGCCCCCAGACGGGGTGTAAAACCGAAAATCAGCAGTGCCAATGATAATAATAATCTCTTTATTGTCTTCATTTGTAGTTGTTTGTCTTGTTGCGATATGATGAGTACAATTTACAAATATACGTTTTTTTTACGATGTATCTATAAAATTATATCAACGGCATACCGCACGCCTAATTACCCCTTCAGGCAATATTTCCCGAAGGGCGGCAATTAAGAGCATGTGTGGTGTCGTTACGGTTAGTAGCCTCTTGGCAGTTCCCTCCAGCGGTACCAATGCCCCTGCTGGTAGGTGTAGGTCCATGTTGCAGGGTCGTATATCCAGATTGGCATTTCGCGGTATTTGAAAACACGCCCGATGTTGTCTAACGGCCTGAGGAAGCGAGGGTCGATTTCTTCATGTGGCATCGTGATGAAGAAGATGCAACCGCGGTACTCGATGAATCCGTATGTTCCGTCGGTAAAACTCTGCGGCTCATAGGCTTCGTATACTTCTACCGTTGTCGATGTGCTGTCGAACGAGAAGTCGGGAGCCTTCTTCTTCAGTGGCTGAGGTATTTTTGGTGCCCGTCCCAAATAGATGATGTCCGACTCGTGATAGAGGTAGAGCATGTATAATGTGTTATAGCGCCGATTTACAGTGTCGTAGGTGGTGTCGATGCGTGGCTCTGCGATGATGTAGAGGTTGAAGGTGCTGCCCTCGTGGCGGGGTTTGGCTTCGATCGGTTTTGTGTTCCAGAAGTTTGTGTGCTCCTTGCCGTCAATGACGCGGTCAAGTAGCATCTTCAGCTCGGGGCTAACAATCTCATATTGTGGTAAGAATCCCGCCAAGGTGTCGGCAACGCTGATCGCCCCCTTTCCCTGAGCCTGTATGCTCGTGTGACCTATGGCCAACAGTGCAGCGCACAGCAATATGATTCTCCGCACCACGGTATGACAGTGTTAATGTTTTGCAACATAACGCTTGTATGCCCGAAATATTGCATTACAAGTGGGTGCAATATTTCCCGCATGACGGCGTTATTTTTGTAAAACTCTTTAACGATTTAAGATAACTATGGACATACTGGCGGCAAACAAAACCAACAACGAGTTTCATTATGAAACGACATGGGCGGCCTACCAAGGCCGTTGCTCCATCGTCTTTTGCCTTATCCTGATAGGTATGTCATGTCTTGAAATAGCCAAGTCGGCAGATACCAAATGGATTGCAGCCTTGCTTTTATTGACGTTTCTGTCGCTACTTGCAGCATTGTACAACTTGGAAATCTATCTGTTAAACAGACGGGCAGTAGAAACTGTGTCGGTACAGCACGAGATGCTGGTCGTAGAATACCGCAACCTGATTTTCAGGCGTCGCAAAGAGATACCGCTTTCCGCCATTAGCGGAGTGGAACGTCTCGACGATGACAGCCGTAACGTATGGCATCCCTATATGTTGCGCATCATTCATTCGGGAGCGCAAAGCTGTCGCCTCGGGATAGGCATGACCCCCGAAGCAGCCAAGACCCTTGCCGGTGAAATTACCGCCCTAGCCCAGCAGTACATATAGAACTAATAAAAGATTAACATAATGAACACGTTAAGCTACAAAGGCTACATCGGCTCAGTGGCTTTCAGCGAAAAAGACGGTATCTTTTTTGGCAAGGTAGAAGGCATCAATGGCGTTGTTAATTTCGAGGGCGAGAGCGTCAGTGAATTGACCGATGCCTTCCATGAGGCCGTCGACGACTATTTAGCCTACTGTAAAGACGAGGGGCTGGAACCTGACAAGAGTTACACAGGAGCACTGAATGTGCGAATATCCCCCTCCATCCATCGCCGTGCCGCCATGCTGGCCCGCCAGTCTGGCGTTACACTCAACGCATACATAAAGGACGCGGTAGAGCAGAAAGTCAAACACGCCGCCGCTTTATAGCCGTTCCCCATAGCGGTTTTTACTTTCACGGCACAAAAACAGCCACACAAACCCCATGTGTGGCTGTTTTTGTTGTAATATATTCATTTGTAATATGAAACATTGTGTTTTGAATCCTTTTGTTTTGGTGATAAAAAAACACGAGGCCGAGAGTCAATCTCGCAGCCTCGTGTGCCTTTGTGGTGAAGTGGTTAGCGTTTGTCCTGTACACCGTACTTAATCCATTCGTACTGCGGGTATCGGCTTTTTACGGCTTTGCGCATTCCGAGCATCTGGTTTTTCAGATTGGCCAACAGGTCGCGGTTCTCGCGTCCCTTTATGGTCGTCTGACGGCGCAGGTTTTCTAACTCTTCGTCCTTTTGCTTCAAAGCCTTTGCTGCTTCGTCCAGGCGGTTAATGGCATCTGTGGTGATGCCGAGCTCTTTTGCTTCGTCGAGGTGCTTCCTAAGACCGGAAATGAGCACGTCGGCCTTGTCGATTTCTGTTAAAATTGTTACTGACATAATACTTGATTTTTGTTAATATTGGGCTTATGCCCTTGGTTCTTCTTTCATTTTTATCATCTTCATGAGATCCTTGCTCGGTTTGAAACGGGGAATCTTGTGTTCGGGAATGACAACAGAAGTCCCCTTGCTGATGTTGCGGCCAATCTTCTCGCGGCGTGTGATGACTCCGAAAGTACCGAAGTGCCGCAGATAGACGTTCTCGCCGTTAGCCAGACGTTCCTTGATGGTATCCATGATGCATTCCACCATCGTTAGCACATAAGCTTTCTCAATTCCGGTTTTCTCGTTTATACGAGCTACAATTTCTGCTTTTGTCATATCTTTTTTGTTTAAAATTTAGTCTCCTCAATAAGTTTTTTTGAGATTTTTTTTGCGTTCTTTTGTTGCTGTGTTATGAGTTTCAAGAACAGATATTTATGCGTTCTGTTGGCTTGTTTTACGTGTATATGCAAAAATAGTGATTTTTTCAGATTGAGAAAAATATTTTTTGTATTTTTGCAAACGAAAACACAGGAACTGAATATATATACAACAGCCTGTTTTTCCGCTTGGTAGAGCGGATAACTCCACATGGTTTTACTAATAAAAAAATGAGACATGAAGAAAAACATGCGGGGTTTGACTTATGCCATCCTCTCCATCAGTCTGCTCACCGTAATGGCGGGCGCGGCGATGGCTCCAGCGTTGGGAGCCATCAGAGACCATTTCCATTCTTGCAGTCCGCTGACGGTGCAACTCATCGTGAGCCTACCGGCACTGCTGATTATTGTTGCCACATTCTTCTTCCGGGCATTGTGCCGCGTGATGCAGACGCGGACGCTGGCCCTTGTGGGATTGACGCTTTACGTTGTTGCCGGTGCGGGTGCCTTCTTTGTCGACAGTATCGGGTTACTCCTTGTGCTTAGGGCGTTGCTGGGCGTGAGCGTCGGCATGATTATGCCACTTTCCACTGGATTGCTGTCGTTCTATTTCCCGCCACGGATGCAAAGCCGATTGATGGGACTCTCTGCAGCAATGAACCAGATGGGCGGAGTGGTGGCCACGCTGTTGGCCGGAGTCCTGGCAACGGTGGAATGGCGTTACGCCTTCCTCGTCTATTTGGCGGGACTGCTGGCGATAGTGCTTGTGGCCATGATGCTGCCGAACGGGAAACTCACCTCTAATGATAGCCGTTTGGAACTGTGGACACTTGTGCGTTTTCACCCTTCGGTGACGGCAATGCTGTTTATTATGTTGCTCTTCTTCGTCTATCCCACCAACTTTGCTCTGACAGCCCGTGAACAAGGTGTCGGTACCCTGACCACCACCATCATTATGGTGGGGCTAGACATGGTGGCCTTTGCCGTCGGGCTTATGTTCGGCTGGCTGATGAACAGCATCCGTCGGCAGATGAAATACGCTGCCCCACTTTTCTTCCTCGGAGGCTATGCAGTGCTGGCCTTTGTGCCTGGTTTGGCGGGGATGATTGTAGGCTCGGTGCTGATAGGGTTGGCAAATGGTGTTGGAGTACCCTATGTAAACACTATCGCCAGTATCAAAGGCGGTCGTGACGCTGCCGTCACGGTCATGCCGCTAATATCGGCGGCACTCTACCTCGGCCAGTTCCTTTCGCCACTCATCGTCTCGCCCCTCGCCAATGCCATAGGTGGCACCAATGTACCCTACATTGTGGCCATGTGTCTTGCTGTCGTATTCCTTTTACAAGCCTACATTACCCGTCGTCATCACGCCCTTCCACCCTCAAAATGAAGTGCTGAGTAGACGTTCTTTGTGTTTTACATGTGTTTGTGTTGTATTGGATTGTAAATCAATACAATACTTTGTAGATTTTAAATTGGTGCAAAATTGCACGACAACCCAATTTTGACTAATTTTTGGTAAAGTGTAAGTATATAGTTGATAAGTAGTTGGTCCTACCAACTCCTTATGTACTCCTTATGTTCTTTTTATGTACCACTTGTTTGGGTTGGATTGGGGCAAAAATGAGCCGAGATTTTGTGTCTGAACTGTGGTGAAAGGATTTAAGGTTGGGATTGAGGTCATGGTGGATGGGGTGGGGGTGGGGTGAGGGGTCGGAGTGGCGAGGGTGGGGCTTTTGAGGGGTGGCGGGGCGGAAAAAAAATATGCGGGGTGCAAAATAATGTGGCGCATGTTGCGTTAAAAGGGCATCATGAAAAAAATTTACATTGTTCTTATCGGCATAGTAGCCGTAATCGGATTGGCCATTGTCTGGGGCATTGGCGTGAGAAACAAACTTGTTGGCCTTGACGAGCAGTCGGCCGAGAAATGGAGTCAGGTTGAGTCGGCCTACCAGAGGCGCAGCGACCTGATTGGCAACCTGGTAAAGACCGTGCAGGGTGCCGCCGACTTTGAGAAGGGCACCTTCACCGAGGTGACCAACGCGCGTGCCAACGCGGGCAGCGTGAAGCTCAACCCCGACGAGCTTACCGAGGAAAACATTGCCGCCTACCAGGCAGCGCAGGACCGCTTGGGCAGCGCCTTGAACCGTGCCATCACGGTGACGGTCGAGAACTATCCGCAGCTTACGGCTACGCAGAATTTCAAGGACTTACAGACTCAGCTCGAAGGCACTGAGAACCGCATCAACGTGGCGCGCCAGAACTTCAACGAGGCTGTGCGTCATTACAACACGGCCATCAGGCGTTTCCCCAACAGCATAGTGGCCAACATGAGCGGCTTTGACAAGAAAGGCTACTTCAAGTCGGCCGAGGGCGCCGAGAACGCTCCCGAGGTGGAATTTAACTTCTAAGCTGCAGTGCGCAAGGCCTTGACAGGAATGCTGGCGCGTTGCCGTGCGGCAATGGCGGCGTGCGTCGTGGCGGTGCTGTGCGCGGCATCGCCGACGGTGGCGCATGCGGCTCTGCCAAGTCCCAGCAACAGGCTGGTAAACGACTATGCCGGAGTGCTTAACAAGCGCGAGGCGCAGCGCCTGGAGCAGAGGCTTGTGGCTTTCGACGACAGCACGTCGAACCAGATACTCGTTATCATCACCCCGTCGCTCGACGGCTATGAGATAATGGATTACGCCCAGAAGATTGGCGACGCGTGGGGCGTGGGGCAGTCCGACCTCAAGAACGGGGTGGTCATAGTGGTGAAGGTGCGCAACGAGACTTCGGGCGAGGTGGCCATCGCTCCGGGCTACGGTCTGGAGGGGGCTCTGCCCGACGTGGCCTGCCGCCACATCATCGACGAGGTGATGATACCGCGTCTGGCTGAGAATGAGTATTATGACGGCATCGTGGAGGCATTGGATGTCATTGAGCCACTTGCCCGCGGCGAGTATTCCTTCCAGGACGACCAGCGGCGCGAACGGCGCGAGATACTGATAGGCACCCTCGTGTGCGCGGTGCTGTTCATTGCCGTGGCCATATTCCTTATCTTGTACAAGAACAAGAAGCAGCCGCCCAAGGGCGACAACCTCGTATGGGATGACGACGACGATGCGCCGATGCACGGCAGTCGCCGCAGCTGGTGGGGCACAGGTGCCGCCGGTATGGGCGGCATGCCGAGGGGAGGCGGCTTTGGCGGAGGCTCGTTCGGTGGCGGAGGATTTGGTGGCTTCGGCGGAGGCTCGTTCGGCGGCGGCGGAGCCCACGGGAAATTTTAGCGAATAATAATCCGCACAGGTATTCACAACAGAAATATGCCGTCGGGTCATGCATCGAGCATCGGCCCGACGGCGTTTTGTACGGGTGCGGGTATAAAGCTTATCCATAATGTGTTATGATTACAACCAACAACTTGTTGATAAAAAACACGACGCAAGTGCCGCCAACTCAAAATTAATCACTATTTTTGCAAAACGATTTCTAATAAGGAAAACAAGAAAAAACATCTATAAGTTATGAGATTTATTATTAATAGTCAGGTTTTTGCAAAGCAAGTGCAGGCGTTGAGCGGAGTGATACCCAACAACAACACCCTGCCCAGCATCAACGGCTTTTATTTCAACCTGAAGGGCAATGTCCTTACCATCAAGACCACCGACCTCGAGACCACGATGATGGCCAGCATCAATCTTGAGACCGCCGACGACTCGGGTGCCGCGGCTGTCGTAGTGCCCGCCAAACTGTTGATGGACACGCTGAAGTCGTTCGACGACGTGCCTCTGACCTTCAACGTCGACCCCAGCAACTTCTCGATAGAGCTGGCGTGGGGCACTGGCAACTGCCGCCTCGCCGGCATCAACCCCGAGAGCTACCCCGAGCTGCCCGCCATAAACGACACGGTGAAGACCACCATAATGGCCAGCACGCTGGTAAACGCCATCAACAAGACGAGCTTCGCCGCCAGCAACGACGACCTGCGTCCGCAGATGGCCGGCATCTATGTGGAACTCAAGCCCGAGAACGCCACCTTCGTGGCCACCGACGCGCATAAGCTGGTGCGCTACCGCTGCCTCGATGTGCACAGCGAGGAGCCGTCGAGCTTCATCCTTCCGCGCAAGCCCATACTGCATGTGAAGAACATCCTGGCCGGACTGAGTGAGGACTGCGAGGTGGTGCTGGAGTACAACAACACCAACGTGTCGTTCACTTTCGGCAACTACTACATCGTGTGCCGCCTTGTCGACGGCAAGTACCCCAACTACGAGGCCGCCATCCCCAAGGAGAACCCCAACCGCCTCACGGTCGACCGCAACTCGTTCCTCAACGTGCTGCGCCGCGTCAAGATATTTGCCAGCATGGCCACCCAGCAGGTGCGCCTCGACATATCGGAGCACGAGATACAGATTACATCGGAAGACATTGAGTTCTCGAGCGATGCGAAGGAGAAGATACCGTGCCAGTACGAGGGCACCCCGATGGAGATTGGCTTCAACGCCAAGTTCCTCGTCGAGATGGTGAGCAACATCGACACCGAGAACATCCTCATAGAGCTCTCGCAGCCCAACCGCGCGGGAATCCTCTTCCCGATGTACAGCGAGGAGACTTCGGCGAAGGTCGACATGCTTATGCTCGTCATGCCCGTGATGCTCGCCAACTAAAGGCTGCGCGTCAAAGCGTTGACAACAGGCGGCAGCAAGGCCGCCGACGCTTGATACAACCATTGTGCAGACACCGTTGCGAAGGTATACTTCGAGAGGGTGTCTGCATTGTTTTTGCATGTCGGCGTTTTTTTTCTGTATATATCGTTCATTTTTGTTATCTTTGCATATTGCCTGTTGTTGTACGACAACGGCTCAATGCGTTGATTGCTATGTCTGTATACCACATACGGCGCATGGCTGTGAACGTATAAATATAATAAATATAGATATGCCGAATATTAATCTAAATACAGAAACCGGACGTTTGGAGGCTGTTTTGCTTCACAGGCCGGGCGTGGAAATAGAGCGCATGACCCCCGTCGACGCGCACGACGCCCTATACAGCGACCTCCTCAATCTGGATATCGTCAGCAACGAGTACCGCTACTTCAGCGGGGTGCTGGAGCGGTGGACCAAGGTTTACTATGTGGAGGAGCTGCTTGCCGAGGTGTTGAAGGAGAAACATCTGAAGCTTAACCTTGTGCGCGAGTCGTGCCGTATGGACGGATGCCATTTCCTCGAAGAAGAGCTCTATTCGCACAGCGAGCGCAGACTGGCCTCGGAGCTTATAGAGGGCTACGCCTACACCGGCGGCGTGAGCGCCAGCGAGCTGCGCGGCAAAGGCCATCTGTATCAGCTTAAACCCCTGTACAACCTTTTCTTCACACGCGACGCATCGTCGAGCCTGTTCGACAAGGTGCTCATCAACAGCATGTCGTTCCCCGTGCGTGAGCGCGAGACGCTGATATTCAAGACAATCTTCGAACGCATCTTCGGTGCCGAGACCCTCAACGCCAAGAGCTGGAACCCCGAGGCGAGGACCGAGGGCGGCGACGTGCAGGTGGTTAACGACGAGCTGCTGTGCGTGGGCTGCGGCATAAGGACCAACCGTCTGGGTATAGACTACATAGGCGAGACCCTGAGCCGTGAGCGCGGCCGCATTAAGATACTGGTGCAGGAGCTGCCCGTAGAGCCCGACTCGTTCATCCACCTCGACATGGTGCATACCTTCATAGGCAGGCACAGCTGCGTTGACTACGAGCCGATGCTGCGCAAGACTGCCGAGTTTGAGGGCAAGGAGACGGCCCTGCTCACCTACGAGAACGGCAATCTCGTAAATACCTGCGAGTACCACGACCTGCTTGAAGGCCTGCGTGCCGAGGGCGTGGAGATGGAGCCTGTGCTGTGCGGTGGCGACGACCTGTGGAACCAGCAGCGCGAGCAGTGGCACAGCGGTGCCAACTTCTTCTCGCTGGGCGACAACAAGGCCATAGGCTACCGGCGCAATAAGCACACCATAGAAGCCCTCGATAAGGCCGGCTTCAGCATCCTCGAGGCCGAGAAGGTATGCGACGGAAGCGTCGACATGCACGATTACGAGAAGTTTATCGTTACCTTCGCGGCCAGTGAGCTGCCGCGCGGCGGTGGCGGCGCACGCTGCATGACAATGCCTCTGGTGCGCAGCTAAAATTAAGAATTAAAAATTAAAAATTGGCTGACGCAGCATCTATCGTATCTATCATATCTATCGCATCTAACATATCAACGTATCAACGGATTAACATATCCACGTATCAAAATTAAACTTAATCAATATTAAACTACACAAAAAATGAAGAAGTATCACTTGGTCAATAACATCCTGGGCTGGCTGGTTTGCGCCGTGGCCTGTACGGTGTATATATTGACCGCAGAAGCCACCGCCAGCTGGTGGGATTGTGGTGAGTACATTGCCACCGCATTCAAGTTGCAAGTCGGTCACCCGCCGGGAGCACCGACGTTTCAGTTGATTGGACGCATCTTCTCGATGTTCACCGACCCGATGCACGCCGCCAACGCAGTGAACATCATGTCGGCCACGGCAAGCGGCTTCTGCATCATGTTCCTCTTCTGGACTATCACGCTGTTGGGCAAGAAGATTGTCCTCAAGCAGCAGGGTGGGGGCGAACTGTCGCTCAAGGACAGCCGCGTATGGGCTGTCTTCGGCGCGGGCATCATCGGTGCGCTGGCCTATACGTTCAGCGACACCTTCTGGTTCTCGGCTGTCGAAGGCGAGGTTTACGCCATGTCGTCGTTCTTCACCGCCGTGGTGTTCTGGGCCATACTTAAATGGGACGAACAGGCCGACGACCCCTTCTCGATGCGCTGGGTCATCCTTATATGCTTCCTGGTGGGTATCGCCATCGGCGTCCACCTGCTCAACTTGCTGACCATCCCCGCCATCGTCTACATGGTCTATTTCAAGAAGTGGGAAAAGGTTACGGTTAAGGGATTCATAGTGAGCGGCGTGGTGTCGTTTGTGCTGCTGGCACTGGTGCTCTGGGGCGTGATACCCTGGATAGTGAACGTCGACAGTGCTTTCGACGTCTTCTTCGTCAACAACCTGCACCTGCCGTTCAACAGCGGCACCGTGGTCTACTTCCTCCTGCTTGCGGCAGCCATCGTGTGGGCAATCATCTACGGTGTTAAGAAGTCGAAACCCATCGTCACATCGTCGGCGGTGGGACTGCTGATGCTCGTGCTGGGCTACAGCACCTTCTTCCTCCTCGTGATACGTGCCAACACCAACACGCCGCTCAACGAGAACGCGCCTAAAGACGCCGTCGCCATGCGTGCCTACCTTGGCCGCGAGCAGTACGGCCAGACGCCGGTCTTCTCGGGACAGTACTACACCGCAGGCGACCCCATCGACGTGAAGGACGGCTACGCCAAGTACGTGAGGGGCAAGGACGAGCAGGGACGCGACCGCTACATCGTGGCCGCTCATGCGCAGAACTTCATCTACCGCAAGGAGCACACGGGTGTGTTCCCCAGGATGTACAGCAACGACAACGGCCGTCAGCACCCCCTGTTCTATAAGTACTGGGCGGGCGAGCCCACTCCGGGCCACAAGCCCTCCATGTCGCAGAACCTGCGCTATTTCAACGGCTACCAGATGGGCTGGATGTACTGGCGTTATTTCATGTGGAACTTCGCCGGACGCCAGAACGACATTCAGGGTCATTACTTCAACGATGACGGCACTCGCGACTACATACACGGCAACTGGATCAGCGGCATCAAGTTCATTGATGAGGCCCGCCTCGGTCCGCAGGACAACCTGCCCGACGACCTGGCCAACAACAAGGCCCGCAACCGCTACTACCTGCTGCCGTTGCTGCTGGGCATCATCGGCCTGGTGTACCACTGCGTGAGGCATCCCAAAGACACCTTCGTGGTGGTCATCATGTTCGTCATGACCGGCATCGCCATCGGCGTGTACCTCAACATGCCTCCGCGTCAGCCGCGTGAACGTGACTACGCCTTCGTGGGCTCGTTCTACTTCTTCGCGGTGTGGATAGGTATGGCCGTCATGGCTTTGTCCGAATGGCTCGCCAATCTGCTTAAGCGCGAGACGCTCCACAAGATCATCATGCCGGTGGTCTTCGTGGGCTGCTTCTTTGCCGCCCCCTACCTCATGGCAAGCGAGAACTGGGACGACCACGACCGCTCGCAGAAGACGGCGGCACGCGACTTCGCCACCAACTACCTCTCAATCCTCAACCCCAACAGCGTGCTTATCACCTTCGGCGACAACGACACCTTCCCGCTCTGGTACGCCCAGGAGGTGGAGGGCGTGCGCACCGACGTGCGTATCCTCAACTACACGCTGGCAGGCATGTACTGGTACGTGGAGCAGCTCTACAACAAGACCTACGAGGGCGACCCGCTCGAGTTCACCCTCCCCAAGGAGTTTTACGGACTGGGTCAGGACGTGGTGTACATACAGCCGCGCACCTCTGACTATATGGAGGTCAAGGACATGCTGCGCCTCCTCAAGGAGCATCCCGAGAGCTTCAAGGCCATGAGCCGCGACGGCAACTCGTACTACGTGCTGCCCACCCGCCGCTTCAAGATAACCCTCGACGTGCCCGACCTCGTGGCCCGCGGCGTGATACCCGCCGAGATAGCCGACCGCGTCAATCCCGAGATTCGCTGGGAGATAAAGAAAGGCAACCTATACCGCCACGAACTCATGATGCTCGACATAATTGGCACCAACGCCTTCAAACGCGACATCTGCATCATGAACCCGGGCTATATCAAGGATGTCTTCCCCCTGGCCAACGGCTTCTCGATGGAAGAGGGCATGGTGTATAAACTGCTGCCCTATCCGGCTCAGCAGCGCTACACCGACAACACCGCCGACTACTACATCAACGGCATCGTCAACGCCGACGGCAGCCGCACGCCGCTCAAATGGGGCAACCTCAACGCCGACATCTATGTCGACCCCATCAGCCTTAACATGGGCACCGTGCAGCGCCAGAACTTCACCATCGTGGGCGAGGAGCTCATGAAGCAGGGCGACACCGCCTCGGCGCGTACGCTTTTCGACATGTCTGAGGAATACTTCCCCACAAGCAACTTCCCGCGCGACAAGTACTGCAACTACATGATTCCCGACTATATGGCTCTCTTCGGCATCGAGCGTGCCGGAAAGCTCTGGGACGACATCTTCGAGTACTACCGTCAGGATATGGTCTACTACGCGCAGTACGTGCGCAGCAGCAAGCGTGAGCACCGCCTTGGCGTGCGCTCGCAGGTGCGCGACGCCGTGCAGCTCGTCAACACCCTGCGGCAGCAGGCCTCCATCGTCATGCACGACGATGCCCGCCGCCAAAAGGCCGAGGAACTCCTCAACCAGTATCCCGACATGGTCGAGATGGCAATGCAGCAATAAAGCGCAGCCTTGCCGTATAAAAAACGAGCCGCGGAGTCGTCCTGACCCCGCGGCTCGTTTGTTTCATAAGTAGGTTACTTCACTTCCGCCTCGACAGCGGTTTTGTTCCACAGGCGCAGGAACTTCTCCACGCGCTTGCGGCTGTAGCCTTTGCCCTCCTCCAGCGACTCCGACTCCTGTATGTGCAGCGGCGTGCCGTCGCCGTCGAGGACGACGAAGACCGGGTAGCCGAAGCGGCCGGGATTGCCGAGGTATTTCATCGCCTCGAGGTTCTTGTTGCCCTTCGAGTAGTTGACGTGTATGTACACATAGTTCTCCTTGATGAGCGGCGCCACCACGCTGTCGGTGGCGGCAAAATGTGCAAAGCGCACGCACCATGGGCACCAGTCGCCGCCCACCTGGCACAGCACGTGCCGTCCGCTCTCCTTGGCCAGGGCCGTGGCGGCTTTTATCTGCGCCATGGCGTCGATGCTTTCGTCGTACACTTTGTTCTGCGCCTGCAGGCCGAGGGTTGCGCAGGCCATGAGGAGCAGTAGGGTGATTGTCTGTTTCATTGTATGGGATGTTTGGTGTGTTTATTATGTTATTCTTTGGTAGCCTCAGCGCGGCGCACCACGAGCAGCGACAGCTCGTAGAGCAGGTACACCGGCAGCGCCACCACCATGAGGGTGAACACGTCGGTCGACGGCGTTATTATGGCTGCCAGTATGAGGCACACCACCACGGCAACCTTGCGCGCACGCGCCAGCATGGCGTAGGTCAGCACCCCGGTGCGTGCCAGGCAGTAGGCCGCCACGGGCATCTCGAACACCGCCCCCGTCGACAGCGTGAGCCCTATGAGCGACGAGATGTAGGAGTTGAGCGACAGCTGGTTGACCACGTCGGGGCTCACCTGGTAGTTGCCCAGGAAGTTGAGCGTCAGCGGGAAGATGAGGAAGTAGGAGAGGACCACGCCCGCAAAGAACAGCAGCGTGCATGCCACGCAGCCGCGCAGCAGTATACGCCGCTCACGTTCGTAGAGCGCGGGCCTCAGGAAGTGCCACCCCTCAGCCACTATGTAGGGGAAGGCGGCGAGGAGCGCCAGGCAGCACGACGTGCTTATGTGCACCATCAGCTGCGCGGCGAGGTTTATGTTGATGACGCTCACCTGCTGCAGCGACGGGCAGAGCGAGGCAACGCCCGTCCACTCGGCCATGCGGCACAGCAGCCTGTAGGTGGCGAAGTCGCCGCGGCACGGCGCCATGACTATCCTCGTGAATACCGTCTCCTTACACATGAAGATGACCATCGCCAGCGCGGCAGTCACCAGCAGGATGCGTATAATCACCCAGCGGAGCACTTCGAGGTGCTCCCAGAACGACTTGGGTTGGTCGGCGGGCACGGCTATAGCTCTTGGCTGTCAGTAATCTTGCCCTTGCCCTCCTCTTGGCCGTCGGGCTCCTTACGCACGCTCTTCTCTATCTGCTCCGTTTCTTTCTCCACGCCGTTCACGGCGTTCTTGTACTCCTTAACGCCTTTGCCCAGTCCTCGCATCAGCTCGGGAATCTTCTTCCCGCCGAAGAGCACCAGTACGACGATAAGGATGATAATAAGTTCCTGACCTCCGATGATACCTAATGTTAACATGGTTGATTTGTTGATATGTTGATACGTTGATTGTTGATAGGTTGATAAGTTGATATGGTGTTCGCGTCAGCCCCTATGATAACCTAGGATTGCCTAGGGGCTCCTATGATGGCCTAGTACTACCTAGGGTAGCCTATTTCTTCCCGCGCACCTCGCGTAGCGCCGTCTTGAAGCCCTCGTCTATGTCGCACATGATGCGGTAATAGTATTCGGTACCGAACAGGTCTTTGGCAATCATGGCCTTGAGTATAAGGTGCAGGTAGTCGTTGCTGTGCTTCTCGCGCACCAGCACGTACTCGGCCGTGTCGGCAGGCAGCGCCGTGTGCGTCACGCCGTTCTTCTCGGCATACTCGGCAAAGGCTTTGTCGATGTTGTAGCTGTCGTATCGTTGCAGGAACAGGGCGTAGTTGCCCGCAATGTCGTCGCTGCGGTGCGCGTTGGCCCAGTCGAGGGTGAAGTTGTTGATGAGCCCCTTGCTGCGCAGGCTCATGTAGTAGTCGCTCAGCCTTATGGTGTCCATGGGGATGAACACGTCGGGCATGATGCCGCCCCCGCCGTACACCGTGCGGCCGTTCACCGTCTTGAACTTCAGCGAGTCGGGCATGTGTATCGAGTCGGGGTTGATAAGCTCTCCGCGTAGGTAGCGCTGCTCAAGGTCTTTGTGGTAGGCGTCGGTGCCGTTGTCGTAAGGCTTTTGTATGCAGCGGCCCGAGGGGGTGAAGTATCTCGCCGTGGTCAGCCTCACCTGTCCGCCGTCCTTGAGGGTGAACATGCGCTGCACCAAGCCTTTGCCAAACGAGCGGCGCCCTATGATGGTGGCACGTTCCCAGTCCTGCAGGGCACCGGCCACAATCTCGCTGGCCGACGCGCTGTTCTCGTCAATCAGCACCACCAGGCGTCCGTTCTGGAAGCTGCCGCCGCTGCGCGACACGTAGTTCATCCTCTCGCTGCGCAGACCCTCGGTGTACACTATCAGGCGGCGAGCAGGCAGAAACTCGTTGGCCATGCCGAAGGCAATATCGAGAAATCCGCCGCCGTTGCCCCTCAGGTCGAAGATGAGGCATTTCATGCCCTGCTTCGTTAGCTCGTGGTGCGCCTTGCGGAACTCGTTCACCGACGTGCGGGCAAAGCGCGTAAGGCGTATGTAGCCCACCGTGTCGTCAACCATGAAGTAGGTGTCGACGCTGTAGATAGGCACCTTGTCGCGCGTGATGGTGAACTGCATAGGCGTAGCCGAGCCCGGGCGCAGCACGTCGAGCTTCACTATGGTGCCCTTCTTGCCGCGCAGGCGCTTGAAGACGAAGCTGTTGTTGATGGTGTCGCCCGTGGCGTTCTCTCCGTCGATGGCTATAATCTTATCGCCCATCTGTATGCCCACCTTCTCCGAAGGGCCGCCCTGTATCACCTCCATCACGTTGATGGTGTCCTTCACAATCTGAAACGAGATGCCCACGCCCTCGAAGTTGCCCTGCAGCCCCTCGTTGGCGCGCTGCACCTCCTTGGCGGGTATGTACACACTGTGCGGGTCCAGCTCGCGCAGCATGGCCACTACGGCCTTCTCGCTCACCTTGTCGAGGTTGGCACGCTGCACGTAGTTCTTGTCAATAAGGCCCATCACCTCGTCGATGCGCTGCACCGCCGCCTCAAGGGTGGTGTCGACAGTGGCCGCCGTCTTGTTCTTTTTGCCGTTCTGTGCCGCTGCGCCGCCGCACAGCGCCACCGCCGCAATTAGTACGATTATCTGTTTTCTCATAGCGATATAAAGTCTCAGAAGTATTAACAAATCTAATAACTGCACTTTGCGCAAAATATTATTTGTACTATAAAAAATAGTGCTTTGTAGATTCGGCTACAAAATGCAACATTGTGGTAATGCCGTAGGCATAGGACAACGGTTGTCGGTATGGATATAAGCAGAGAGGCCAGCCGTCGCGACGGCGGGCCTCTCTGCGTAGTGGTGAGAATTTTTGTAAAAGTCCGCTGTTGCG
>JAGCUZ010000068.1 GCA_017962615.1 Bacteroidales bacterium | reverse complement strand
ATAAATTAGAGTGCCTTTAGGTACGCGACCCCGATGCGGCAAAAAAACCTTGCATCATATATTCGGGATTGTATTCCACACCCGCTTTGCGCAAAATATCCGCTAGCTCCTCCTGAAACGTAATGCGCCTATGGTGTTCCCGCTGATGCAATATGTAGGCCTTTACCTGTGGCACTAGAGACATGCTATAGGAAAAAGCGCCATAACCAGCCTGCCATGCAAAGGTTCCATGCATGTAATTCTCGTTAATCCACCGCGATGACTGCCCCTTAAGTTCCTTGACCAATGATGCCACGCTCTCGGAGGGGTGCATGCCAACAAGAAGATGCATGTGGTCGGCGGTGCCGCCGATGGCATGGACGAAATGATTGCGGGTACGGCAGGCACCGGAGATATATGCGTATAGGTTGTCAGCCCATTCATCGGCAATCATAGCCTCGCGGTGTGCGACGGCGAAGACAACATGCATATATATTTGTGTATAGGTGTTGGCCATAGACGTTGCGATTTATGTCATATAACGCCATGAAGGTGTTATTATTGCACGACGTTGGGACGTTTTGTTGTAAAATGCTCCATATTTGTCATGTTTTGTCGCGTACCTAAAGGCACGCAATGTATCACGTGGCATCAAACCAGCCAATGAATTGGCTGGCTATCTCTGTCATGCCACACTGTGGCATTGATTGTCGCGCAAATTGTCATGCATTATTATGGTGTACTAGGCCCTGACATGTTGTTTTGCCACGCATATTATACATGCATTGCGGTGGCGTGTCCCTGCTTTGCATGTTGGTTTGTTACGTGTGGTATTGTGCATAAATTGCGTTGGGATGGGCGGCGCCATAGGTGCCGGACAATGGTAGCCAGCCAATTCATTGGCTGGAACAGAAACGGTACAAACAAATCAGCGTGCCTTTAGGTACGCGACCATGACGTAAAAGCCCCGTGATATTGTTTTTGTCGCGTACCTAAAGGCACGCATTGATATAATATGCCATCAAAACCAGCCAATGAATTGGCTGGCTACCTCTGTCATGCCACGCTGTGGCATTGGTGGTCCGCACCTTTTCCTGCGTTGCGGACTGTTCTGTCCGCGACACTGGTTTCATGTTGCGGACCGTCCTGTCCGCGACACTGGTTTCATGTTGCGGACCGTCCTGTCCGCGACACTGGTTTCATGTTGTGGACCGTCCTGTCCGCGACACTGGTTTCATGTTGCGGACCGTCCTGTCCGCACCTTTTCTTGCGTTGCGGACACGGTGGTCCGCGACACGTAAAAAGTGTTAATTTTTGGGGGTGGGAGAAAAAAAAATTTGCCGATAACAAAAAATGATGTATCTTTGCATGTTGAAACAATACCATAAAAGACACGGAAAACAGGACGACATTTAATGGTAATACGTTCATTTCCATGCGTTTGTTGGATGCAGGCATTTGTATGCTTGATGCATGATACAAGCGTTGGAAACGGGTAAAATCCATGTTGTGCCGTACTTTTTGAAGGAAAAAATCATAAAGAAAACAATAACAATAATCACTAAAACACAAAAAAGATGACAATGAAAAAGTATCTTTTAAGCGCGTTCTTCGCAGTGGCGTTGTTGTTGCCCTGGGCTTCCAAGGCACAGACCAACTGTGACAAGATCCAAGACTACACGGTCACCTCGTCTGCGACGGTGGGTGCTCTTGCCTCGCCGATTGCAGGGTCGACAGGGTATGCAGACTCTGTACTGAACTACCGTGACAACAACGGCATCGCCCAGATTGCCATGCCTTTCTCCATGGTGTTGGGTTCGCAGATGATCAATGCTGGCGATCCGCTCTACATCTCGCGTAACGGTTTCATCAGCTTCACGGCTCCCACGGCCTACAACGCAATGCCCACAACCAAGGTCATTGCCCCGTTGGCTTGCACCGGTAGCGATGTGTATAATGATGGTGCCTTAAATATTTATAAGGCTTACAATGCAGCAGCCAAGACCCTCACCATTGAGTGGTCCAATGCATCTTTGAACGGCAGCACCTTCAACTTCCAGGTGATATTGTCCCATGACGATAATGGTGTTGAATTCAAGTATGGTGATCCTACTCCTGTAACTACTAGCCCTATAACATTTGCCAAGAGAGTGGTTGTTAGTGGAAGTGAGTATTACAATGTTATTGCCAATACTGCCGCCGCCGCAGATTTCACCAATACCAACACGAGCTACTTAACGCTTGCTGCCGGTGTTACTCCTGACGAGTGCAAATTTGCTTTAGTCCATCGTAAACCTTGCACCGTTTGGGCTACGGATGTTACTGAAACCACTGCTACACTTCGTTGGACCAATGTCGGTAATGATAACTATGATTTGTTCTATGCGCTTGCAAGCGATAGTGCAGCCTTTGTTTCCAATGTGTTAGCCAATGCTAGCAATGGCACAATTACAAGCAGTCCTGCTACCAAGATTAGCACTGCCAATGATACAGTGCCTGTAACGGGTTTGACTTCAAATACAAGATATCTCTTTGCAGTTGTTGGTCAGAATGCCGTCAACAGAGGCAAATTCTCGGGTTTTGGCAGCTTCACCACAAAGATGGAGAGCGTCATACTTGAGCTTGACAGCGTGTGTATGTATAAATCGTTGGCAACAGGCGTTGTCTTGAACGACTCCATTGGTGGTGGTACTCATACCATCGATACTATTTGGGATGCCAATGGCAACAAGGTTACCGAACTTACTGCTACCGACAGAACTTCATATTACACTGTTTTGGAAAGCGCCCCTGCTGCAGGTAAATTCTACAAGGTAAGAATGAATACCATTGTCAAGACTCCCACGACTCAGGACCAGACGGTCAATGTTTGCGATGTTTATTATTGGGATAACACTACATTTGCTCCAGTTGCTGCTGCCTCTGCCACTGCTGCTCAAACATATACTGCAAGTACAATAAAGATTGACACAATTAAGACCATCGCCCCGTTTGTTTGCGAAATTCACAGCTTGCATCTGACCATTAGAGAGTCCACTGTGGCAACAATCAAGGATACAGCTTGTGGTGAGTATAACTGGCACGTTGTGGGTACCTATCATTATCTTCCGACGGGTGCTACTGCGGAGCGTGATACTTTGTATGATACGATTTTCCCCTACACCATAGCTCCTGTGACGGCCGCTCCTTTTACTGCTACAACAAGTGATGTGACTTCTAGCCCTACATTGAATGGTGCCACTACTGGTTTGACAATATACAATGCAGCTGGATGTGACAGTACCATTACACTGAATCTCCACCTCAAGAGCGCTTTCGTGACCAACGATACTGCAGCTTTCATCGCTTCCAGCGAGGGTCAGCTCGTTTGGAATGGCAAGCGCTACCTTGCTCCGGCTATAGCTGGTGCTACTGGCGGTAACTGCACAATCTATCACGAGACAGTCTTCATTGATGCTGCTGCTCAGAACGGTTGCGACAGTATGAACTATGTTCAGCTGATGGTTGGTCATCCTTACTACACTGCTGACAATGTTTTGGCTTGTGGCGAGCACACATGGCACGGCACGACCTATGCACAGCTTGATGAGAATGCTCCCGCTGGTGCCAGCTATCGTAATATGACCGATGGCGGTTATGTTTACAATACTGCTCTTCCTTCGTATACTTGGCATGATACCACCAATGTAATGCTTGTTGGTGCTACACATAAATACAAACCAGACACTGTTTGGTCTCTCCACCTCACATTCCAGGAGGCTGTCTACACTGAAGTAACGATGAATCACAATATGACTACCGCTACACTGAATCTTGGCGGTGCTGCTATTGGTGTTCTTCCTGCAACTCCCGTTGTTCTGACAATGGCCGATTATAGAACTAACCGTGCTGATGTTACTGTTGACACTTCGGTGAGCTATGGTGCGACAACAATGTATTGCGACTCTATTGTTCGTTATCACCTCAACTTGGTCTACAACTATACAGAGGTTCCAATGACCATTTGCATGGGTGCAATGGGTGCTGTTGATCCTACTTTGGCTTGGACTGCAGGTGACACTACTATTACCTACAGCATTCCCACTACCCTCAATCCTCGTAACGACACCACCTATATTCCGTGGACTGCTCTTCCTGCCGACGGTGGTTACTATATCAAGAATGCAGCTACTGCAAATGCACAGGGCTACATCCTTGTTCTTTCTGCCAAGAAGAACACCTACAGCTATGATACCGTAACCGCATGCGGTAGCTACGAGTGGCATGGTACCAACTATACCGTTGCTCCCGCTTCGGATCCTACCTACACCATCGAAGGTGGTGCCTTCAATGGTTGCGACAGCGTGATGCTGCTCCACCTCACCCTCAACGCTGCTGGTTCCACAGTAGCTGAGACAGTGACAGAGACCGCTTGCAACAGCTACGAGTGGCAGGGTGCTACCTACACCAGAGATACCACAGTTGTGGGTAATCCTTATGTAAACTCCGAGACTCATTGCAACGTAATCCCGACCCTCGTGCTCCATATCGCCACCGGCGGTAACAGCACCATCGTCGACTCGGCTTGCGATAGCTATACTTGGCATGACAGCACCTACACCGTCAGCACTACGGCTATCCACACCATCGCCGGTGCCGCCAGCGGTGAGTGCGACAGCGTGGTGACCCTCAACCTCACCATCTTCTTAAGCGAGATTGACACCATCGCCGACGTTGTCTGCAACGGCTACGACTACAACCGCAACGGCTTCAGCATCGCCGCTTCGGCCTATGCCAACCGTAACGACTTCACCGCCGTCCGCATCGAGCGCGGCGCCACAGTGCACCACTGCAACATCGTGCACATGCTCAACCTGACCGTTGGCAACACCCAGGTCTTTGACACCACCATCGTGGCTTGCGACAACTACATCTGGCATGGTACCACCTTCACCAATGATGTGTACCTCGTCGATACCGTCGCCAATGCACAGGGCTGCGACAGCATCACCAACCTCACCGTCCAGATTGTTGCCAGCACCAGCGACACCACCGCCGCTACGGCTTGCGACAGCTACACCTGGAGCCGTAACGCTACGACCTACACCGCCGCCGGTACCTATACCGCTACGGAGACCGCCGGTCCCTGCACCACTACCCATGTGCTCGTCCTCAACCTTGGCACCAACAGCAACGTTACCATCGACACCACGGCTTGCGCCGCCTTCGTGTGGGATGGCACTACCTACACCACCAGCCAGACCATCACGCTCCCCGGCACCAACGCTCAGGGCTGCGACAGCAACTACATCATCAACCTCACCATTCAGAACGCCACTAACGTGAGCGTCGTCGAGCAGGCTTGCGGCGTCTTCGTGTGGAGCGTCAACGGCCAGACCTACACTACCACCAGCACCGACACCTACGAGTTCGGCAACTGCGACAGCGTGTATGTGCTCAACGTGACCATCTACCCGGTGTACACCCAGAACTTCAACGTGACGGCTTGCGAGAGCTACGAGTGGAACGACAGCGTCTACACTGCCAACACCACCGCTACTGCTACCTTCCCGACCGTTGACAACTGCGACAGCGTCGTGACCATCAACCTCAGCCTTGGTCAGAGCTACACCACCGACACCGCCGTTGCCGGCTGCAACAGCGTGGTCTATGACGGCGTGACCTACTACGAGTCGACCGAGCGCTACGACCGCTACACCACCGACTACGGCTGCGACAGCATCATCAGCCTCGTCATCACCGTGAACCACTCCGGCTACAGCTATGAGGAAGACACCGCTTACAACGCCTTCTACACATGGCACGGTCAGACCTGCACCTCGACGGGTGCCTACATCGACACGCTGCCCGCTCACGGCGAGTTCTGCGACTCGATCTACATCCTTAACCTCTATGTGATGGATACCACCGAAGGTATTGAACTCAGCGAGATGGGCGAGATTAGCCTCTATCCCAACCCGACGACGGGTGTGCTGAACATCAGCGCCGATAACGTGGTTCGCGTGGATGTGCTCGACCTCGTTGGCCGCACCGTGGCTCGCTTCGAGAACACCAACCGCTTTGACATCAGCCGTCTGCCCGCCGGTGCCTACACACTGCGCATCGCTACGACCGACCGCGTGATGGTGAGCAAGGTGGTCAAGAGATAACAAGCGACACTCTATCATCCGGCGGCAGCGTCTGCCTCGCCGGAACACTTTAACACCATTATCCAGCGGCTCGCACCAACCAGTGCGAGCCGTTGGTGTATTTATGGATGGATATATGCGTGAAGCAGGCATAATAGCGGCGTGAGAGCAAATATTTTTTGGTAGTACGAAAATATTTTGTATATTTGCAAATTGGTAGTATTATATGCATATTGTGTGTAAACTGCTGATATATACGTATATAAATAGGCAGACGAATGTCCGCCGTGTAACTTGTTGAATAAAAATAAACAAAAATCATATTCATTATGAAGCATTTTCTATCTTTTGTCACAGTCTTTGTGTTATGTATGGCAGGCTATGTCGTCGATGCGACAGCTCAGAGCTATCATAGAGAAGATATAACAGTACGCAGCGAAGCCTATAATCGCGATTCGGCGATTGTTATCCAAGGCATGGGAACAGAAATCTATCAGGAGTTTGAGACTCCGCGTTCTTTTGGTCACAGGCATTTTCTCAGATGGGAAGTTTCATATATGAAGGGTTCTCTCAGTGTATTGGGGCAAAGATTTGCCACAACGCCGAGACTGAGGGTGTACTATCAGGATACTGTCACCAACCGTGTGTTCACGGCTGTTTACGCCGATGACTCAATGCAGGTGAACGTCACGACTGACAATACCGAGTGGAGAGCGGCGGTCGCTTCGCAGCTGGTTCCTTACAACGGAAGTTGCACCATAAGCGTAGTGGAAGTCACCCCTGGTACCACTGGTTACCACTTCAGCCGCTGGAACGACGGTAACACCAATAGCACCCGTGTGCTTACCAATGTGAGGGGAGATGTCACTTATACTGCTTATTTCGTGCCTGACACGTTTGCCATTACCACCGATGTGCAACTTGATGGTGACAATATGGATAACGGCAGTGTGCTTGGAGCCGGCCGTTACCCGTATCATTCGCAAGTATCCATTACAGCGGTGCCGAACCCCAATTATCGTTTCAAGAAATGGGTAGAAGGCAATGACACGACAAACCCGCGTATTGTGACAGTGCAAAAGACATCGGGTGCCAATAATACTTATACGGCGGTGTTTGATCACGACACGGTGAGAGTCGATACCTCGTGGTGCAGCGCCAACGGTCCGTTCCGTTATGACGGACAGACTTTCTCGGCAGAGACCACATACGTGACTTCTTTCTACAGTGTACGCAGTGGCGACGTGGACAGCATAGTGGCATTGACGGTTCATTGGTATGATAACAAGAATGCCGTTACAGAGGTACGCTCGGTGTGCGACAGCTACACATGGCGCGGTACGGCATACAGCGCTAGCGGTAGTTACCAAGACACCGTGCATGGTGTTGTTAACGGCGTGTGCGACTCGATATATGGACTTACCCTGACAGTCAATCAGAGTGACCGAGGAACAGATTCTTTGACAGTCTGCGACAGTTACACGTGGTCGCCGTATGTCAGCACTCCTTATACAGCCAGCGGCACATATCGTCACAACGGTGTGACATCTGCCGGCTGCCAGGTGAGCAGAACCTTGGTGCTGACGGTCAATTACAGCGAGAACAATACAATTACTGCAACAGCCTGCGACAGCTACCATTGGGAGAGCGTGGGTGACGAGCTGTATAAAGATATCGACACCATTATAACAAACACAGGTGTATATACAAAGAATTATATGACACTTAAAGGGTGCAATGGTGTTGATATATTGAACTTGACAGTCAATTATAACAGCAATGCGGGCAAGGATACTACGGTATGTGATAGTTACACATGGGTAAACCATGGCTCAAGCAATACATATACTGCGAGCGGTACCTACTACAACAGTTACAATACCAGCGATGGCTGCCCGAGCGTGGACACGCTGCATTTGACGGTGTACAGAAGCTACCATATTGACACCTCTTTCAATGTATGCGACTCGTTGGTGTGGCGTGGTCATAAGGAGACGGCCAGAGGACGTTACACATACAATGACAAGGCTTGGTACAATAACAATACATTCTCGTGCGACAGTGTCACTGTTGTACGTTTGACGGTGCGCAGCTCTTCGCATACCAGCTTTACATTGACAGCTTGTGGCAGCTATGAGTGGCATGGAACCACATATACGGCCAACGGCACTTATGTGTACAACTATACAAATGCCTCACAGTGCCCAAGTGACAGTACTTTGACCTTGACAGTGGCTACAAGAGATACTGTAAGCACAGACATAATTGAGAGTACTGCACCGTACACACCCGACAGTGCCCAAGTTAGTTTCACGAGGTCGGGTCAGTATATGTATTACAAACTGGCGAGTGTATCAGGAGTCTGTGACTCGGTGGTAAAACCCCTCAACCTGAAGATATATTATGCTTTGACAGCAGGAACAGCCAGCACAGGAAGATGTGACAGCGTTATAATCAAAGGCAATACCGCCATAAAAGGCGCTGTGACTGGCAGTGCGATTTCGAAGAGTGCCCATGTGTATCAAGACAGCAGCGTCACGGTGCAGGTGTATCCCAAGCGCGGTTATGCCTTCAACCAGTGGAGTGATGGCAACACTGCCAATCCGCGCACTGTTACGGTGACGAGCGACACCAACCTGCAGGCCGTCTTCGGTCTGGCCACCTACCATGTGGCAGTTGTTCCCAACAATACGTCGTGGGGCAGCGCCACAGGTACCGGCGACTATCAATTCAGTGACCGCATACGTATAGAGGCCACCCCTAATGCAGGCTATCACTTCAAGCAGTGGAGCGACAACGACCGTCGTGCCGCCCGCTATATTACTGTTGACACCACTTGCACATACACGGCAGTCTTCGCCCCCGACACCTTTGTGGTTACTGTGTTGAGCGCCGACCCCGCCACGGGCAGTGCCACGGTGACTCCCGACAGCGTGGTGAAAGGCGCTTCGGCTACATTGAGAGCCACACCCGCCGCCGGTTACCATTTTACCATGTGGAACGACGGCAACGCCGCCAACCCCCGCACGGTGACTCCCGACAGCAATGTGACCTACACGGCCATCTTCGATATGCTTGTAACCAATGTCGACACCTCGGTGTGCAAATACTGGAAAGGACAGATGCTGCCGGTGGGCGTCAACTATCTGCGCGACACCGTGTGGAGCGGTTCTGTGCCCACGGCGCGCGAGCTGACGGTCCGTGTGCGCCAGTACGACGACGACACGGTGGCAGTGAAGAGCTGCACGCTGGGCACGCTGACTATGCCCTACGGCGTGAGCCACAGGGTTGACAGCGTAGGCGACTACATCTATAACGACAGCGTGACGCGCGAGGGTAAGTGCGACAGCATCTTCCACCTGACGCTGAGTGTGAGAAGCCACAGCGCGAGCGAGGACAGCGTGGCAGCCTGCTTGAGCTACGAGTGGGTTGACAGCCTCGGCGGCACAGGCGTGACCTACACCGCAGGCGGTGTCTACACCAACCGCATCAACAATGCCGCAGGCTGCGACAGCGTTCTGACGCTGAAGCTCGCCATCGTGGCACCCGCCCACGGTTACGACACAATAGTGCACTGCGAGCGCGTGACCTACGGCGACAGCATCTACACCATGAGCACAAGCATCACCGACACCATGCAGGTGAGCGGTCTGGTGTGCGACTCCATAGCACATATCACCATCACGGTGATGCCCGCCACGGTAAGCGTGTTGACCGACACCGTGTGCTACGGCAGCGAGTATCGCGATGCCAACATCGACTTTGCCGAGCGCGACACCACAGGTATTGTGATGCGCCGTGGTCAGAACCCTGCCGGATGCGACAGCATCTACAACCTCACGCTCAAGGTGAAGCCTGTGGCCAGCCACGACGACACCGTACGTACCTGCAACTTCTACAGCTACGGAGGCTATATCCATGTTGAGAGCGGCGTGTACCGCGACGTGTTGCCTGGTGCCGCTGCCAATGACTGCGACAGCACTGTGACGCTGGTCCTGACCATCGACACCGAGGTGGTGATGGTCGAGCGCGTGTCGGCCTGCGAACGCTACACCTGGGAGCGCAAGCACCTCACCTACCGCAGCAGCACCGAAGACACGGTACATGCCAGAGACAACATCTCGAGCTGCGACAGCGTGATACGTCTTATCCTCACCGTCAACCAGAAGCCCGTCACGTCGGTAAGCAGCAGCCTGTGTGTCAACCACAGCTACAACAACTATGGTTTCACCATACCGGCCGACTCGCTGACCACCGCCGGTGTGCACACCTTCGAGCGCACACGCGGAGTTGACGCCGCTACAACATGCGACAGCCTCTACCGTTTCGAACTGACCGTCTACGGCACCAGCCGTACCGATACTACCATAGAGGCCTGCGAGAGCTATAACTTCAACGGTCACACCTACACCCACAACGGCAACTACGGCGTCAGCCGTACCAACAGCCACGGCTGCGACAGCGTGCACATGGTACACCTGGTCATCAACCACGCCGTGTATACATATCCCGATACCACCGTATGCGACGTGTTCAACTACCAGCGTCAGCACATCTACAGCGACACCGTGCTGCGCTACACCCTCACGGCAGCCAACGGCTGCGACAGCAACGTGGTGTTCACGGTGCATGTGGCACATATTGACGAGGATACCGTATTGGTGCAGCCCATGTGCGACTCGGTCATCTTCCGTGGCGTCACCTATTATGCTTCCCGTATCGTTAAGGATGTGTACAGGTCGGTGGCAGGCTGCGACAGCATCGTCAACAACATTATACACGTGAACCGCATGACCACAATACAATGGAACGACACCATACCCGCCGACTCGATCTACACGTTCCGTGGCGAGCAGTACAACCAGACGGGCCGTTATGTGGAGCGCGTGCGCGGCAACGATACGGTGTGCGACTCGGTGCTGATACTGAACCTTACAGTGTTGCGCGGCAACGGCGTGCAGGAGACTGTGGTGCCGACGCTCAATGTGTATCCCAACCCGACGTCGGGAGTGCTGCACATAACCGCCGAGAAGGTGTTGAATGTTGAGGTGCTCGATATAGTGGGTCGCCGTGTGGCTCGCTACGAGAACAGCAACTGCATCGACCTTGGCAACCTTGGCGCCGGAGCCTACACGCTCCGTATCACGCTGCCCGAGGGCATAGTGGTGCGCAAGGTCATGAAACGCTAAAAATTATCTATGAGAAAATATCACTGCAACAAAAAGAAGCTATTGCTCTCGCCCCGAAAGTTGTGGGTGACCCTCGCCCTGCTTCTCTGCGGAGGCGCCTGGGCCGGGGAGCCGTGGCAGCCGCCGCAAGGTAGCGGTGACAGCTACGTGTACGTCAACCTCTTCGACACCATCTGCGAAGGGACGGCGACCTACACGGAGCATGGCTTCAACATAGGGGTTGACACCCTTGCGGCGCGAGCCAGCGACTATGTGTTCTACCGCGTGTCGGCAGGCAACGACAGTGTATACTACCTGTGGCTTACAGTGTTGCCTTCGTACAACGTGGCCGACACACAGCACGTGTGCCAGAACGCGTTGCCCTACAGCTACGGAGGACGCCTCTTCGGCACGACGACCCTGACGGGCGACTACAACGTGTCGATGACAGCCGCCAACGGCTGCGACAGCGTGGTGCGACTGCACCTGTATATCGACACCATGCTGCTGCGCGATACCATAGCCATCACATGCCACAGCTTTACGTGGGACCGTACCGGCCGCACCTTCAGCACGCCAGGCTACAGCCAGCCCGACAGCTACCTGTTACCAGGCAGCAACGGCGGCTGCGACACCATGCTGCGGCTGGGACTCCTCATTTACGACACCGTGCGCACCTATATTGACAGCATAGTGTGCGGCAGTTACCTCTTCGGCGGTGAGACCTACGACAGCGACGACACGCTGTGGGCGTATGCCGGCACCTCGTGGCAGCACGGCTGCGACAGCGTGTGCTACTACCGCTTCCATGTACTGCAGCCGTCGCACGGCGACTTCTACGTTGAGGCCTACGACGACACCTACACATGGCCCGACAGCATAGGCGGCAGCGGTGCCACCTTCTACATCAGCGGTCAGACCGACCGGGTGACGCCCGGCAGCAACGGCTGCGACAGCACCACGACGTTGCACCTGACGCTGCACGGCATGCCACAGTGGTGCACCAACGACACCTTCCCCAACGACCAGTTCGAAGACTTCCATATCGCCGCACCTCATGCGGTGGGCGTATACGGCATATTCCTCCGCGACGGCCTCACGGCATCCGACGGCAGGAGCGACAGCATAGCGCTGCTGCGCTACCAGTTCATGCCGCATTATTTCAGGCCCGAGGCCGATACTATCTGCTCGAGCGAGACGTTGACCTTCCATGGCTCGCAGCTGAGCCACCCCGGCGAGACGGGCGGCGAATACCGCGACACCGTGTGGTTCGTGTCGCGCCAGGGCTGCGACAGCGCCCATGTGGCCATGCTCAAAGTGTTTCCCTCCTACAAGGACACCGTGGCCGAGTACTACTGCCGTGCAGCGGTCGACTACCGTCGCGGCGATAGCGCTATAACCTACAACGATACCCTGCTGACGGTGGCACGCTGCGACAGCATCGTCACACGCGGTCAGCTGCACCTCGTGCCCGACACGGTGCTGTATCACCGTGTGGCATGTGTGGCCTACACATGGGAGCCCACCGACGGCGTGAACAGCTTCAGCCGCACCTATGTGAACAACGGCACCACGCCGCGCTATTTCATACCCGACAGCAACAATACCGACACTGTGCGGCTGCAAAACATAGGCGGCTGCGACAGTGTGGTCTCCCTAAGCCTTATCCTTAATCCTCAGACGGTGGTCGACACCGTCGTCAGCGTGTGCTACGAGTATGCGTGGCCTCATCGCGACACCGTCTTCGGTGTGGGCAGTTATCCCGGCTTTATCGACACTATAGAACGCGGCAACCGCTACCGCTGCGACAGCATACTGAGGATGAACATCACGGTGCACGACACCGTGAGGGTCAGCTTCGACAGCAACGTGTGCGAGAGCTACACCTTCGGCGGTGCCACCTATACCGAGAGCGGCATGCGTCGCGGAGTGGTGGGCACGTCGGCGGCGGGTTGCGACAGCGTGGCCTATGTCGTCTTCACCCTCTACCACAACAAAGAGACACACCACTACCGCAGGGTGTACGACAGCCTGTATCGCTGGAGCGAAGGCAATGACAGCACATACCGTAGCAGCACCCACGACAGCTTTACGGTGCCTCTCACGGGCGGCTGCGACAGTGTGGTACGTCTGCACCTGAGCATGGAGCCCATGCCGGTGTGGTGTTCCAATATCTACTTGCCCGACAGCATGTACTATGGCTTCAAGGTTGAGGACCTCTCGATAGGTCTGCACCGTCCTGCCGTGGTCGACACGCTGCAGGCTCCCGACGGTGGCGACGACACCATAGCTATTCTGTCCTATCGCATCAAGAAAGCTTACACTAAGAGCGACACCATGGGCATCTGTGCCGTCGACTCGCTGACGTGGCACGGACGCACATTCTTCTATCCCGACAGCGTCGGCGTTCATAACGACACCGTATACTATACCGCCGTTAATGGCTGCGACAGCCTCTTCGCCTTGCGGCTCATCGTTGCCGATAACTTCAACGACACCACGCGCATCACCATCTGCCGCGGTTCGTACCACATCTTTACCGAACGTTTCGAGCATTGCGAGGGCCTGCCGTGGGGCTGGAGCTCGCGCGGTGGCGACTGGCATGCCGCCAGCGGCATCGACGGCGACCACCGTCCGGCCGATGGCGACAGTGCAGCCTACATGGTTGGCACCAACAGCCATAACTACACCTTCCTCGTATCGCCGCCTATCGACTTGCGCTACTCCGACACCGCCGACATCACCTTCTGGTACATCAACCCGCAGGTGAACGGCAACCTCAACAGCGTGTGCCTCTTCTGGACCGAGACCCCCGACGTGATGTCGAGCTGGCAGTCGCTGTGGTGCGAGCGTAGCAACGTCAACGTGTGGTCCAACACGGTGCTGCACCTGCGCGGACCGCAGTACAAGAAGATAATTTACCTCGGCTTCAGGAGCTACGACCTGGGCGGCTGCACCGGCTTCGACCGTATATCGGTTAGCGGTTACAACAACTCGCCCAACGACACCACCTATGTCACCGTCGACTCGCTTCACTCGGTGAAGGGTGGCTGCGACAGCGTGGTTACACGCATAGTGAAGGTTATAGGTCCCACCTCCTCGACGGTATACGGCGAGGCCTGCGTCGACTACACGTGGACCGTCTACGACCCCGAGGGCTACATAGCGTTCAGCAAAGACTACCACAACTCCGCCGACACGCTGTTGCACCTCACGGCGGCGAGTGGCAACACCGACACCGCCTATCTGGAGAATATGGGCGGCTGCGACAGTCTGCTGGTGCTCGACCTCAAGCTCAAAGCCAACACCCACGGTCAGCACGACAGCGTCACCCGCTGCAACCCCTACACATGGCGTGTGCAGCAGCTTGACGGCAAGTGGGAGACCGCCGGCACCTTCTATGCCGAGGACACCGTGGCCCAGTACTCAATCATGAACGCGGCAGGCTGCGACAGCATCCTCACCTTGGTGTACCATTTCACGGCGCATATCGACAGCGCCACCGAGGTGAAAGCCTGCGACAGCTACACCTTCAAAGGCCGTACCTATTACGATACCGCCATCGCCCGCGACACCCTGATGCGCAGCGTCAGCGACGGCTGCGACACCGTGGTGACCTATCAGCTCAGCATAGCCCATACCACCTATGGCAGCGACACCAACGAGGTGTGCGACAGCCTTGTGTGGATCGACGGACGCACATACCGCAGCAGCACCAACCGCGTGTACGACACCCTCGTCAACGCCGTGCAGTGCGACAGCGTCGTGCGCCTGTTCCTCACAGTGCAGCATAGTCCTATGTACATCATCGACACCGAGGTGTGCGACTACTACACTTACAACGGCACCCGCTTCGACAGTACCGACACCTACAGCTGGCGCTACCCGATAGGCTTTGTTTGCGACAGCGTAGTGGAGTTACGCCTCACCGTCAACCACGCCAGCTTCGACACAGTGCCGATGACCCACTGCGGGGCCTACAACTGGAACGGCTTCCAGTGCGACAGCACGGGTCTCTACAACCAGCTGTTTGTCGACAGGCATGGCTGCGACAGCACCGTTTGGCTGAGCCTCACTGTGGCACAGTCGCGCGATACCGACATCTACGACCGCGCCTGCTACAGCTACCAGTGGTACGGTGTGTGGTACACCGCATCGGGAATCTACACCCACCGCATCCCCGCCACCGATGACGGCTGTGACAGCGTGGTGACGCTCTATCTTGAGGTCGACAGCATCTACAGCATACGCATCGACACCGCGGCCTGCGTGTCGCTGGTCTGGCAGGGTACCACCTATACGAGCTCGACTACCAACAGCTGGCACTATACGAGCCGCGAAGGCTGCGACAGCATAGTTACGCTCAATGCCGTCATCAACCAGCCCGTGGCAACCGAGACGACGGTGAACGCCTGCGACCAGTATATCTGGAACGGGCTTATCTATAGCCGTTCTGGTCGCTATGCGCAGACCCTGCAGTCGTTGCTTACGGGCTGCGACAGCACGTCGACCATCGACCTGCGGTTGCACCCCACGGTGCACACCTCTTTCGACACCTTCGCCTGCGACAGCTACGAGTGGAACGGCACCACCTACGGTCGCACCGGCACCTTCTCGCAGTATCTCACGTCGCACTATGGTTGCGACAGCGTAGTCGACATGCACCTCGTGGTTGGTCACACCAGCAACACCTCGTTTGCCGACACCGCCTACGGCTTCTATACATGGAACGACATCACCTACACAACCACTGGAATCTATACGCAGTATTTCGTGGGTCGCAGTGGATGCGACAGCACGGTGACGCTCTTCCTCACCATCTACGACGGTATCGACGCAGCCGAGAACGCCAACCTCTCCATTTACCCCAACCCCGTGCACGACGTGGTTAACATAGTAGGCGAGGAGGTCTTCGCGGTAACGGTCTACGATGCCGTGGGACGCAAGGTTATTCATGCTGAGCGCAGCAACCAGATAAGTCTTGCCGCCTTGCCCAAAGGTATGTACACGCTCCGCGTGACCACGGGCACCGGCGTGTGGGTGCAGCGCATAGTAAAGCAATAACCTAACAACCTTTCAATCCAGAGTATTACGCAAAAACACCACAACCTATGAAAAAGTTTGTCAAGATATGCACCGCAGCCCTGCTCCTTGCAGGCTTCACAGTGGCAGGCACCGCATTCTCGAGCTGCAAGTCGTCCAAAGAAACCACCATGTATCAGACCAAGCGTTCGAAGAATAAGGTTGTCAACACCAACTACAAGATGCGCGGCACCACCCAGCGCAACAAAGCTACCTATCGAAGCTATTGATGGGTAATGCATTATATCCTTTGAAGTTCATGCCCTTGTTCAAGAACAAGGTGTGGGGTGGCAACCGCATTGCCCGCATGGGCTTCGACTATTCTCCTCTGCCCAACTGTGGCGAGTTGTGGGCCCTGTCGGGTGTTGAGGGCAACGAGTCGGTGGTCAGCAATGGTTTTTTGGCCGAAAATACGCTCTCTGAGGTCCTCGAAATCTATATGGGTGAATTGGTAGGCGACCGTATTTACGAGCGCTATGGCGACGAATTTCCCCTATTGGTGAAGCTCATCGATGCCTGCGACCGCCTCTCCATACAGGTGCACCCCGACGACAAGCTGGCGCAATCGCGCGGCATGGAGAACGGCAAGAGCGAGATGTGGTACATCCTCGAGGCCGAGCAGGGGGCTGCCCTGGTCGACGGCTTCGCCAAGGAGGTGACGCGCGAGGAATACCAGCATTACCTTGCCATCGACAGGTCGAGCAGCTCCTGCATGTCGAGCATCCCGAGCGCGGCGATGTCTTCTATATCCCTGCCGGGCGTGTGCATGCCCTTGGCAAAGGACTTCTCGTGGCCGAGATACAGCAGCCCAGCGACTGCACCTACCGTATCTACGATTACAGCCGCCGCGATGCCGACGGCAACCTGCGCGAGCTGCACACCGCCGAAGCTCTCGACGCCATCGACTTCGGCGTAATCTCCGACGGCCGCAGCCACTACAGCTACGAGCCCAACCGCACGGTCCAGCTGGTGTCGTCGCCCTATTTCACCACCAGTCTTATAGCTCTCGACGAGCCTATGCGTAAAGACTTCTCCGAGCTCAACGCATTCGTCGTCTACCTCTGTGTCGAGGGTGTGTGTGCCGTCAAGGCACTCGACACTATCTGCCCCGTACATGCCGGCGAGTGCGTTCTCGTACCCGCCACGGCCGACAAGGTCGAGCTCCATTCACAAGGGCATGGCAAGTTCCTCGAAGTCTATATCGACCCCTCGCAGTGGAAAGACGAGGAGCTGCAGCACCGCAACGACCGCGACTGGCTTGCCCAGTTCGTCGGCAGCGATAATCGTTGAAGAGTCACAGGTTGATATGTTTGCCATATCAACGCCATCTGTAGACATAACAAAAAACGCACCGGAAACGGTGCGTTTTTTTGTGTCTCAGATTAATGTTTATGGGTTATGTATTAGATTATAGATGCAATAGACTTAGAACTTAAAACTAACCAATAACCTTTCACCCCTATTGGGCTATTGTCATCTCTTTTACGAGATGCGAGGCGCCGGCAAACTTGTCGATGATGAAGAGGCAGTAGCGGATGTCGAGGCTGATGTTGCGGCAGTAGTCGGGGTCGAACAGCAGGTCGCTCATGGTGCCTTCCCAGCAGCGGTCGAAGTTGATGCCTATCAGCTGGCCGTCGGCGTTGAGCACCGGCGAGCCACTGTTGCCGCCCGTGGTGTGGTTGGTGGCTATGAAGCCCACGGGCAGCTCGCCGCGCTGGTTGGCGTAGGGCCCGTAGTCCTTGTTGCGCCACAGCTCTTTGAGGCGGGGCTCCACCACGTAGTCGTATATGTCGGGGTTCTCCTTCTCCATGATGCCTTCGAGGGTGCTGTAGGGCTTGTAGAGCACGCCGTCGCGCGGACGGAAGCCCGCCACATGGCCATAGGCAACGCGCAGCGTCAGGTTGGCGTCGGGGAACAGACGCTCCACGCCGCCCATCTCCATGATGCCCTTCACGTAGGTGCGCATCAGGCGTTCAATGTTGCGGTTGGCCTCGTAGTATGCCTCCATCTTCTTGGAACTGCACACGTTGTAGTATACACCCTTGAAGAGGTTGACGGCAGGGTCTTTGTAAATCTTGCCGCTCTGCTTGGGGGTGTAGCTGCGCAGAAACTTGTCCATCTTGGCGCGGTTGGTGAGCATCGAGTTGTCGTATATGTCGTTGAGGGCTGCGGTGAGCTGTGCCTCGTCTTTGTATTTGAACTCCACCTGTCCGTCTTTCCACATCTTGACCATGGTCTCTACGAAGATGGCGCGGTCCACAGGCGAGTGGCTCTCGAAGTCGGCGAAGTACGACTCGTTGGCTTTTAGCAACTTGTCGGCTCGCACACGTGCCACAGAGTCGTTTTGTGTGAGGCTTAGTTGGTCGAGCTGCCGGGCACGGTTCATGAAGTCGGAGGCAAGCAGTGCCTCGCTGATATAGGTGAGGGCCACCTCCTGGTCGCGGTTGCGGCTGTATTCCTGATGCAGCTGGTTCAGCACGTCGCGGTATTCGGGTTTGTCGTTCGCCCACGTCTGGAAACGCTTCTCGAAGGCCAGTTTCTGTCCTACACCGTCGAGGCGTTCAATGCCCTGGCTCTCGCCCTGCCATTTCTTCCAGCCGTTGGCTATGGAGGCCACGCGCGACGCATATTTCAGCCTCTGTGCCGCCGAGCGCTCCATGGCGGCCTTGTAGTGGTTGAGCCTTATGTCGCGCATCCCTATGCGTATGGGGTTGGTCACGTTGGCGGCAAGGTCCACGGCGTCGTGCGTCACGTAACGTTGTGTGCGGCCGGGGTAGCCAAACACGAAGGTGAAGTCGCCCTCATCCACGCCTTTGAGCGATATGGCCAGGTGCTTCAGCGGACGGTAGGGCTGGTTGCTCTTGCTGTAGGGCGCCGGACGGTTGTCCTTGTCGGCATATACGCGAAACATGGAGAAATCACCCGTGTGGCGCGGCCACATCCAGTTGTCGGTGTCGCCGCCAAACTTGCCTATGTTGCTCGGCGGAGCTCCCACGAGGCGCACGTCGGTGAACACCTCGTTCACGTACATGAAGTACTGGTTGCCGTAGTAGAACGGCTTGACGATGGCTTTGTAGTGCGTGCCTTCCACGGCCTTGGCGGTGACAGCCGCGATGTTGGCCTCTACGATGCGCTGGCGGTCGGCCTCCGATGCGCTGGCGTTCACGCCTTTAAGCACCTGCTCGGTCACGTCTTCCATGCGCACCAGGCGTGTGGCGGTGAGGCCGGGGCAGGGCAGCTCCTCCTCGCGTGTCATGGCCCAGAAGCCGTTGGTCAGGTAGTCGTGCTCCACCGTCGAGTGGCGTGTGATGTACGAGTAGCCGCAGTGGTGGTTGGTGAGGAACAGCCCCTGGTCGGACACATACTCGCCTGTGCAGCCTTGGTTGAAGAGCAGCACGGCATCCTTCAGGCAGGCATGGTTGATGTCGTAGATGTCCTTGGCGCTTATGTGCATGCCGGCCTTCTGCATGTCGGCTTCGTTGCGCTGCAGCAGCATGGGTATCCACATGCCTTCGTCGGCACGCAACGTGCAGTGTCCAAGGGTTAAACATAAAGCAAACAGGATAATCGAACGGTATTTCATGGTGTGATATTTTTTTGCAAAGATACACAAAATAAGCGAAACGGGTAAAAAAAAGATGGCAACATAATAAAAGAGCCGCCCCATCGTTAAATGTATCATGCGAATAATCATAGACTATCCATGGTATTGCACGCTCCTCTGCATCGCGGTGGGTCTGCTCTACAGCGTGGTGATGTACTGGTGGCCGCGTCGCGCCGACCTCGAGCGCCGTGTGCTTTGGCTCGCGTCGCTGCTGCGTTTTGCGGCGGTCACGCTGCTGGCTTTCCTCTTCCTCTCGCCCCTCGCCAAGCGTTCCACCAACGAGCGTGAGAACCCCGTCGTGGTGCTGCTGCAGGATGCCACGCGCTCGGTGGTGGCTTGCAGCGATTCGTCGTACTATGGCGGCGAATATGCCGAGGCTATGGCGCGCACCGTCGACCAGCTCAGCAAGCACTACGACGTGCACTGCTTCACCTACGGCGGCGACCTGCAGGCGCACGACGACAGCGACGTGGAGTATACCGGCAAGGTCACCGACATGGCCAACGCCCTCGAAGAGGTCAAGAGCCGCTATGCCGGACGCAATGTCGGCGCGGTGGTGCTTACCGGCGACGGCATCTACAACCAAGGCACCGACCCCGTCAGCGCGGCGCGCGGCATGACATATCCCGTTTACACCGTGGCACTTGGTGACACAACCACCCACAGCGACGCCTTCATTGCCCATGTGCGCTACAACAAGGTGGCCTATCTCGGCAACCGTTTCCCCATGGAGGTGACGGTGCGTGCCGTGCGCATGAACGGCCGTAAAGCCACCCTCACGGTGAGCCGCGGCGGCCAGACTCTGTATTCCAAACCATTGCAATACGAAGGCGACAACTTCGCCGTCACCGAGCCCGTCACCCTCCAGGCCGACAAGGCCGGCATGCAGAACTACGTTATATCGCTGAGCCTCAACGACGGCGAGTCATCCTCGCGCAACAACGTGCGCACGGTGCCCATAGAGGTCATCGACGGCCATCAGAAGATAGCCATCGTGGCGGCGGCTCCGCACCCCGACGTGGCGGCACTGCGCCGCAGCATCGAGAGCAACGAGAGCTATGAGGTCAGCACCTTCCTCGCCTCCGACTTCAAAGGCCCTGCCTCGCAGTACAACCTCATCATCCTGCACAACCTGCCGGGCAAGCGCGTGCCGCTGCCCGCCGAGCTCAGCCCCGACAAGTGCAGCGTGCCGATGCTCTTCGTCATAGGTCTGCAAACCGACCTGCCGCGCTTCAACGCACTGCACACCGGCATGGAGGTCTTCACCAAGCTCGACGACCGCAACGAGGTGGCACCCATCGTCAATCCACAGTTCTCGCTCTTCACCATCGACGACGCTACGGCCCGCAAGCTGGAGCAGATGCCGCCGCTTACGGCACCCTTCGGCGACTACCGCACCACCATGAACATGCAGTCGGCCCTCACCGGACGCATTGGCACCGTCAACAGCGGCCAGCCCTTGCTCGCCTTCGGTCAGCGGCAGTCGCTGCGCTACGGCTTCGTGGTGGGCGAGGGGTTGTGGCGCTGGCGCTTGGCCGACTACCAGGCCAACGGCTCCCACCAGCTCTTCGACGAGCTGCTCAGCAAGGCGGTGGTCTACACCTCCTTGAGAATCAATAAAGACCATTTCCGCGTCAACGCCAAGGGCATCTATCGCGAGAACGAGCCCGTGGTTATCGAGGCCGAGCTCTACAACGACAACTACGAGCCCGTCAATATCCCCGACGTGGCTCTCCAGGTGGGCGACCTCAAGTACCAGTTCAACCGCTCGGGCAATGGCTACATGCTCAACCTCGGCACCCTCAGCCCCGGCACCTATCGCTACAGCGCCTCCACTACCTTCAACGGCAAGCACCTCGCGGCCTCCGGCACCTTCGTGGTCGAAGACCTTATGCTCGAAGAGCTCACCCTCAAGGCCGACCACGCCACCATGAACACCCTCGCCGTGCAGAGCGGCGGCGTAATGCTCAGCCCTGCAGACATAGGGCAGCTGCCGTCGCTGCTGGCTCAGCGCGACGACATCAAGACGGTGATGTACAGCAACACCCGCTACGCCGAGCTACTGCGTCTGCCGCTTGTCTTCGTGCTGCTACTGCTCCTCCTCGGAGGCGAGTGGGTGCTACGCAAATATAACGGCGCCGTATGAGCGGGAGGTTCCTGAAAGACATTGGCACCCTCGTGTCGGGCAACGTGGTGGCGCAGGCCGTGTCCCTGCTTGCCTACCTGCTGCTGACGCGCATCTATCCGCCCGAAGACTTCGGCGTATTCAACATCTTCTTCAGCTACATCGAAGTGCTGGTGATACTCTCCACCTGCAAGTACGAGATGAGCATCGTCGTGGCCGACGACGACCGCGAGGCCTGGTCAGTCGCGCAGTACACGCTGCGCCTCAACGCCTGCGTGTCGCTGGCGTTGCTGGCCGTAGTCACGGCTCTGTGGCTCTTCAACGCCCTCCCGGGCAAGAGCGACGCGCTGGGCTGGCTCGCCCTGCTCATACCCGTGCTGGTCTTCTTCATGGGCTCCTCGCGAGTCTATTCCGGCGTGTGCAACCGCCACCGCCGCTTCGGCCAGATAGCCATCTCCGAGACCGTCAACGCCACCGCCGGTGCCGTCCTCAAGGTCGTCCTTGGACTCGCCGGATTCCTCCGCTCAGGCCTCCCCATAGGCACCGTGCTGGGCAAGATGGCCGGCAACATCAACTACCGACTGACGATGCGGCGCCTCGCCATGCCCTCCACAAGCCGTGAAGAACGGCGGGCGGCGGCTCGCAAGCACTCTAAGTTCCTGCACTACGTGGCACCTAAGGACTTCATGAACAGCCTGTCGTCCAACCTGCCGCTGCTCTGGCTCGCGCTCTATTTCGACAAGGCCGAAGTGGGACTCTTCGCCCTCGCCCTCACCTTCACCTTCCGCCCCGCCAACCTGCTCAACAACGCCTTCGAGAAGGTGCTCTACGTGCGCGTCTCCGAGGCGGTGCGTGCGCGGCGCTCCATAGCCGCTCCCGTGAGGCGTTTCGTGTTTTGGGTCGTAGCCGCCTCGTTGCCGGTGCTGGTGGCGGCCTTCCTATTTGCCGACCCGCTCTTCGCCTTTGCCTTTGGCGGCCGCTGGGCAGGCTGCGGTTACTATTTCCGGTGTCTGCTCCCGTGGGTCTTCGTAATGCTGCCCTCCACCTCGTTGATGTTCATCAGCAACGTCTTCGGCACGCAGCGCGTGGAGTTCTATTTCTATGTCGTCCTGCTCCTCCTGCGCGTGGCAGCCATGCTTGCAGGCATAGTCTGCGGCGATTTCCGTCTGGCCATCCTCCTCTTCGCCCTCAGCGGCGCCGCCGTGGCCCTCGCCCTCCTGCTGTGGTACCTCTGGCAAGTCGCCCGCTACGAGCGTACCATAGTACGTTGACAGCGACATTATGATTAATAGGTAATCAATGCCGAGGGCAGAATCTTGTCCACAATTACAAAGTCACCGTCGACATGAAATATCACGGTTAGTTTCCGCTTTCCGATAGTCATTGTCTTTGCATCCTTATGGTAGCGCAAAGGCATAAGGTATTTACTTTGTGGCAGTACTCCGGCAGTGATGGCCAGTTCCTAAACTTCCTTGCGCAGTTTTTGCAAATACCGGTCGGCAAAATCCGGCGTGGTTAGCTCGGCGATATATTGACCCAGTTCGTCCAGATAGGGTTTTACATCAGCGCGGTATATAACCTTATACTTTTTCATATTGGCGCATTACCGCTTCCCTCAATTCTGACCAGAACTCATCACCAGAGATATACTTCTGGGGTTTGCCCTCGGCGATTTCTCGCAAATCGCTTTCGATAGAGGTTTCCCAGTGCACCCGCTGTTCGGGAGTCAACTCGTCCTGCATCTCCATGACATCGGTGTCATCCAGTGTGTCGATGCACGTGCTGTTCATTTGATTTTCTTTATTTTATGATATACGCCACCACTTTGTGGGTTATCGTTTTTTACTGCTTTGAAATCGACTGCAAAATTACACATATTTTTTGGAATAGGCGTAAAAAAATCGCATCGATGTGGATTTTGTTGTATGTTTGTACCGCGAACGGATTGAAAACAGCAGCTTCTTGGTCTGCAAATGGCAAATGATGGTATAGCACCGTTCCCTTTACAAGTATACGATACATCACACCAATAATCGGTATTGTATGAGTGTTGTATCAGCACGATTGATATGTCTTGAGCCGAAAAATGTTCCCCCGTTCCACACTCAATAAAGGGTACATTTAGAGTAGGTATATAGATGATAAGGAGTTGGTCCCACCAACTCCTTATCATCTATATACTTACGCTTTACGTTATATATACCAAAATCGGGTGTTGTGCGGATTTTGAAAACGCTGTGTATATTATTGATGTATAATGTGTTGATGCTGATTTTTGCCTTTTGTCGACTAATAGCCGCAATAGGGTTCCTAAATAGTAATCTAAAAACTTTCCGAACCCAATTGCGAGGAGTTGGCGACATTACATTCTTTCTACTTCCGCCCACCTCGGACACCATGGTTTTTGAGGCTTGACTAATCAATTTATGAATCAGTTTTCGCATATTAATTTGCTATATCGTTTTTTTTTCGTAAATTTGCAACACGTTTTGTGGGCAATCCGCTAAGGGGTGTTGTCCATAATGTATTGATGTATAAATTAATAAATAGATATAATAATGAAACATGAGATAAAATTCAGTTTAGTGTATCGTGACATGTGGCAGTCGTCGGGCAAGTATCAGCCCCGTGTTGACCAACTCACGAGGATTGCTCCCGTTATTGTCGACATGGGTTGTTTTGACCGCATAGAGACCAATGGCGGCGCCTTCGAGCAGGTGAACCTGATGTACGGCGAGAACCCGAACAAGGCTGTGCGTGCGTGGACGAAGGAGTTCAACAAGGCGGGCATCCAGACCCACATGCTGGAGCGTGCCTTGAACGGCCTGCGCATGTACGGTGTGCCGAAGGATGTGCGTCAGCTGATGTGCAAGGTGAAGAAGGCGCAGGGTGTGGACATCATGCGCTCGTTCTGCGGACTGAACGACCCGCGCAACCTGGAGCTTAGCGTGAAGTACGCCAAGGAGGCTGGCATGATATCGCAGGCGGCGTTGAGCATCACGTCGTCGCCGGTGCACACGGTGGAGTATTACATGGGCATTGTCGACAAACTGGTGGAATTCGGCGCCGACGAGATAGCGCTGAAGGACATGGCTGGCGTGGGCCGTCCGGCCACGCTGGGGCGCCTGGTGAAGGAGATCAAGACGAAGTATCCGAAGGTGGTGGTGCAGTATCACGGCCATTCGGGTCCGGGCTTGTCGATGGCCAGCACGTTGATGGTGGCCGAGGCCGGCGCTGATGTTATCGACTGTGCCATGGAGCCGCTGTCGTGGGGCATGGTGCACCCGGATGTCATCAGTGTGCAGGCTATGCTGAAGGATGCGGGTTTCATGGTGAAGGACATCAGCATGGATGCTTACATGGAGGCTCGCAAGCTTACGCAGGAGTTTGTTGACGATTTCCTGGGTCTGTATATCAACCCGGGCAACCGCATCAGCACGTCGCTGCTGGTGGGCTGTGGCCTGCCTGGCGGCATGATGGGCTCGATGATGAGCGACTTGAAGGGTGTGCACGGCGCCATCAACATGGCGTTGAAGAAGAGCGGCAAGCCCGAGGTGAGCTTCGAGGAGCTCACGGTGCAGCTGTTCCAGGAGGTGGAGTATATATGGCCTATGCTGGGCTATCCTCCACTGGTGACGCCGTTCAGCCAATACACTAAGAATATTGCTGTTATGAACTTGCTGGCCATGGCGCAGGGCAAGCCGCGCTTCAGCCAGATAGACAAGGACTCGTGGAGCATGATCCTCGGGCGCTCGGGGCAGCTGCCCGGCCCGCTGGCTCCAGAAATCGTGGAGCTTGCCAAGAAGAGCGGCCAGGAGTTCTACACGGGTAACCCGCAGGATTTCTATCCCGACGCGTTGCCGGAGTATATCAAGGAGATGGAGGAGAACGGCTGGGAGCGCGGCGAGGACGACGAGGAGCTCTTCGAGCTTGCCATGCACGACCGTCAGTACCGCGACTACAAGAGCGGTGTGGCCAAGGAGCGTTTCAACGCTGAGGTGGAGAAGCTCCGTGCCGCCAAGGAGGGTCCTGTGATGCTGGCGCCCACGCAAGCTTCGGAGCGTGCGTTCAACTATATCGACATCCATAAGCCCAACGCAATACCTATCGTAGCCTCGGCCACGGGTCGCCTGCTGTGGGAGATGGACTTCAAGGATACGTCGGTGCCGCCGGTGCCGGGTACAAAATATGCCGAGGGCGCGGTGATTTGCTTCATCGAGGCTTCGTACGGCATGATGACTGTTGCCGCCACCAAGGCCGGAAGCATCGTAGGCACCTGCGTGAAGCAGGGTCAGATGGTCAAGAAAGGCGACATCCTTGGTTGGATAGAATAAAATGTATTTAGAAACAATAACTTAAAACAAATTGTAATATGGAAGGAATCGGGATTTTTGCACTGATTATCGGCGCAATATTCGTCAACAACGTTGTCCTGTCACAGTTCCTCGGCATCTGCCCCTTCCTGGGCGTGTCGAAAGATGTGAAGAGTTCTGTAGGCATGGGCGCTGCGGTGCTTTTTGTCATGCTCCTCGCAACGCTGGTCACCTATCTGCTTTACGTCTATATCCTCGACCCGCTGGGGTTGACCTATCTGCAGACCATCGCCTATATTCTGGTCATAGCAGGTCTTGTGCAGATGGTTGAGATTATCCTCAAGAAGATTGCGCCGTCGCTCTATCAGGCGCTGGGCGTCTTCCTGCCGCTGATCACCACCAACTGCGCCGTGCTCGGCGTGGCCATCAACGTGATACAGAAAGGCATGAACCTGGGTCAGAGCATCATCTACGCCACCGGCATTGCCATCGGCTTCACGCTGGCGCTTGTCATATTCGCAGGCATCCGCGAGCAGATGGAACTCACGGGCGTGCCCAAGGGTATGAAAGGTGTTCCCATCGCCCTGGTCACGGCAGGTATTTTAGCCATGGCCTTCCTGGGTTTCAATGGGTTAGTGCCACTTCCGTAAATTTATCGCAACAACACCCCCAAAATTCCGGAAAACGGGTCTGTTTGATGTCAGAATAACGGTCCGACACACAATATTTTGCATAAGTACGGCTTATGTAAAAGTGTTGTAAATCAGTGGTAAAGGTATGCGTTTAAGTTTTTTTTAGATTTTTTTTTCCACAGTTATTGTTATTTGTAGTACTTTTGCCGCGTGATTCAAACTATTAATAGATAATTTTTTTAAAATTTAAAGGAAATGAAAAAAGTAATGTTTTTATTAGCTGTTGCCGGTATGTTTGCTTTTGCAGCTTGCAACAATGCTACTGAGCCCGCTGAGGACACCACTCCCGCTGAGACCACCGTCGTTGAGGAGCAGGTCAGTGAGGTTATGGACAGCACCGCCGTCGAGACTCCCGCTGAGGAGGCTCCCGTCGAGGCAACAGTTGCTGAATAATTTATTATTCAACAAGGTAAAAGGGCCGGCTCATGAGTCGGCCTTTTTTATACTCGTTAATTAAATTCCCTAATATAATGAAGAAGATACTCAGTATAGCATTATTTATAGGTTTGCTTTCGGTTGGTTTCACAATGGCTCAGCAGCCTTCGCAGAACAAGGCCGCCTCGGCGCAGAAACCTGCAGCCCAGACACAGGCCCAGCATCAGTGCGGCCACAATCACGGCGGCTGTCCCCATGCCAACGGCGGCCACTGTGCCCATCACGGTCAGGCTGTAAGCCAAGCCCCGTCCAACGGCTTGCCCGTCGAGATAACCAATGCGTTCCCCTCGGCAAAGTCGGTCAAGCAAAGCGCCAAGTGGACCGAGGTATACGATGCCAAAGGCGTCCTGCTCGGCTATGCCGTCTATTCCAAGCCTGCAAGCGACGGCATAAAAGGCTACATGGGCGAGACCCCCGTGATGATTGCCCTCAACACCAAAGAGGTGATTATTGCGGTGGAGATGCTTAAAAACAGCGACACGCCAGGCTATGTGCAGAAGGTCAAGGCGGCAGGACTCCTTGAGTCGTGGAACGGACAGCCGGCCAAGAAAGCCGCAAAGAAGAAAGTCGATGTGGTGAGCGGTGCAACCTACACGTCGCGTGGCGTGATAATGTCGTTGCAGGCAGCATTGAACAAGCTGTATTAAGGCATCAATTTTCACGTTTCCTGCCGCCTTGCAGGCGGGTTATCGCGTCGGTGACGGGCAAGTTACACCCATAAAGCCAAAATTGTATATGGCTAATATATAGGCTGATGTGGTGCGTATTCAAGGCTCTTGAGAAAATTATTTTGGCTAATTGAAAAAATAATTGTACTTTTGCAAAAGTTTTCCGCCCTAAGGAGAACTTACACGGTGGGCGTAGCTCAGCTGGTTAGAGTGCCGGATTGTGGATCCGAAGGTCGTGGGTTCGAACCCCACCTCCCACCCAAAGCCTGCAACACAATAGTTGCAGGCTTTGTTGTTTTTAAGGCTAAACCGCTACTTGATTATGAATGCTCCGGTAACCAGACTCGTCATCCCGCTGTCGTTAGGCATCCTGATTGCCGACTGGTGGCCGTTTTTACCCCTCTGGGTGGCTGTGACGGGTGCGGCGGTGTTGTTGGCCGTATGTGTCGCAATGGTGTGTCTGCGTGGCTCCAAAAACGGTTTTATGAGGGTTGCTATGCCGCTTCTTGCCGTGGCAGTGCTGCTGACTGGTTACGCCTCCATGCTGTCGCGTGCACCCGAGCGACAGCCCGACAGGTACGCCCGTTGGTGCCCTGCCGAAGCCACATGGGCCGACCAGCGCTCCTTCGAGGGCGTGGTGCGCGAGACGCCGCTCCCGGGCAGGAAGTCGTTCAAAGTGGTTGTCGACGTGTGCGCCATGACCGATTCCTGTGGCCTCTGGCAGCCGTGCAGCGGACGCATGATGTGTTTCTTCCAGAAAAGCCGCGAGGCGGCATCTCTTCAGGTGGGGCAGCGCGTCGTGGCCCGTGGCGTACCTCGCGTACCGTCCGACTCGTTGGGGTACGACGGCTTCAACTACCGGCGCTACTTGCACCGCAAAGGCATCGAGCGCCAGTGTTATGTCGACAGTTCCAGTTTTGTAGTCGTCGGCGGTGGCGAAGCTTCGGTGCAGCGTTGGTTCTCCTCGCTGCGCGGCAGGATGATGGTCCGTATCGAGCGTGCAGGCCTTAGCCGCGAGCAGGAGGGCATAGCCGAAGCCATGCTCCTGGGATGGGACGAGGCCGTCGACGAAGCAACGCGGCAGCGGTTCCAGTGTGCCGGCATAGCTCATCTGCTCTGTGTGTCGGGACTTCATGTAGGCGTGGTGGCATGGCTGCTCGGCCTCGTTTTCTGCTGGGCTGGACGCCGCAAGGGACTCATGATACTGAAAAGCGTCGTGCAGCTATCTGGCGTGTGGTGCTTTGTGCTGCTCACTGGTGCGGCACCGTCGGCCATGCGGGCGGGATTGATGTTCTCGCTTATGGTGATAGGACGCAACCTATTCGACAGCTACAACATCTATAACAACCTGTGTATATCAGCCTTGCTGTTGCTACTTATCAATCCCGGCGTGCTCTTTGCCATAGGCTTCCAGCTCTCATACAGCGCGGTGTTCGGCATCGCCGCTGCACGGCCGCTTATGCATCTGCCATTCGTCAAGTTGCGCGACGGCTGGCGAGGATTGCCGGCAAAGGTGCTCGTCAAGGTGTGGGAGTTCACCTGCGTGAGCATTGCCGCACAGGTGGCTACAATGCCGTTGATTGTGTATTACTTCCATCAGCTGCCAGTCTATTTCTTGATAGCCAACCTTATAGTGGTGCCCTTTGCCGGACTGCTGCTTGGCACCGCGTTGGCTTTGGCCGTCTTTGTCGACAGCAACCTGTTGGGAACCCTTTTCTCGCGCCTTGTAGCCCTTGAGCTCGACGGCGTGGGCGCTGTCACGCGATGGGTCTCGCAGCTCCCTCACGCAGTGGTCGACGGCATTTACATGACCCTCCCGATGACATGGCTGCTGGGCGCGATACTTGTTGTGGTGGCCAAATATATAAACGTAAAACATCAGGCGACGACTGTCGCGCAGCCGTCGCCTGATGTCCTTTCTCTTATAGAGTAATTGGGTTTACTGTTGCTCGGAGGTGATGCGCTCCAGCCATTTCAGCATGCCGAACATGACGAGCATGGCAATGGCGCAGATAACCAGGAACACCAGCCAGCACATCCACAGCTTGGGCATACCGTTGTACAGTACCGGTCCGAGGAGGATAAGCAGGTTGCCGATGGCGGTGGCGCTGAGCCACAGACCTTGGCAGATACCCTGGATATGCTTCGGGGCAATCTTCGACACGAAGCTCAAGCCCAGCGGGCTGATGAACAGCTCGGCCACGGTGAGGAAGAAGTAGGTGACAATCAGAGCCCACGGACCAACTCTCAAGCCGTCGGCATCGGGATTGTTGAGGAACTCGCCGGGAGCGGGGTATCCGAGGGCGGAGCAGAGCAGCATGAGGAACAGGTAAGCGCAGGCGGCAATGCCCATACCGAAGGCAATCTTCTTGGGGGTCGACACCTCTTTGCCCTTGCGTGCAAAGGAGGCGAAGAGCCACATTATAATCGGGGTGAGCACGATGACGAAGAACGGGTTGATGCACTGCATAATCTCTGGCGGGATGGAGCTGGTGTTGACGAAGTCGCGGGCAAAGAAGGCAAGCGACTCGCCGTTCTGATGGAATGCGAACCAGAAGAAGACGCACACGCCGAGCACGGCATAAAGACCGGCCATACGCTGCTTGACATCCTTGGCCAGTGCCTCGCGCTCCTCGCGGCTCATGTTGTCAGCAGCCTTCTCATGGTCGGCAGTGCTGGTAGAGGCCTTCTTAACGGGATTGGGCAGGTTCTTCTTGGTGCAGAGGAAGATAGTGAGAGAGATGAGCATTGCCAGCACCGAGGCGATGAAGGCGAAGTGCACGCTGGTGTTGAACACCGTGATGTAGTTGTCGCAGAAAGCGCCGAGGTCGTTGGCGGCCTCAGGATACTGCTGGGTGAGGTTGGTGAGGATTTCCATCTCGTTGCCCTGCATGTTGCCGGCAACATAGTTGTGGCACAGCTTGGGCAGCTGGGCGCTGTAGGTCATGCCGTGCACGCCGAGCCACCAGTTGCGGATGATAGGAGCGATGAACGGAGCAACGACACCGCCGATGTTGATGAACACATAGAAAATCTGGAAGCCGGAGTCGCGTTTCTCTTTGGCCTTGGCCAGAGCCTCGGGACCCTTCTTGGCAGCCTCGGCCTCGAAGTCGTCGTACAGCTGGCCCACCACGGCCTGCAGGTTGCCCTTGAACAGACCGTTACCGCAGGCAATCATCACCAGTGCGCACATTGTTAGCACCATGACCCACGAGAAGCCGTGGCCGCTGAACACGGGCACCGAGAGGATGCAGTAGCCTATGGCCATCACAATGATACCGGTGATGATGGTCTTCTTGTAGTTCTGTGTGCGGTCGGCAATGATACCGCCGGGCAGCGAGAGCACATAGATGAGGAAGTAGAAGATGGCGAACATGATGCCGGCGGCAGTGTCCGACACACCGAACTTCGAGCAGATGAACAGCGACAGCACGGCGTTCATGATGTAGTAGCCGAAACGCTCGCCCATGTTGCTCAGTGCAGCGGGGATAAGCCCCTTGGGATGCTCCTGTAGTGCCTTGCGCACATAGAAGATAATGAACGGAGTGACAACAATCAAACCCGCAATGAGCATGAACAGCGGGGTGTTGGCATTCCACAGTTTTGTGATAAACTCCATAATTGTAATGTTTTGATTTATAATTAATTTAATGATATATCGGCTATAAAATGCAATGGATAATATTATGCAAATTTACAAAAAAAATACGATACCGCAAAATATTTCTCACAAAGCCATGTCGTTTCCGCAACGCCGCCCGTCCGGGAACAGCATCTTCGGCGAACTCGTTATGCCTTGTTTAGCATCACGTTTTTCTCAAATATAGATTTGCGAGGCAAACGGCAACCTCCTGAGGCTCTTCGCGGGGACGCCAGGCAAGTATATAGCTAACCGTGGCGCTGACCACACGGTAGCCCTTCTTCTGGAGCTCTTCCATCTGTTCTCGCCTTGCCCTTGATAAACACGCTATATTGTCGCCATTTTGCGATAAAAGATATCCGTTGTTGTACTTTAGTGGGTCGCCGCTGCGAAGTTGCAGAACACATCTCTTGCGCTCCTTGAAATAGTCAAGCCACACGTCGCGCAGACTAAGACTGATGGATATGTTTGTATTGTCTAATTCGGGCTGATGATATATGTACAGATTGCGGCGGGCGCGTGTGAGGCCGACATATATAGTGCGCAGGTCGTCGGGGTCGGCATTGTCGGGTTCCGACACAAAGAGGTGTACTGTGTCAAACTCGCGGCCTTTTGCTTTGTGGATAGTGCTCACAAAGACACAGTCGCCCTGCATGTGAACAAAGTCTTCCACATCGCTCTCAAGCAAGACTTGGCGCAGGTCGCTACGGTATATTGTGCGGTTAATCTGTTCGTAATCATCCCAGAAGCATTTCATTACAGGCATCATGCCGCTTGAGGCGTATGTTCTGCATGTACGCTCTTTTGCAGCATTCCATGTCTCTTTGCTGATGACGGACCCGTCGTGTCCGAGGTATTTGACGAAATAGCGCACCTCGGCAAGGTTTATGAAACGGAATCCTCCGCCCGATTGCACCAACAGGGCATGTATCCCCTGCTGCTCCAGCTGGTAGGCCACCTGTAGCGCTTGTTCGTTGGTGCGCGTCAGGATGGCCGTCGTGCCTTCGATGGTCAAGCTTTTGGTGTTGAACCTCGACCCGGCAGGAATTGTCTTCACAACTCCTTTTTCCGGCGTCACGGCCTTGATGGGCGTGTGTTTCATGCGGTTGGGTATCTTCCTGACGAAACTGTTTGCCTCATTCACAATGGCTTGTGCCGACCTATAGTTGTCGGTCATCTCATAGAAGGTCGCCTTATGGTTGGTGACAAGCGACTGGAGGTATTTCGAGTCACTTCCGCGGAATGCATATATGTTTTGGTCGTCGTCGCCCACGGCAATCACACGCATATCCTCATTACGTTGCATAAGTGCCTGTACCAGACGATAGTCATCCACGCCCATATCCTGAGCCTCGTCAATAACGAGTACACTCTTGGCTATCTTGGCAGCTTCCACCTCGCCGTTCTCAATCATCTCTGCCGCACGCCGCACAACGGTGTCGGCCTCTTCGAGAGACCCTTGTTTGCCCAACAAGTCGAAGCTATAGGAGTGGAAGGTCTTGATATCAACAAAATGCGCTGCATTGCCGACCAAATCCATAAGCCGTTTCTTGAATTCAGTTGCCGCCGCCCTCGAGAAGGTGAGCATCAGCAGCTGCTCGTGTTTCACGTCTTCAAGAAGCAGTAGCGACGCAAGTTTGTGTACCAGCACCCTGGTTTTACCGCTCCCCGGACCGGCCGCAACGACAATATAGCGCGAGTCTTTGTCGTTGATTATTTCCAGTTGTCGGTCAGAGAGTGTGCCGAATATCTTCTTGTATTTGGCGGGAGTGATGTTTTGATTTATCTGACTTTTACGTTCTTCCTTGAAATATTTGTTGATGAAGCGGCGGTAGTCCATCATGAAGTAGTCGCTTACATACTGTAGCGCTGCATCATAATCGCGCACCATGAGGTTGGCATATTCGCCAACGATGTGTATCTGTTGGATGCGTTGCTTGTAGAATTCATCCAACATACGGTAATTCTCTTTGGTGTATCGTACCTTCTTCTCCACTTTCCGCTTTAGCAGCATGGTGTTGTATAAAACCATGAATCCGCCTTCTATTCTCAGCAACTCGTTCTTGCAAAGGAACAACAGTGCCTCTTCCATGTCGGCAATGGTCGACGGCTCGGCAACAGTCAGCTGCAATGAGTTATGCCGTTTTAGTAGGTCAATCATCGAGAAAGGAATGTATGTGCTTTCTTTCTCTTCCTTCAAGGTGCTGAGAGTCTTGACTATGAACTGACATAATCCAGCTCTCCGCTCAAAGCGTTGTTTTGCGATCACTGCGTCAACTTGCAGACTGACTCTCACGCTGCCTGCTGCGGTATGCTCCTCTTTCCACACGTAGCCTTTTAGATATAGGAAATATAGCAGAGTCCTGATACGCTTTATGTTGCAGAACGACATTCCTTGCGATTGAGCCTCCTCGTTAAGCTCTTTGTAATTCAGCTCGCGAGTGCCCTCTGTTAGCTTGGTCAATAGGAACCGTTCCAATTGCAAGGTGTTTTTCAGCTCGCGTTGCGTGTTGATTTTTGGAAGGCCTGCCAGCATGTCATGACTGTCGGCAAGAATACCCTCCTGCCGCATCAGGTTTATGCTGCGGATTACGTCTTCTTTCGTCAATCCCAGCATATCGGCCAGATAGTCTACGCGGCTTTCGGCCTCGTCGTCGTTTCTTATGGTGGCACGACGGCTTATGAGCGACCCTATAACCTTTGTGGCTACCTTGCGGGTGTTGTCGTCAAACAGGGCCGAACGGGCGATGCGCTGGCTGGCTTCGCTCATGTTGCCAACGGTTATGCCCGTTGCAAAGATATGTGGCGTGTTGTTGCCCCGTTCAATGAAACCTGCATTCTCCAACGCTGCAACGGCTGCACTTACTCGTGTGCTAATATCGAACACCTCGTCGCCCCAACCTGCCTTGCGTACAATATCAAGAGCGGAACAACTCACAATTGGACGCTGTTGTGTCAAGTCCTTTATGGCTTTCCACACTTGTTGGATTTCGCTGATGGACAGTTTTGTACTATTTAGTAGGAGGAAGTGTTTGTCAAGGTCGCTGTCAGCATATAGTACATAACATTCGGCCTCCGTTGACGGGTCTCGACCGGCACGTCCGGCTTCCTGTATGTAGCTCTCCAGCGAGTCGCTGATGTCGTAATGCACAACCAAGCCAACATCCTTCTTGTCCACACCCATTCCAAATGCCGATGTGGCCACTATCACTTGGATATCGTTGTTCATGAAGGCATCTTGGTTGCGTATCTTGTCTACAGCCTCCATCCTGCCGTTGAAAGGTCGTGCCATTATGCCGTCGGCACAAAGATGGTCGGCCAATTCCTTTGTGAGCTTCGTCCGGCTCACATATACAATCGTGGGGCAATTGCGGCTAAGGATTATTGAACGAAGGCGGTTGTATTTGTCCTCGTTGGTGTCGGAGTGGATTACGGTGTAGTGCAGGTTCTTGCGCTCTGAACTGGCGGCAAAAACCCTCAACTTCAGATCGAGTTTCTGCGAGAAATAGTCACATATATCTGTAATGACCTTCTGTTTTGCGGTAGCAGTGAAACAGGATACGGCAATGGGTTGTTGTTGATGTTTCTGCTCTTGTAGCTTACGTATAAAGTCGCCGATATAGAAGTAGTCCACACGGAAATCCTGTCCCCAGGCCGAGAAGCAGTGAGCCTCGTCAATGACGAAACGCACCACGTTGCGCCCCAGTAGCAGACGTTCTATGGTATTGCTTCGCAGCATCTCGGGAGCTATGTATAGCAGATTGGCCGAGCCGTCGGCAACCTGTTGCACTGCGCTGGCACGTTCAATAGGGTCGAGCAGCCCGTTGATGGTCACCGCATCGCTGATTCCTCGTTCGGCAAGATTGTCAACCTGGTCTTTCATTAGCGACAGCAACGGCGATATCACCACCGTAAGGCCATGCATGTTGCGGCCTGCCATAAGCGCAGGCAGCTGGAAAGTGAGGCTCTTGCCGCCACCGGTAGGGAATATTGTCAGCAGCGACTCTCCTTGTATGGCCGCCTCCACAGCCTCTTCCTGCATCTTTCTCCCGTCGAAGATACGGAACTCATTATAGCCAAAGAAGTCCCTTAGCCCTTTGTGGGCGTCCAGTTGGTTCCTGCAATATTCACATTCGCCGCATGACGTGTTCCTTAGCAGGTTCATCACTTCCGACACGTATGGGTAGGTGCGTTGCACCCATGCGGGGGTAATGCTCATAATGTCGTTAGCCCCAATGATGGCCAATGCGAAAGCCAGCTCTATAGGATATGATGCCACAAGTTTACCCAAGTTGGCATTGTCGCATATCTTTCCGTGATACTCGGACGCTATCAGTGCGCACGTTTCAGGCTTCGACGACAGCAGCCGCCCCAAGAAAGAAGACTGTATTTGCGGGGTATAGCCCACATATTTGAAGAATCCTCCAAACTCCTCCTTGTCGTTAAGCAGTTGGTAGAGTATCTCCTGCTCTGGCTTGCTCAGGCGCTTCCACGCCTCCAGCTCGTCGTAGAAGAGGTCTTTGGCCTTCTTCGCATCATTAACCGGGTTGTTCAGCTCGTCGACCTGCAGCTTGTCGTCCTTCACCAGTCGATGGTAAGGCTTGTTCGGGAATAGCAGAGGGGAGAGGGGCAAAGTGTCGATATATGTATGCTTGCCTTTGATATTCGTGTATTTCAGGTCAAATTGTATGATGTTGTGCCCACAGATGTACTCGCACTCATACACAAACTGCTGGAATTTTCCCAAGGAATGTGTGTGCAAAGTGATGCCATCCTCGCGCACAATCCCAAAGTCTTTCGCCTCTTTGTCCTGAAATCCAACCTCGGTATCTATAAAAGCAATCATCCTTTGCTACACAATAAGTATAAGATTATGAGAGAAAAGCGATACATCATACAGCCTTCTGCCCGTTCGTTGTCATGCCATCCATTCGCATTATTTTCGAGTTGCAAAGATACGGATTAATTTCCGAATGGCAAAATATTTTTGCGCCGCCGCCATCCAATTGTTGAGAGGGCCTATAAGCCAAAAGACTTTTCCCGCCACCGGAAACCATCCCCGCCAATGTCACCCCCCGCAAATTTTACCGACAAGCACCAAATCCTCCACCGTCAAAACCGATTTCCCCCGTCCCCTTTTTTCACCAAATCCCGACCGCTTTCCACCCTTCATAATTCCAAATCAACCCCATTTCCCATCACCACATCTGCCCAAATAAAGAGTATATTTAGAGAAGGTATATAGATGATAAGGAGTTGGTCCAACCAACTCCTTATCATCTATATACTTACGCTTTACGTTATATATACCAAAATCGGGAGTTGTGCAGAATTTTAGCACACATTGTTAAGTGTTGATAATGATATGATTATGGCGTTATTTGTGGATTTGGACGATTTTTGGACGGTGCGGGGTGGGATGGCTGTTTTTGCAGGGTTGCGTAGGTGTTGTTAGAGGGTGAGGGGTGGGGCGGGAGGAATGTGTTTTGGGTTGGGATGAAATTTCTTTCGGCTTCAGTATAATAATATGCAGGATGTTGCGTTTATCTAATAGTAATGTATAAATAATTATACGCAAGTTTGCCTTGGTCATGAGAGTTTGGGCGGTTATAGCGTTGCTGCTGTCGGTGTGCCTGTCGGTGCACGGGCAGGCGTATGACTTCGCCGCTGCGGCTCCGACGGGGCAGACGCTCTACTACAAGATTAGCAATCAGGCGGCGCGCACGGTGACGGTGGTGAACCCCACGGGCAACCGCGGCAACCAGACGTGGACGGGATACACTGCGCCGTCGGGGGCGCTGACGATACCGGCATCGGTGAGCAACGGCGGCGTGTCGTACAACGTCACGGCGGTGGGCGCTTTCGCCTTCGGCTACTGCAACGCAATCTCGACGGTGACGCTGCCGGCGGGCGTGGCATCGATAGGCAACGGGGCTTTCTTCTCGTGCGGCGGCATGTCGGCAATCACATTCCCCTCGGGCTTGTCGGTTATCGACACTCAGGCGTTCAGCAACTGTCAGTACTTGCAGTCGCTACAGTTGCCGGCGTCGCTCCGTGAGGTGCGCTACAGCGCTTTCAGCAGCTGCTCGAACGTGACGGGAACGCTGACGATTCCCGACGGGGTGCAGACGATAGGCGATTTTGCCTTCGGCAGCTGCAACAAGGTGAGGAAACTGGTGGTTGGCAGCGGTGTGCGCACCATTGGCGACAGGGCTTTCGCCATGTGCTTCCGCATCGACTCGATAGAGATGCTGCCCATAGTGCCGCCCACGGTGCAGTCGCGTACTTTCTCGCACACGACGGGAGGCATGCAGCCGGTGTCGCCCAATACGCCGGTGCATGTGCCGTGCGGGTCGCTGCCGGCATACCTGACGGCTCCAAACTGGAACTACTTCAACCATATATGGCAGGATGCGACGTGTCCGCAGATTACGCGTTACGACACCTCGCTGTGTGCCAACAAGCTGCCGTGCACCTGGCGCGGGCATTACTTCAGCGCGCAGGGCAGCTGCATAGATACTCTGCGGGCGGCGAGCGGCGTGGACAGCCTGGTTATATACTCGCTTACGACCAAGGACACGTCGGTGCACGTGACCACGGCCAGCACCTGCGGCGTGTTTGCCTGGCACGGTACCAACTACACGCGCTCGGGCACCTACCGGTATAGGATGAGCAACGCCAACGCGCAGCGGTGCGACAGCGTGGACGTGCTGCAGCTGACGGTGCGCCGCGCGTCGAACGGCGACACGGTGGCTACGGGCTGCGACAGCCTTACGTGGCACGGCGTGACCTACTACAGCTCGACCACCTTGCAGGAAGGTCTGCTACAGGGTGCTTTCTCGGTGAGCAGCACACGGCAGGTGGCTTTCGCAAGGGGCAACCTGCAATACCAGGCCAGCACCCAGACGTGGCGCCTGGCAGGCAACCAATATGACGTAATAGGCCGTCTGAACCGCGCTATAGGTGCGGCAAACACGGGATGGATAGACCTCTTCGGATGGGGCACGAGCGGCTGGAACAACGGCAATGTGTACTACCGTCCGTACGACTACGTGTCGAGCGGAGTAGGCTCGCACGGCTACGGGCCCACCGACGGCTCGTCGTACCTGTACAGCCTTACGGGCCAGTGGCGCGAGGCTGACTGGGGTGTGCACAACGCCATAACGGGTGCAGGCGGCGAGGCAGGCCTGTGGCGTACCCTTACGCGCAGCGAGTGGCAATATGTGATAAACGGCCGCAACAACGCGGCACAGCTGCGGGGACTGGCCTCGGTACAGACGCCGTCGGGGCCGGTGCAGGGGCTTATGCTGCTGCCTGACGGATGGACGCTGCCGGCGGGCGTGAGCTTCACCCCGGGCGGCGCCAACAGCTACACGGCGGCGCAATGGCAGATTATGGAGGCGAACGGGGCCCTGCTGCTGCCTGCGGCGGGCTACCGCGATATGCAGACCTATTATCCCCTGGGCGGCCACTACTGGAGCAGCACCACCGAGGACATTGAAGGGGCGGTGGCGATGGCGTTCAGCACGACGTCGTCGACGGCCAACGCGAGCCGCGAGCCGCGCTACAGGGGCTGCGCGGTGAGACTGGTGCACGACTTGGCGTGCTTCACCATGACGGGCGGCAACAGGGCGGGCTGCGACAGCGTGGTGACGCTATACCTTACAATTCATCACCCGACTCGGGGCGACACGTCGGCCACGGTGTGCGACAGCATGTGGTGGCTCGGCAACAGGTTGACGGCCAGCGGAAGCTGGCGGAGCGACAGCCTGGCACGACCTTGCGCGCTGCACAACCGCTACGGCTGCGACAGCTCGGTGAGACTGCTGCTGACGGTGAACCACGGCAGCTCGGCGACGGTGGCGGACACCATAGTGAGGGCCCGGCTGCCGTGGCAGTACCACTCGCTGACGGTGGCGGCGGCGTGGTTTGAAGAGGGCTGCGACGTGTGGGACACAACGGCGACGGTGACCATTGCCAACCACTGGGGGTGCGACAGCGTGATTGAGTACAGGCTGACGGTGCGCAGGGATGTGGCGGACACGGTGGACAGCACGGTGTGCGAGAACGGTATGCCGATGACGTGGAACGGCGTGAGCTTCGGCCTGGAGGCCTGCAACGGCCAGGGCGACCCATGCGTGATATCGCGCGACAGGTGCTTCGCGGGCATGGGCAGCCACGGCGAGGACAGCGTGCTGACGATGAGGCTGCACGTGAGGATGAACAGCTCGGCTCGGGTTAGCGACACCATAGTGGAAAACCAGCTGCCGTGGATATGGATGGGCGACGTATACACGGACAGCGCCAGCGACACAAGGGTGCTGAGAAACGCGGCGGGCTGCGACAGCGTGGTGGGCTACCACCTGTACGTGCACCGCAACGTGAGGGACACGGCGGACAGCACGGTGTGCGAGGGGCGGCTGCCTATGCGGTGGAACGGCAGGATATTCGACACCATTGGCCTTGCCTCGTCGGCGGGGCCGCTGACGATAAGCCAGAGCGTGACGTTGCGGGCGCGGACGGGTGCCGACAGCGTGGTGCTGATGCGGCTGAGGGTGTTGAGGAACAGCCGGGCGCAGGTCAACGACACCATTGTCGAGAACCAGCTGCCGTGGAGCCGGATGGGCAACAGTTACAGCTACAGCACCAGCGATACCGTTAGAGTTGCGGCCGCGAACGGCTGCGACAGCGTGATATACTACCACCTGCACGTATGGCTCAACGTGAGGGCCACGGCGGACAGCACGGTGTGCGAGGGGCGGCTGCCGCTGCGGTGGAACCACCGCCTGTTTGACACTGCGGGCATGGCGGCGGTGCAGGGGATATGGAACCGCATGATGCGCGACACGCTGACGGCCGGCACGGGCGCCGACAGCCTGCTGACGATGCGCCTGCACGTGCTGCGCAACAGCCGGGCGCACGTCAGCGACACCATAGTAGAGAACCAGCTGCCGTGGAGCTGGCACGGTACTAGCTACACGGGCAGCACAAGAGACACCGCCCACGTTACAGCCGCAAACGGATGCGACAGCGTGATATACTACACGCTGCACGTGTGGATGAACGTGAGGGACACGGCTGACAGCACGGTGTGCCGCAACCAGCTGCCGCTATGGTGGAACCACCGCCTGTTCACGGCGGCGATGCTCGGCACGGCCGAGGGCGGCACCTTGATGCTTGCCGACACGCTGAGGGCCGGCACGGGCGCCGACAGCCTGCTGACGATGCGGCTGAGGGTGGGTGCGGTGTACGACCACCACAGATACGACACGGTGTGCAGCGACAGCTCGTTGCTATTCATGGGTTTCCGCTACAGGCTGCCGGGCGTGTACCCACATGCGCTTCATTCGTCGACGGGCTGCGACAGCACGGTGACGCTGCACCTGGCAGTGAACCACGTAAGTCAGGCGACGGTGCACGACACCATAGTGGAGAATCAGCTGCCGTGGAACTACGGCGGCACAAGCTATACCGGCGGTACCACGGGTGGCGGCGACACCATAACACTCACCAACGCAGTGGGCTGCGACAGCGTGGTAAGCTACCACCTGTACGTGCACCGCAACGTGAGGGACACGGCGGACAGCACGGTGTGCGAAGGAGCTTTGCCACTGCGGTGGAACCACAGGCTGTTTGACACGGCGGGAATTGCGGCGCAGGCGGGGGTGTGGCACGTGAGCAAGGCTGACACGCTGAGGGCCTGGACGGGTGCCGACAGCTTGCTGACGATGCGCCTGTACGTGCTGCGCAACAGCAGGGCACGCATAGGCGACACAATAGTTGAGAACCGGCTGCCGTGGAGTTGGCACGGGACCAGCTATACCGGCAGCACAAGAGACACTGTTGTCGTTACAGCCGAGAACGGCTGCGACAGCGTGATATACTACACGCTGCACGTGTGGCGCAACATTGTTGACACAGCCGACACGGCGGTGTGCCCCACGGCGCTGCCGCTGCTGTGGAACGGCGTGAGCTTTAGGACCGACAGCACTGCGGCGTACAGGATGGCGGGGGCAGGCAGCCACGGCGAGGACAGCACCGTGGTGATGCGCATGCGCGTGAAGGCCAACACAGCAGCCGCCGTGCACGACACCGTGGTGGAGAACCGGCTGCCGGTGAGGTACCACGACAGTGTGTTCACGGGTCCCGTCAGCGGCCGCCGCTTCACGCTGCGCAACGCGGCGGGGTGCGACAGCATGGTGACCTACAGCCTGTTTGTGCACTGGAACCAATACACACGGGAGGACAGCACGGTGTGCGAGAATGCGCTGCCGCTGCTGTGGAACGGCGCGGTGCGCACCGGCGAGGGTACCCGTGCAGACACGTTGCGGTCGAGGACGGGTGCCGACAGCATAGTGCTGCGCACGCTGCATGTGCTGAGGAACAGCTCGGCGCGAAGAGCCGACACCATAGTGGAGGACCGTCTGCCGTACAGCGCGATGGGCTGCCGCTTCAGGGGCGATGTGGGCGACACGGTGGTGGTGACAGTCAACGCGGCGGGGTGCGACAGCGTGGTGCACTACTCGCTGCACGTGTGGCGCAACCGTCGCGGAAGCGTGGACAGCGCCTTGTGCGAGGGATTGTTGCCGCTGCTGTGGAAAGGGCACCGCGTGGCGACGGACAGCTGTGTGGTTGACACCATGCATGCCATAGGTCCTCACGGCGAAGACAGCATCACGCGGCTGTGCCTGCGTGTGCTGAGGAACAGCTCGTCGCAGGTGAGCGACACGGTGGCGGAGAACAATATGCCATGGCTGTGGCACGGCACCAGTTACACGGGCAACACAAGAGACACTGTTACCGTTACGGCCGGGAACGGCTGCGACAGCGTGATATATTACCGCCTATACGTGTGCATGAACAGCCGTGCCGAGGCAGACAGCGCGGTGTGCGCCTATAGCCTGCCGCTGCTGTGGAACGGGGCAGTGTTTACCACCGACACGGTGGCTGCCATAGTGCTGCGCAACTGGTGCGGTGCCGACAGTGTGCTGACGCTGCGGGTGGCGGTGCACGACAGCACCTCGTCGCACGTAAGAGACACCATAGTCGAAAACCGGCTGCCGTGGCAGTGGCAGGGCATGAGCTATACCGGCAGTGCCAGCGACACAAGGGTGCTGAGAAACGCGGAAGGCTGCGACAGCGTGGTATACTACACGCTGCACGTGTGGATGAACGTGCATGTGTGGCTTGACAGCGGCGTGTGTGCGTCACGGCTGTCGCTGACGTGGGACGGCCACCGCATGGACAGTGCGGCGACCTACGACTACGTATATCCCGCGGCCACGGGTGCCGACAGCATAAGACATTACCGGCTGGCGGTGTACCAGTCGGTGACGGAGGACGACACCGTGAGGGCGTGCGACTCGTACACGTGGTGCGGCCACACCTTCCGCCAGTCGGGGCAGTACATGTCGTCGTCGTACCGGCAGATGCATACCTATCATGGCTGCGACAGCGTGCGGCGGCTGTTGCTGACGGTGGGGCACGCCAACGGTTCTACCTTCAGCGTCACCGCCTGCGGCTCGTACAGCTGGCTGGGGCATACCTTTGCGCAGCCAGGCACCTATTCCTCCTCGCAGTACGCATCACTGCTCAACGTGCAGGGCTGCGACAGTGTGGCGGTGATGCAGCTAACGCTGTACTATGCCGACACTATGGAAATATACGATACCTTCTGTCAGGGTACGGGCTACCACTATTTCGACACGGTGCTGACTCGGCCAGGTGTGTACACGCGTGTGCTGGCGGGGCGTCACGGCTGCGACAGTGTGCTGCTGCTGCGCCTGAGCGTGATAGAGCCGCCGCCGGTGTCGATAGGAGTCACGGCGCTGTGCAGCAGCAGGTCGTACCTGTTGCAGTCGGACACATCGCTGAGATACAGGCTGTGGTCGTCGTACCCCGAAGACACGCTGCTGGAGCGTCAAGGCGAGGCGGCGGCGGTGCTGGTGATGCCGCTCGCGCCCACCACTTACACGCTTTATGCCGATTATTACGACTATCCGCGCTGTCCGGCCACGGGCACCGTGCAGCTCGACCCGCTGCGGGTGGTGAAGGCGAAGATGGACTACAGTCCGACGCAGCTGTCGCCCGACCGTATGGAGCTGACAGCCATCGACCGCTCGCAGCGTACAGACGGCCGCCGCTGGTTTATCGACGGGGCGTTCCACTCGGACCGTCAGACGCTAAACTACCGTGCCGGTATTGAGGATACCAACGTGCTGCTGGCGCTGGAGGTGTTCAGCGACCGTTGCCGCGACACGGTCGTGGCACTCATACCCGTGATACGCAACACTATGTATATACCCAACGTGTTCACTCCCGACGAGTCGGAAAACAACACCTTCGGTGTGGAGGCGTCGGAAATAAGCGGCTTCCATATAACCATTTACGCCCGCAACGGCATCGTGGTGTACGAGAGCGACGACCCCGGGGCGAGGTGGGACGGTCGCAGCGGCGGCATGGCCTGTCCGCAAGGGTCGTATGTGTACATAGTGACCTACCGCGAAGGCACGTCGCCCGACGCGGTGGCTACGCGCAAAGGTACGGTGCTGCTGCTGCGGTGACGATTGCATTCGAGATCGGCTGCGACGACAACCTAAGCTATAATATCAGCTCGGCCAAGTTGTTTTCGGTTTCCTGCAGTTGCAGGGAGTGGAGCCTGACGCCTTCGGGCATGCGCGGCTCGAGGAGGCGCGCAAAATGCATGAGCAGGTTTTCGGTGGTGGGTTGGAAGTCGACAGCGACGGTCTTGGTGGGCAGTCCTGCCAGCAGCGGGGAGTCTTTGCAGAGCACCAAGGCGTGGTCGAAAGGCTCTATAACCGTTTGCTCAACAATGCGTTTCAGGTCGCCAAAGTCCACCACCATGCCGCTTTTGGCGCCCTTGGAGGCTGGAGAGCCCGTGGCGGTGACGGCTAACTTGTACGAATGGCCGTGCAGGTTGCGGCAGCGACCGTCGTAGCTGTCGAGGGCGTGAGCCATCTCGAAGCTGAACTTCTTGGTTATAAGGAGTTGCATATTAAGTATAGCACACTGTTGCAGCCGAGAATGACTGCGATGGCGGCTTAGTGCTGTACGTGTCCCACAGGGTGAGCCAACATCACTTTGCCGTTCTTGATTTTGAGGAGTGTCGAGATGGCGTCGCGGTTGATGGCGCCGCAGGCCACGGTGCCGTAGAGGTCGGAGGCGGCGCAGAACATGTAGATGTTCTGGCTCACGTATCCGCAGTCGACAGCGGCGTAGAAGTCGCGGCTGGCAGCGTCGAAGTCTTTCATCTTGTCATAGTTGGCCACAAGCACGAGGGCTATGGGAGCCTGTGCGAAGAACTCCTGCTGGCTTATCTTGGCGCGATGGTCGCCAGGGGTGACGAGGTTGAGCAGGTGCTTGCCGGGTATGTATTTGTACACGCCGTCTTTGGTGAAGACGTAGAGCTCTATTTCCTGTGCATTGCGTGCCGAAGGGACTGTGCGTTTGTGCTCGTCGGGACGGTTCTCGCCGCAGGCCATCCACACGAGGGTGGCGAGGTGGTCCTGGCGTATCTCGCCTTCGGTGAAGCTGCGGTAGCTGCGGCGCAGTTCGCAGGCTATGCGTACGGGGTTGTCGGCACCGGTGACGGGGTCGATAAGCTGGATGGTCTTGTCCTGGGCTTGGGATTGCAATGATACAAGCATGACGAATAATGAAAAGGTGAGGATTCTCTTAAGCATAATATTAGTTTTAAGTGTTTGAATATGGTTTGATAACGTTGGTGAGGGGAAATTATTGCAGGGAGTTGTTGATTTTTGATTTGTCGAGCTGCTGCATGGCGTATTCTTTGGTGATGCGCACGGGTTTGCCGCGGTGCTCGGGCATGGAGAACATGAGGTCGGTCATAACGCTTTCCATGATGGAGCGGAGGCCGCGTGCGCCGAGCTTGTACTCAATGGCTTTGTCGACGATGAAGGCGAGGGCGTCGGGCTCAATATCGAGCTTGGCGTCATCCATGTCGAAGAGGGCTTTGTACTGCTTGACGAGGGCGTTGCGCGGCTCGGTGAGTATGCGGACGAGGGCGTCGCGGTCGAGGGGGTTGAGGTGGGTGAGGATGGGGAAGCGGCCGACGAGCTCGGGTATAAGTCCGAATTTCTTGAGGTCCATGGGCAGTACGTACTGCATCATGTTGTTGCGGTCGAGGTTGGTGCGCGAAGCTGATGTGCCGTAGCCTATGGCGTTGGTTTTTAGGCGCGATGCGATGATGCGTTCTATGCCGCTGAAGGCACCGCCGGAGATGAAGAGGATGTTGCGGGTGTCGACGGGGATGAGGTGCTGCTCGGGGTGCTTGCGTCCGCCTTCGGGCGGCACGTTGATAACGGCGCCCTCGATGAGTTTGAGCAGTGCCTGCTGCACGCCTTCGCCCGACACGTCGCGGGTTATGGAGGGGTTGTCGCTCTTGCGTGCAATCTTGTCGATTTCGTCGATGAAGACTATGCCGCGTTCGGCGGCGGCAACGTTGTAGTTGGCGGCTTGGAGCAGGCGTGTGAGGATGGTTTCGACATCTTCGCCCACATAGCCTGCCTCGGTGATGACGGTGGCGTCGGCGATGCAGAAGGGCACGTCGAGCATGCGTGCTATGGTCTTGGCGAGGAGGGTCTTGCCGGTGCCGGTCTCGCCCACGATGATGATGTTGGACTTCTCAATTTCGACATCGGTGGCGGGATTGCCAGTTGGATGCATGGCGGTATAATGCAGGCGCTTGTAGTGGTTGTAGACGGCCACTGAGAGCACGCGCTTGGCCTCGTCCTGACCTATAACGTACTGGTCGAGGTAGTCTTTTATATCTTGTGGGGCGGGAATGGCCAGACTGTCGGCGGGATGGGGGGGCGTAGCGGGACGGGCTATTTCGGGTTGCGGTGTGAAGCCGTGCCGGGCAAAGACTTCCATGGCGTCGGCCACGCATTGGTCGCAGATGTAGGCGTCTTTTCCGGCCATCATCATGCGGACGGATTTCTCGGACTTGCCGCAGAATGAGCAGCGAATGGAGGGGGTGGTGGGTTTGGGCATTTAGATGTTGATAGGTTGATGTTCTATGTTGATATGTTATATGCGTCAGCTATTTAGAACTAATAACTTATAACTTAAAACTGTACTATATTCCTTGGGTGCGGGCGGAGTCTTGGCGGATGAAGATGAAGAGGAGTATGGTGAAGGCGAGGAGGGAGGAGCCGCCGTAGCTGCAGAAGGGGAGTGGTATGCCGATGACGGGCAGCAGGCCGATGACCATGCCTATGTTGACGAAGAGGTGGAAGAAGAGGATGGAGGCTACGGAGTAGCCGTAGATGCGCGAGAAGTTGGAGTGCTGGCGTTCGGCTATGGTGACTATGTGGAGCAGCAGAGCCAGATAGGCGGCAATCATGGCTGTGCAGCCCACGAAGCCCCATTCTTCGCCCACGGTGCAGAAGATGAAGTCGGTTTCCTGTTCGGGCACGAAGTTGGCCTTGGTTATGGTGCCGCGGAGAAATCCTTTGCCGAGGACGCCGCCTGAGCCGAGTGCTATCTTGGACTGGTGGACGTTGTAGCCTGCGCCTTTGAGGTCGTCGGTTTTGCCGAGGAGCACTTCGATGCGCTGCTTCTGGTGGGGTTCGAGCAGATGGTTGAAGGCGAAATCGACGGAGAGGGTGAAGAGGCTGCAGGCGACAAAGACCAGCAGGGTGCCCATGTAGTTTTTGCGGGCGCGGCGGCGGCCCAGCCATAGGAAGAGGTAGACGAGGCAGCCGAGGGCTATGATTCCTATGAGGAGGTATTTGTTGAGCAGGAGTGCGAGCACGAAGAGGATTACGGCGACGAGGCCGAAAATGAGTATGTAGGGTGTGAGCCCTTCGCGGAAGAGGGGGAGCAGGAAGCTGGCGAAGACGAGAGCGGAGCCGGTGTCGTGCTGCAGGAGGATGAGTGCGGCGGGTATGGCGATGATTGCGCCGACGGTGATCCAGGTGCGGGGGCGGTTGAGGTTGATGTCGATTTCGCGCATGAAGCGTGCCACGGCGAGGGCTGTGGCGCATTTGGCAAACTCGGAGGGCTGCAGCTTGAAGGCGCCGAGGTTGATCCACGAGGTGGCGCCTTTGGTGACGGTGGCGATGAAGAGTGTGACCACCAGCAGCGCAAGGGCGATGGCGTAGATAAGGTAGGCGGTGGTGCTGAATATCTTGGGGTCGATTTTAAGCACCGCGACGGCGGCAATGGCGGAGAGGCCTATCCATAGAAGCTGCTTGCCGTGCTGGCAGGAGAAGTCGAACACTTGGCGGTGCTCCTCGCTGAAGGTTGCGGCGTAGATGTTGACCCAGCCAAAGAGCACGAGGCCTATGTAGAGGGCTATGAGGGTGAAGTCGTATTTGCGGGGAGGGGGGAGCATTGATTAATATGTTAATATGTTGATATGTTGATATGTTTGATGTTGATAGGTTGATAGGTTGATAGGTTGATAGGTTGATATGTTTGATGTTGATAGGTTATATGCGTCAGCTACTTAAAACTTAAAACTTATAAGTTGATATTATAATAACGTTAATTTCCATTAATTGGTCGTTAATTGTTTTATTGATGCTAAAATTGTTGACTAAATAAATTAACGGAAAATTATACGGTAATTAACGTTTAAAAAGTTTGATATTGATATGTTGATATGTTGATATGTAGATAGGTTTGATGTTGGTTAGCGTTTTTTGCGGAGGGGGAGTTTCTGGCAGGGGGAGGCTTCGCGATAGGTGCGCTCGAAGTCTTTGCGCTTGACTTCGCCGTTGATGTATTTCTCGATGAGGAGGCCTGCGATGGGTGCGGCCCACGAGCCGCCGCCGCCGCGTGCGTTCTCGACATAGACTGCCACGGCTATGACGGGTTTGTCGAGGGGTGCGAAGGCTATGAATACGGAGTGGTCGTCGCCGAGGTTCTGGGCGGTGCCGGTCTTGCCGCAAACGTCGATGCCTGGCACGTCGGCTTTGTGGGCGGTGCCTCCGGCGCCGTGCACCACGTCGTACATGCCGCGGGCGGCGAGCTCGAACCATCTGCGGTCGATGCCGGTCTCGTGGTGCTCGAGGAACTCGGGGCGCTGGAGCGAGTCGGGGCCGTAGTAGCGCAGGAGATGGGGGGTGCAGTAGTAGCCGCGGTTGGCCACGATGCAGGCGAGGTTGGCCATCTGGATGGGGACCACCTCGACTTCGCCCTGGCCGATGCTGTTGGAGTAGATGGTGGAGAAGGCCCAGCCGTCGCGGCCGTACCAGCGGTTGTAGTAGGCGGTGTCGGGGATGTTGCCGGCCTTGACGCCGGGGAGGTCGATGCCGAGGCGTTGGCCGAAGCCGAGGCGCAGCATGTAGTGGTGCCACTGGGTGAGGCCGTACTGGCTGTCGCGGGCGCTGCTCTTGTAGCGGCCTTGCTGTATCATGCGTTTGTAGACGTGGTAGAAATAGGGGTTGCACGACATCTTGATGGCTTCCTGCACGCTGCGTGCGGAGGGGTGGTTGTGGCAGCCGACGAGCGATTTGTCGCAGGCGAAGCCCGTCTGGGGGGTTATCACGCCCATCTGCAAGGCGGTTACGGCTTGCGCGACCTTGAATATGGAGCCGGGGGGATACTTGGCCTGCAGGGCGCGGTTGAAGAGGGGTTTGTTGACGTCGCTGCTCAGGCGGGGGTAGTTGTCGCGGCGCAGGCGGCCGACGAGCAGGTTGGGGTCGTAGGCGGGTGCGGAGGCGAGGGTCAGAATTTCGCCGGTGGCGGGTTGGATGGCGACGATGCATCCGCGCTTGTTGGCCATCAGGCTTTCGGCGTACTGCTGCAGCCCGGCGTCGAGGGTGGTGTAGAGGTTGAGGCCTTCGACGGGCAGCGAGTCGAGTTTGCCGTTCAGGTAGGGACCGATCTCGCGGTTGTGCACGTCGACATGCATCACGTTGCAGCCTTTGCGCCCGCGCAGGATGGGTTCGTACCATTTCTCGAGGCCGCTTTTGCCTATATAGTCGCCCTGTCGGTAGTAGGGGTCGTTGGAGATGTCTCTGTCGTCGACTTCGCCGATATACCCCAGGACGTGGGCGGCGATGGGGCGGTCGTAGACGCGGAGGGTTCTCTTCTGCACATAGAAGCCTTTGAATTTGTACAGCTGGTTTTGCCAGGATCCGAATTCTTCCTTGGAGAGCTGTTTCATGAAGGGGGAGGGGGAGTAGGGCGAGTACTTGCGGGCCTGGCGGAGTCGGCTGTCGAACTCTTCTCTCTCAATGCGGAGGCAGCGGCAGAAGGCGGCGGTGTCGAAGTCTTTTATCAGGCGTGGGATGACCATAAGGTCGTAGACGGCCTCGTTGTACACAAGGAGCAGGCCGTTGCGGTCGTAGACGAGGCCGCGCGCGGGATATTGGGTTACATAGCGCAGGGCCTGTTTCCTGGCCAGGTCGGGGTATTTCCTGTCGAAGAGCTGCAGAGCGGCGAGGCGAACGATGAAAATCAGAGCCACAGAACAGAAAATGGCCTTGACAATGTTTGCCCTATTGCTGTATTGGTTTGACATACCTTATGTTTACGCGCTGTTTCGGGAGTCTAAGAGAAAATGCAAATTTACGTTTTTTTTGTCAAATGTTGCCGTAAATGTCAAAAATATATTTGCAAAACAAGAAAAAATCGTAACTTTGCATCGCCTTTTAGGCAGAAATTAACTTATTTTTGGGGTGCCCAACTTGTTGGAGCTGAGATAATACCCTTGAACCTGAAACGGATAATACCGGCGGAGGAAAAAGCATGAAAAGACACAACTTTTCTTTTTTGCGCTGCACTGCAGCCATCGCAGTCCTCATGGGCTGCCAGTCAACAATTGCCATTGCGCAAAAACCAGCCAAGGACTCGGTGCGTGTCCTTGAAACCGTTGTGGTTAGCGGCACATTTGCCGACGACCGCACACCAATTACCAACTCGACATTGAGTCGCGAACAACTCAAGGAGGAGCGTATCAACACCTCGCTGCCCTACGTCATAGGTCAGCAGACGTCTGTGGTGGCCTCCGGCGAGAACGGAACGGTGGGCAACACATCGCTCCGTATCCGTGGCATCGACGGCACTCGTATCAATGTCAACATCAACAGCATACCGCTCAACGATGCCGAGAGTCAGGCTGTTTACTGGGTCAACATTCCCAACATCACCGGCATGGCACAAAACATGCAGGTACAGCGTGGTATAGGAGCCACCAGCGGCGGCACGGCCTCGGCGGGCGGCAGTATAAGCCTGCAGACGCTGGGTGCCGCTTCGCAGCCCTACGCCACCGCCGACCTTATGGCGGGCTCGTTCAACACCCGCAGCTACAGCCTCACGGCAGGTACGGGACTGACACCCAAAGGCTTTGTGTTCGACATGGCCTACAGCAACGTCAAAAGCGACGGCTATGTGCGCAACGGCTTCTGCGACCATCAGTCGCTCTTCATGACCGGCGGCTGGTACGGCAACCGCAGCATCCTCAAAGGCACCGTCATAATCGGCAAGCAGCACACAGGCATTACCTGGGATGGAGCATACGCAGAAGAACTAGATGCCGACCCGCGCTACAACGGGGCGGGTGCTTATATGCTCGACACCTTCGGCAATGTGCGCTACTATGACAACCAGTCCGATAATTACAACCAGCGGCACTATCAGCTCTACTATTCCCGTCAGATTGGCGACCTGTGGCTGCTCAACGCCACCGCTCACTACACTCATGGCGACGGCTATTATGAGGAGTATTTCGACGACTGCAACTGGTTCTATGCCGCAGGTGCTTGGTCAATGCTGTACAATAGTGACCAGATTACCCGCAAGCAGATGCTCAACCACTCCTTCACGGGCAATATCACGGCCCACCGCACTACCGACAAGCTCAAACTCTCGTTCGGCGAGACGGCTCAGCGTTACGACGGTCAGGTCTTTGGCAATATCATCTGGGACCAGGCTGGCAATGTATCAGCCGACAACGACGAGTGGTACCACAACAACAGCCTGAAGATTGATGCCACCTCGTTTGCCCGTATGCAGTACTTCCCCTCATCAAAGCACAACATCTACGCCGACCTTCAGCTGCGACTGATTGACTATCAGATAGACGGTCCCGACGACGACCTTACCCCTATGCATTTCCGTGGGCAATACAGCTTCTTCAATCCCAAGTTGGGATGGAACTATGCCACGGGCGGCGGCAACCGTCTCTATGTGGTTGCCGGCATGGTGAGTCGTGAGCCCACACGCGGCGACATCAAGGACATCCTCAAGTCAACCACCGCACGCGACACCGTGCTTCCCGAGCACCTCACCGACCTCGAAGTGGGCTACCGCTACAGCAAGAATCCCAACTTTCAGCTGGCTGCCAACCTCTACGGCATGTTCTACAAAGACCAGCTCGTGCCTAGCGGACGTCTCAACCCTGTCGGTTATGTATTAATGGAGAATGTCGACCGGTCCTACCGCATAGGTCTTGAGCTCGAGGGAGCCTTGCACCCGGTGAATATTCCGCGCTTCTCGGCCAATGCCAACATCACGCTTAGCGACAACCGCATCATCAACTACACATGGTCGTATTACGACTATTACGGCAACTTGCAGACTCGCGACCTTGGCAACACCCATCTCAGCTACTCGCCCGCCGTGGTGGGCGCCGCCGCTGCGGGTTACGAGCTCTTCAAGAACTTCCGCATTGAGTTGCAAGGCAAGTACGTGGGCAAGATGTATTGCGACAATACCGACCGTCAGGAACTGCTTCAGGACGATTATTTCCTCCTCAATGTCAGGGCATCCTACAAATGGCATAAACTGGAGTTCCAGTTTTTGGTCAACAACCTGCTCAACAATCACTACCGCCTGCCCGCCTGGTCGTTCGACGACCACCAGGCCGATGGTTCATGTGCTGTCTATCGTGCATACTATCAGCAGCCTGGCATCAACTTCGCTCTCCGCGCCATACTCAATATGTGATGTTGGCATTAGAGATTATAGGCTCCCTGTTGGGCGTGGTCTACGTCTATCTTGAATGGCATGAACGGCAGGCAATGTGGCTGTTCGGTCTTCTGATGCCGATAGCCTATTTGATAGTATTCTTCAAGGGTGGACTCTATGCCAATGCATCTATACAGCTGTACTATATAATCGCCTCATTCTATGGTATATTAGTGTGGCGAGGCGTTATAAAGGATCGTCATAATCCAGAAGCTACCACCAGTATCAAGTCGCTTACACCTGTACAATGGCTATGGCTTGTCATTGTGATAGTGGCGCTTGCTGGTGTTATGACCTTGTTGCTTAGCCACATCCCTGGTGAGAGCAATCACCCATTCCTCGACGGCTTCACCTCGTCGCTCAACATGGTGGGCATGTGGATGCTTGCCAAGAAGTACTACCAACAGTGGTATATATGGCTGATAGTAAATCCTGTAACAGTGGTTATGTGTATCTTGAGCCAGATGTATGTCGTGGCGGCTTTCTATGCTGTCTCTTTTGTAATGAGCATCATGGGCTACCGTGCATGGCTCAAAAAATATCGCTCCAATGTCTGAACATTTTGATGCTGTAATACTTGCCAACGGATTGTTTCCCACAAGGCCCGAACTGCTCCTGATGTTGCGTGATACACAGCATCTTGTATGCTGCGACGGAGCCTATGGTAAACTGCTTGAGGCCGGAGTGCCGTATGCCGCAGATTTCTATGTCACCGGCGACGGCGACTCCCTCTCCGACGATATGCGCCAAAAGCTCGGCCCCCGTTTTATCCATGTCATCGAGCAGGATTATAACGACCTCGGCAAGGCTTTCCGCCTCTGCTGTGCCCACGACTGGGCGCGCATAGCCATACTTGGGGCCACAGGCCTCCGCGAGGACCACACCCTCGGCAATATCAGCTATCTTGCCCTCTACAGCTCGCAGCATACAGCTTCGGGGTTACCGGTGCGGCCGGTCATATACAGCGACTACGGTGTCATGCAGCACGTCACCGGTCATCAGAGTTTTGCATCCTACAAAGGTCAGCAGATATCCATCTTATCACTCACACCACACATTCCCGTGAGTGCCGAGGGGTTGCGCTACCCACTTGTTGACCGTTGCCTGACACAGTGGTGGCAAGGTACACTCAACGAGGCTCTTGGCGAAAGCTTCTCGCTGCATTCGCCCAGTGGCTCGCTTATTCTGTTTTGTGAGTATTAGTCCATCCCGCAACGACCCTCAATCGGAGGGATTGTTGGGGCCTACTGCGGCATGTGCCATTTCAGCAGGTCTTGACCTATGTCGCGGCGCATTTGTTTGCCTTTCCAGTCTATCTTGTCGGCAGTCTGGTAGCAGGTCAGCAGGGCTTCAGGCAGACTGTTGGCCAAGGCGGTGACACTCAGCACGCGTCCGCCGTTGGTCACTGCCACGCCGTCCACCGATGCCGTGCCGGCATGAAACAGCAGGCAGTCGCCGGCTTTGTCAAGACCGTTGATGATATGCCCCTTCTCGTAACTCCCTGGGTATCCCCCTGCAACCATCATCACCGTCGCCGCCGTGCGTGGGTCTATCTCTAAATCCAACTTGTTGAGCGACATGTCGAAGGTGTGTTGGAACAGCTCTACAACGTCCGACTTTATGCGCGGGAACACCGACTCGGTCTCGGGGTCGCCCATGCGCACGTTGTATTCTATCACGTAGGGGTCCAGTCCCTGAGCAGGGTCTTCGTTCTGCACGGCCATGAGGCCTATGAAGATAAACCCCTTGTATCCTATCTTGTTTTTCTTCAGTCCTTTGATGGTGGGTATGACGATGCGGTCCTCCACCTTCTTCATGAAGGTCTTGTCGGCAAACACCACGGGGCTCACCGAGCCCATGCCGCCGGTGTTCAGTCCCGTGTCGCCGTCGCCTATGCGTTTGTAGTCTTTGGCCGACGGCAGTATCTTGTAGTGCTGTCCGTCGGTCAGCACAAAGACCGACAGCTCAATACCTTGCAGGTATTCTTCTATCACCACTTTGTCCGATGCGTCGCCGAACTTATGCTCCTCCACCATCTCGTGCAGCGTCTTCTTGGCCTCTTCCAGCGTCTCGGCAATGATAACCCCCTTACCGGCGGCAAGGCCGTCGGCTTTGAGCACGTAGGGGGCCTTGAGGCTGTTGAGGAATTCCTCGCCGCGCTTGATGTTGCCTTTGCCGAAGGTGGCGTAGCGTGCCGTGGGGATGCCCATGCTGGCCATGAACGCCTTGGCGTGGTTCTTGCTGCCCTCCAGCCGCGCCCCCTCTTTCGAGGGACCTATTATAATCACCTTGTTAAGTTGCGGGTCTCCGGCGAAGTAGTCCACTATTCCGGCCACCAGCGGCGCCTCCGGACCAACCACCACCATCTTTATCCTCTTGTCGAGCACGCATTGCTTTATCTCTTCAAAGTTGTTGATGTCCAACGCTATGTTGGTGCCTATCTTCATCGTGCCCGCATTCCCCGGGGCTATGAACAGATGGTTGCATCGTTTGCTTTGTACAATCTTGTAGGCCATTGCATGTTCGCGGCCGCCCGAACCTAATAGGAGTATGTTCATTGCTGTTGTTTGATAGTTTTGTGTTGTATAACGCCGATAATCCGTTTTTCGTATGTCCCAAGGTCTCTTTTCATTGGCAAACGCATAAAAATTTTAGAAAATAGTGAGATAGGAACACGTGGTTTAGGGTTGCCGACAACGTCGTGCTGGGTGCCGTGGAAACAGGCATATTTTAGAGCAAGTATAATAATAATTTGCGTGTATGAAAAAAAAATACTACCTTTGCAATTTGTAACAGTCGGCGCCATTGGCGGTTGATCATGTGCAATATATTATAATACAGCAAAATAGAAAATAAACAACAATATGAGAAAATACCTGATTAGCCTGTGTCTTGCAACTGTGGCGACACTTTTATTCAGTTCATGCGTTGACAACGACATATACACAATTGCCGTTAGATGCAACAACGATGATTGGGGCATCGTCACCGGCGGCGGTGAATACAAAAAGGGAACAACCGTCGAGCTTCGTGCCACGCCGCGCGGCGAGCAGTACCGCTTCGACGGCTGGACCGACGGCGTGTCTGAATCCGTGCGCACCGTTGTCGTGACCCAGGACACCACCTATACCGCCCACTTCACCTACCTGGGCGACAGCACTGGCACCGGCACAGATACCATCCCCGACCCCTACGTGCCCCCTGTGGCTGACGACGACACCACCGTGTACGTGATGTTCGACGACGAAGGTTGGTACGCCTCCTCCTACGACCTGGAGTACGAGCCCACCAGCGGCTCGTGGCGTTGCGTGGCCTACCGCACGCCGCTCCTCGCCGACGGCTCTTACACCTACCCCGTCGTTACCGCCATCTTCTACAACACCACGCAGGGCCGCACCACTTACACCCTCGACACCGCCTCGCTGGGCTACGACAACGGCTTCATGCGCCTTGAGTACACCAAGAACCGCCAGTTCGACATGTTCGGCGCCATACACGGCGACTTCTGGGCCTCGCGCTGCCAGCTCACCGTGACGGCCTTCGACCCGTCAACGCTCACCCTCTCGACCAAGATAGAGGCCCGTATGGCCGACATCTATTCATACTACTACGGCGGAACCTACGACAACGGCCACCTCATGACCCTCAGAATCAGCAACGGCAAGTTGCAGACCGTCGCGTCGCACACATTCTAACAGGCTGCTCCGGCGGCTCCTCCAGCCGTAACTGCGGCCCCACGGTGCCATGAGAAAAATCATCAATCCCTGGATAGGGAAAGAGGGCTACCGATGCTTCGGTTGCGACCCCAACAATCCCATAGGGCTCCACATGGAGTTCTACGAGGATGGCGACGACATAGTAAGCACTTGGCACCCCGGCGAATACTTCCAGGGATGGGTCGACACCATGCATGGCGGCATACTCAGCACCCTCATCGACGAGATATGCGGCTGGGTGGTGTGGCGCAAGAAACAGACCAGCGGCTTCACCACCAACCTCAGTGTCAAGTTTCGCAAGAAAGTCTCCACCAACGAGCCCGCGCTCACCATACGTGCACACATCACCAAGCAGGTGCGCAACTTCCTGTTCATCCATGCCGAGATAACCAACGGCGCGGGCGAGCTGTGTACCGAGGGCGAAGCCACCTACATACTGCTCAACGCCGAGCAGTCGCAGGCCTTGGGCTTCGTGCGTTGCGAAGTGGAACCCTGACCGCAGCCTTAAGCCATCAATAACACCATGAGCCGTAAACTCCTTGCCTTCGCCATAGCCGTCACCACGGCGCTGCTTGCCCAATGCCAGGTGCTGGAGCCCTTGCAGCAGCACATACCGGGGCACTACGTCTACACCCATTCGTGGGACTACAACGCCCCCGACGGCCTCGGCACCATCCATTGCGACGAAGAAGGCGTGCTGTGGTTCTACGCCGACGGCACCTTCGCCGACACCGCCGTGCAGCACCACCGCCTCACTGTTACCGACACCACGGCTGGCGGCAGCGTGCAGCCACGCACCCTGCTGCTCGACTTTCACTACCAATGCCCGGGGGCATGGCGCGTGGACAACGGCAAATTCCTGTTCAGCGAGCACTCCGAAGGCTTCGACATGCAGCTGCTCGACGGCAGCGCCGACGCATGGACACAGAGCCTCGCCGACAAAATCGAGAACCAGACACGCCCCGTGTCCACACGCTGGTTCACCTTCGATATAGAACGCCTCGACAGCGAATGGTTCATCTGGTCGTACACTTATAAAACGGGGCGCAAAGACACCTGGGAGATGCGCCGCTCTAAAGACTGACATCCTCCCACACCTCCCTTTCCAAGCCTCCCCCATAAGGCCGTGAAAATCCCCCCAATCTTATTGCTTGTTCCACACGTATTTTGCATATTTCTGAAAATATTTTCTGTCAGTTTCAGAAAAAAGTTGTAACTTTACAAAACAAAAATAGGCGTGTGCCGCAAGGTTCATGCCGGTCGTTAAGCCCGAGCAATCGGGCTTTTCCCTATTTTATTAATTGGTTGTTCTACATCAATTTTGCAGATTTTTTTCTGTCAGTCTCAGAAAAAGTTGTAATTTTGCATCTCGAAATGGCTGGGAGCAACCCTCACAAGCTATAGCCCGAGGCCGATGTTCCAGGCTGTTTTGTAAAAAGAAAGTCGAGCGTGAAATAACCCCTTGTTCTTCTGCGGCTTTCTTATTTTTTGTGCTTTGGCATCAGTATAGAAGGTATAAGCATACAGTTTTCCGGTTTTCTTTGTTTCTGCAACCTGCTTACACCGTTTTTGTGCACGGTATCAATCTGTTATGGTTATTATGCCAGGGGTTTTTATTGTTGCGCAACACCCCGATTTTGACTAATTTTTAGTAAAGCGTAAGTATATAGTTGATAAGGAGTTGGTCCAACCAACTCATTATCAACTATATACCTTCTCTAAATGTACCATTTATTTAGTCAGGTGTTGATGGAAAACGGGGCCATTCTCGAAGAACGACTTAGAGGGGTTGACCTCAATCTAAAGAGTAGAAACCAACGCCTACTGCGGAGGCGACGGCGTGATGGTTGTGCCGATAGGTTGCCTGGGAGACTGAAAAATAAAACCCCGAAAGTTTGGTCAAAAACTTTCGGGGTTCATTATGGAATATGGAATGCCCTAAGTTAGGGCGTGTCTGCAGGTGTGGGGCGGACGGGGATATGGCCTGTCGCTGAAGAGCGAGGCGCGGGTCGGGCCTCCACTATCTGCTTGGTGTGGCTCTTAGCCTTCGATTTCCTTGCGGACTTTCTTGAAGGCTTCGATGCACTTGTCGAGGTGCTCGTGCTCGTGGGCGGCGCTGATCTGCACGCGGATACGGGCCTGGCCCTTCGGGACGACGGGATAGTAGAAGCCGGTGACGAAGATGCCTTCTTCCTGCATCTTGGCGGCATACTGCTGGCTCTTGGCGGCGTCGTAGATCATGACGGCGCAGATGGCGCTCTCGCTGGGCTTGCAGTCGAAGCCTTCCTCTTTCATGCGGCGGAGGAAGTAGTCGGTGTTCTCGTGCAGCTTGTCCTGCAGGGCGTTGGTCTCGCTCATGAGCTCGAACATGCGGATGCCTGCGGCCACGAGGCCCGGGGCCATGCTGTTGGAGAAGAGGT
>JAGCUZ010000067.1 GCA_017962615.1 Bacteroidales bacterium | reverse complement strand
TTTCGGCTTAGAGGTTGTAGCCCAAGCCGACGAAAAGACCCGAGCTGGTGGTCTTGATGTTGTCGTTGGTGTTGAGGTCGGTAAAGCCTAAGCGGTAGCCGCCGAAGAGGCGGAAGTCGCTGTACTGGAACTGCAGGCCGAAGGCACCGGTGAGGTCGAAGCGGCTATTGCTGCTGTTGTTGCCGTACATGTCGTAGTCGCTCTCCGTGGTATTGGTGCTGCCGAGCACGGTGGTGTTGGTGGTGACGTGGGTGTTGCCGTAGAGGGCATAGCTAAAGACGGGACCTGCGAAGGCCGACAACTTGGCGCTGCCGCCGAGCGGGAAGCCATAGTTGAGCAGCACAGGCACGTCGAGCAACAGCTGCGTGGTAGTAGTCTTGTCGTTGGCACTGACCACTATGAGGCTGCCGCTGCCGGTCGAGGTCTTGGTGTTCAGGCGGGCTTGCAGACCGAAGGCCACGCCGAGGTCTTTGCTGAGGCTGTAGTTGTAGGTCACTCCGGCGAAGAAGCCGTTCAGTTCGGAGGACGATGTTGTCGTGGTGTTGCCGATGGTGGTGGCCGACGAGAGGGTTACGGGAGCGTAGCCGAAGTTGACGCCCAGCTGGGCGTTTGCCTTGCCTGCAAGGAGCATTACCGCTGCGCAGGCTACGATTGCGATGGTTTTCTTCATTTTTTGTTGTTTATTTAAGTTAGTAATAAAAGTTATCTAATGTATCACAGGCTACGGGCTGCGTTTGTGTTCCTGCCTAGAAATGAGACTCCGAGGTTAAGCCCTATGGCAACGCCGTCGGTGACACCAAGCCATGTGTCGCGGCGGACGAACACTTGCGCACGGATGTTGTAGATACTGTGATTGCTTGTGATGAACGAGAACGGGCCGCTGTTGCCGCTCTGAGTAATGACATGCGTGTAGAACGGTATATCGACGGTCAATCCAATCTGTGGATTTATGCCTATGCAGCTGGCCGAGTCGGTGGCGGTGTTGGATGACAGTATGCCGAGGCCGGCACCTGCATACGGCATCAAGCGCAGATGACGGCTCTCGTACAGGGTGTGTCCGTAGTAGAAAGCTGCGTTTACAACCATATACTTGTTACCTTGAATAAACCGATGCGGCACAGTGCCTGCGGTGCCTGACAGTGTACCCCACATAAGAGAAAGGTCTGTCATGATGTGGCTTTGATGCCAACCGATTTCTATGGCTGGCATAAGGCCTATGGCGGCACCCGTCATCTTGGCGAGGTCGCCTGTCGGCACCGTCAGAGGAGTGCCGACAGCCACCCCAAAGCGGAAGGTACGGTCAGTAAAGATGGGTATAGGTGACGCTGAGGGTGCTTGTCCGATGTCGATGCTGCTGATGTGTTTCTCGTCGCAGGTCATTCGGCTGCGGGCAGCGGCAAGGATGTCGTTGAACTCGTCATTGCTCTCGGCTTCGTTGAGCTGCTGCTGCAATTCGCGGCGGTGCAGTTCCAGGCGGTCGAAGAGCATCTGCATCCTCGGCAGGTCGGCCTCGCCGGCCAGCGCGGAGCTATATGGCAGCATGTAGGTAAGGGCCTTATAGTAGGTGTAGTATATGCCGTCGCTTTTCTCGGTGACTTTGGTGTAGCCCATATACCACGCCATCCTACTTGCTGTATCGGCTTGTGGAAAATCGGCGGCAGTGAGCGGGCCGTCGCTCCAGAAGCGTTTGGCACTCTGCGCACTCGCCAACAGGGGAAGCACTGCAACAAGTATAACAATCAGTATTTTCTTCACGCCGATATTAACGTCTTATCTGCCTTTTTATTGTTGGAACTTCCCTTCGTTTTCATGTTAGAATCTGAATCCAATGTTCAGTCCGAGGGTGAGGTATGTGTGGTCCTCGGGGGCGGTGGAGTAGCCGTCGTAGTGGATGCCGGCGGGGGTGTGATGCATGGAATAGATATCCTTGTCGGCGGTGAAGCCGCCGATAGCCACGCTGCCTGTGAGGTAGAGGTGCCACTTAAAAGAGACTCCGGCACGGAGCATCAGGCCATAACCCTGGTGGTCGCGGTAGCCGATTTCCTGACGCAGTGTACCGTTGTCCTCTATCGTACGGTTGTGGGTGGCGTCGACGGCGGAACGGATGTCCAAGCCTGCGCCCCAGATGAAGGCGGTACGGTCGCGCCACTCGCGGGGCAGATGCAACACGCCGAAGGTGGTGCTTGTGTGGCTTGCGGTACCGATGGTGAGGCTGCGACTGGCCGAAAGACCCCATGTTCCAATAGAGGAGATTAGGAATCCGCAGTCAGCACCCACACCGATGCCGAGTCCGCCGCCGTCGGAGGTAGCTTCGATGTTGCCGCTGCCGTTGATACCGACAAACACCTGTGCCTGCGCGCAGCAGGCTATTCCGAGCAGCAAGGCTGCAATAACGATAGTCTTCTTCATGGTTTAAATATTTTTGTGTTTGACATCCTGCCACTGGCTGTTGTGGAGCATCTCGGCATCGTTGCCTACAAAGCAGCGTGCGGCCTCTTGGTCATTGCATAGCCAGTAGAGCATCCAGGCCATGGTGTAGGCCTCGCCACGCGGAAGCACGTCGCCGTGCTCAATGTCGATGAGGCGGCCCATCATCACGGGCTGACCGCTGATGCTGTCGTAGTTCTGACACATTGATTCCAACGTGCAGATAAGATCGGCGTCAGACTTGCCAGTACCGGCCATCAGGAGCGTCGGCACATTGACCTGCGAAGCCACGTAGGGCCAGTTCAGGCTGTCGGAAAGTGCCGGTGTGGTGCAACTTTGTGGTACGATTGCGCGGAAGAGGTGCGAGAGGTCGTACATCGTGGCGGCGTTGAACACCGATACGCCGCCCTGCGAATGCCCAGCCAAGCCAATGGCTGTGGTATCCAGCTTACCGTAGAGCGGACTGGTTGCATCGCCGTCGAGGTCGAGCAGATGCTGCAGCGACAGAATGGTTGTCAGGCCGTCCCAAGTGCTGGGGTCCTCATTACCCACCACTATGAAGCCCCACGAGGCCAGATGGCGGAAGACCGGCTCGTAGCGCGAGGCGTTCACGCCCGAACCGTTGGCCACCACCACCGCAGGCCAGCGGTGGTCGCTCGACTTGACTGCAGTAGGATACCATACCTGATACTGCCCCACACGCGGCTCAACGGCATCATGCGTCTCGTGTGTCACAGCGTAGTTGCCGTCGGCGGCATACTTCGTCTCCAACGGCGAGGTATAGATATATTTGTCCTGATAGCCGTCGCTAACGGCATCCTTGTTGCACGCCGCGAAGCACAAAGCCCCGGCCATAAGCAGTATTAGTATCTTGATTATCTTCATATTGTCGCGTATTATTGTTATTGAAATGCGGATGCAAAAATACACCCTTTGCCTGACATGGCAAAGGGTGTAAAGATAAATGCAACCGATAGGGGTCAAAGTATCACACCATGCGAGCGGTGGCAGCACGGAGGATTTGGGCCATGGCTGCAGGCGGCTGGTCGAAGTCGCGGACTATCCACTCGCGCAGGATGCCGTAGAGCGAGAAGGCAAACATGGACGTATGGTAGGCGCGGACGGGGTCGGCGATGTGGTGGTCGTGCAACGTGGCGGTGAACGAGTCGGACAATTCCTTCATCAGCCCGCGGCGGTAAAGCAGCCGCAGGGTATCACGAATCTCGTAGTTGTATTGGAACCACGCCTCGGCATTGTCGATAACCCAGTCGTTGTACCCCTCCAAGCCATGCCGCTCACAGTAGAGCTGCCACAGGCGCACCATGTGGTAGGTGGCAGCCTCGCTCTTCGAGCGGAAGGCGCGGAACCACGATGCGCGGTGGTAGCCGCTGGTGTCGCAAATCTGCTTCACCTGTATCTTGTCGAGCGGCCACTGCTCCAGTAATCGCATCACCGCAGCGGCCATGCAGTCCTTCAGAAACTCAGATGTAATATCGTTTTTAGTCATAATGATCGACGTTCAAATCCAACTGCAAAGATACGAATAATATATGACATAGCCAAATAAATCTTCATCGTAACTTATCCATCGCCGAGGTCCAATCGAGCAACCTCTGCTGTTTTTACTTGCCTTTTTTGCGCGGCTCCTTCTTGCCGTGGGTTTGCCGGGTTTCCATCTCGGTGCGGCCGAGGCGCCAGGTGAGGCCGAAGCTGACGTAGCGGCTTTCGGTGGTGGATTCGCTGACGGAGGGATTGTAGGGATTGACGCTGCTGCCGCCGGTGCGGACGGTGTTGAACACATCGTTGACGTTGAGGAAGAGCGACAGGCGACGGTCGAAGAGGTCGGTGCTGAGGCCGCAGTCGAAGGTGAAATATGGGTCGACCTCGAACAGTGGCGTCTGGGTGCGGCTGCGATAGACGGCGTTGGCGAAGAGCTGCAACTTGTCCCAAAGCTTCGTCCAGCAGTTAATCCGCAGAGAGTAGCACAGCATCTCGTCCTCTTTCCACATCCCGGGTCGGTACTGCACACGATAGTAGTCGTCGAAGAGGTTGGCGTAGAACCTTATATTCATGAAGTCGAGCGGGCGCAGGGTTGTGTTGAGGCTCAATCCACCGCTGCGTGCTGTGCCGATGTTGGCGCTCTGACTGAAGGCCACGATGCGCCCGAAACGGTCGCAGTAGGCCACGTCGGTGAGGGTGCCGATGCGGTCGCGGTCGGATTTGTACCATGCACTGAGGCCGATGCTGCCGAGGTGGTCGAAGTAGCGCTCCCAGCCAAGCTCGAGATTGTCGGCGTAGCCTTTGCGCAGGGCGGGGTTGCCGGTCGAGTAGCCGTCGTAGCCGTAGACGGTGAAGCACGTAAGCTGCGTGGCTGTGGGCGGTGCAACGTAGTGGGTATAGCTGAAGGTGAAGTTGTGCATCGACTCGGTGCTGTAGCTGGCGTGGAAATCTGGGCTGACGGTGAAATAGTGCTTGCGCACGTCGCCGCTGTCGGCATCGAGGTACTGAAGGTTATACCACGCGTTGTCGAAACTCACGGAGGCGGCGAGCGTCAGATTGCCGAAATGGTGCTGTGCGCCGAGGTAGGCCGAAAGCTCGCAGGTACCGTTGGTATAAGCATAGCTGCGTAACGAGTCGATGACGCCGCCATCGGTAGCGTCGACCTCCTTCCGCTCAGGCGCAAGGCTGGCCATGATGCCTAAGTCCACCTCGCCGTGGCGGCTGTAGGGCAGCGCTATGTCGGCGGTGATGCCGTGCCACTGCGAGGGGTTGCGGCTGATGAGGCGTCGGTCGAAATCGAGCAGCGCGAGGCTGTCGTGCCGTCGCAGGTCGCTGCTGAAAGAGCGGCTGCGCGTAAGGGTGCCCGTGTAGTCGAGAAAGAGCATCCCGCCAAGGGTGTCGAGTTTCTTCTCCATCATCACGCCGAATGCCGCATCCATCATAGCGTCGGCGCTATGCCGAGTCTCGTTATAGAAATAGCGGCCGGGGTTGCTGATGAACTCCGTGCGCTCGGTGCGGCCGTCGGTGGCAGTGCTGTCGTGCGAGGCGGTGGTCCAAAGCCAGAAGTTGAGCGTGGTGTTGGTGTCGAGGTAATAGTCGAAGTCTACGCCGAAGTTGCCGCCCATGGTGCGGTTGCGGCTGTGGCCTTTGGTCGAGACAACCGACGAGAGCGAGCTGTCGGGAGCCAGCAGGCGGCTGTCGCTGCTGGCATCGCCGCTGTAGCGGTCGTAGTCGCCGCTAAGGAAGAGGTTGAGGCGCACCTTCTCGTTGGCCCACACATAGTCAACCCACGGCCCCGCCTGCGGACGGCTGTTGGCGTTCAGGTCCAGGCACAGCAGCTCGTTGCGCTTCACCTTGGCGGTAGTGACGATGTTGACGACGCAGTTGTTCGTGTGATACTTCGCCGAGGGATGGGCGATAACCTCGATGCGCTGCAGCGTGCCGGCAGGCAGCGATTTGAGGTACTGTTTCAGCCCTTCGGCCTTGAGGTGCGACGGCTTGTCGTTGATCCAGATGGTCACCTCGGCGCCGCCGCGGTACTTTATGTTGCCCTCTGCGTCGACCTCCACGCCCGGAGCGTTCTGCAAGGCGTCGGTGGCGTTGCCGCTCTGCACGCTGGGGTCGTCGCTGACGTTGTAGAATACCTTCTCGCCATCGGCGCTGTAGAGCGGACGGCTGGCGGTGATTTTCACCTCGTGGAGCAGCGTGGCGCTCGAGGCAATCTCGATGACGCCAAGGTTTGTGTCTTTTGTGATGCCGAGGTCCTGCCACCAAGTGTCGTGCCCCACGGCGGTTATCCTTAAGATATATTCGCCCAGCTTGACACCCGCCAGCGAGAACACGCCGTCGAGGTCGCTCGTTGTGCCATAGGCAAACGTGCTGTCGTGTTGCAAAAGAACACAATTGGTAAACGGCAACGGCTGTCCCTTGCTGTCAGCGAGTGTGCCCTGCAGTATAAATGTAGTTTGTGCCGTCATAGCACCGGCCATACTCATTGCGAGCATCGCCAATATAAATCTTTTCAGCATTGAATGTTGATTGTTAATAATGAAGACGAGAAGCCAGCGACAGCCAGCCCCATTAACACCCGTAAAAGCCACGGTGTCACGGTGCCCTCAGCACCTCGTGGAACGTCACTGCCTCGTTTTGCATGGCAGGCATATCGCCTTCCGGCATCCACGCGGCATGTTCCACTTTGTCATTATTAACAACAATTATCATTATTATTCTTTTTCGTACACTATGGTAACGCCAATAACCATGATTTATTGCCCGCACGGCAAAGATTACCGCGGTTATTTGTTTTCCTGCAACATATCGCAGAGGCGGTCTTCACGGATGACCTTTGGGGCGGACTTGCCGGCCAGGGCCAGCACTTTCTTGCCGTTACGGTAGATGTGGAGCTGGCGCGAGCGCACCACGGCGGTAAGCTCGGCGTCGGACTGCATTGCCGTCCAAAGGCGGTGGTACTCGCCGTCGGCCTCGAACAGCTTACGCTGCAGGTGCGAGCACATATTGGAGGTATCGATAGTCATAAGGCTTTACTTAACGGTGTTGAATGCATGATGCCACAAAGCGGTCGATGATTTGGTTGACCTCGTCGGGGGCGTCGGTGTTGGAGTTGTGGCCGGCACCTTTAATCCAGTGTATGGGTATACCGCTCTTGCGGTGCCAGGCTTTGTTGTAGCGTATGCAGGAACCGGCACGGTCGTTCGTTCCGCATATCAGCAGCGACATGTGACGGCTCATCTCGTAGGGCAGCCGGGCTTCTACGGCGTCGGCGAGCATGCGATAGCCATGCCCGGCAAGTGCGGCGTACCTGCGCTGGTCGTCGTCGTAGGTCATCATCATGCTGCGCATCAACGCCCTGCCGTACTCCGACGTGGCCACACCGGTGGAGCCTTGCCGCAGCAGCGTCTTCCAAGGATAATGACGGTAAACGGGTTCCATGCGCTTGAGGAGCCAGAGCTCAAAGGCCGTGTAATACTCGCGCCGGAGCGGCGCCGAGTCGATGGAGACAAAACCGCACAGCTTGTCGGGAAACAGCTGCGCATACATCTGCCCCAGGTAGCCACCCATCGACTGCCCTACTATGACGGGGCGGCCGTAGCCTTCGAGCCGAAGTATCTCGTCGAGCCACCGCGCCTTGTCTTTCAGCGTGAACGAGAATGCGAACGGATAGGAGGCCGCATGCCCCGGGGCGTCCCAGACAAACAGACGGCACTTAGGCTCGAAATACTCCACCTGCCTGTCGAACAGCCTATGGTCGGCCGTCAAGCCAGGCAGGAAGATAAGCTCAGGCGCCGACAGCGGGTCGCCGCCGGTAGCCGTTCCGCCTATCCAATAGTGTATCGGCCCGTTGGGGGTCGGGTATATCTTCTCCTGCATATCGCCCTACGATATTGCTCCCTCTCGGAGGCTATATGTACCGCCTTAGTTGTTCATCAGGCGGCTCTCGCCCCAGGTGTACTGCGGGTAAGCCTTGCGGAGGTCGTTGTAGGAGCCGTCGACGGTGCTGCCGCCGCTGGTGGCGAAGACGTTGAGCACCTTGCCGCTGAGGTCGTGGGCCTCGATGAAGGTGTTGACGATGGTGGGTGCGGTGTACCACCACACGGGGAAGCCGATCCATACGGTGTCGTAGTCGGCGATACGCTCGCAGCTGCCATTGATGGCGGGGCGCGACGACTTGTCCTTCATCTCGAGCGTGGAGCGCGAGCTCTTGTCGCGCCAGTCAAGGTCGGCGGCGGTGTAGGGCTGCTCGGGGACAATCTCATAGAGGTCGGCGTTGCACTCTTTTGCCAACTGCTGTGCGGCGGCCTTGGTGGTGCCCGTGGCCGAGAAATAAACTACCAGGGTCTTTTTCATGGGTTCAGTGTTTTGAGTGTTAACTGTTTCTGTTTTCTTCTGTGCGCAGGCCGTCATGCCAATAAGCATCGCGACGGCGCAGATAATTGTTGTGATACGTTTCATGATTGATTATTGTTTGATTCTATCCACGATTGGTTGCAATGAGTTGAAATCCACAAAGTCCACCTGCTTGCCGTAGGTCTCAAGCATTGCTCTCGTTTCGGCGTTCTGCTCCTCTTCGGGCATCTTGGCTACTTTCTTGGCCAGCAGCGACATCATCATGCGGTACTTGAGGCTAAGCTTTTTGTAGTCGATAGCACCGCGAAGATGGAAGAGCCTGCTCTCGTCATAGAAATGCTCCGGAATCTGGGTCTTAATGGACGCTCTGATGTTGGCCACATTCGCCGCATCAGTGGGGTCGGCCAGGCCTACGGTGGCCACTATAAGTTCTTGCTGCTTGGTCAGCTTGCCGACGGTCTTTCCAAGACCCGTGATGCCACCGGCATAAAGGGCACCGATGTATACAATCCTGTCGTAAGCGCCGATATTGCTTGCCTCGGTATATTCGACGACCTCAACTCCCGTCATCTCCGCCAGCCGCTCGGCATAGCGCCGAGCCGAGCCGTAGCGGCTACCGTATATGATAAGTTGCTTCTGCATATTGTTTGTTATTCTTGCCATGAACCGCTCAGTTGCTCAAACAGCACAGGAATAATTGTGCAACCGTTGTTGTTCAACCCGATTCTTACCATAACAAGATTCTTATATGGGTTGACGTATAGCACCTGCTCGCATATGCCAAGTGCATAATATCCTGAGTATTGTATCCTATCAAAGCCTTCATAATTGATATTGTACCAATTGAAATGGTAGCCGACAGTAGACTCATCAAATGTGATAGTCTGCCGTATCCAATCCTCGCTCACAATGCGCTTGCCATTCCACATCCCGTTGTTGAGATAAAGGCTGCCTATCTTGGCAAGGTCCCTGACCGTGGTCGAGATGCCTCCAAAGGAGTGGGCAACATCATGCTTACGACTGTCAATATTGACCAACGCTGTATGCTCCATACCTAGCGGAGTCCATACCTTCTCGCTGAGATAATCGGCGTAGCGTTTGCCCGAAGCACGCTCGATAACAACTCCAAGAATAGCCGCCGTCATACTCTCATAGCGCCGCTTTGTTCCTGGCTCGCAGCGGAACTTAAGCCCTCGTATTTGCTTCATGATATCATGACCGTAATTCAACTTGGCCATTGCGTTAAGGTACTTCAATTCCTTCCATCTGAACTCGTATGTATCGTCGAAATCCAGCCCACTTTTCATGTCCAAAAGATGTCGGATGGTCAGCTTCTGCCACATCGGGTCTTTCTTCTTCAACTCCGGCAAATAATCAGTGATAGGGTCGTCTATGCTGCGGATATAACCGTCGTCGACCGCGATACCGCACAGGAGCGACGTGATGGACTTGGATACCGAGAATACGGTAGCAATGCAATCTGGCGAGAAATCACCCCAATATCGCTCGTAAATGACGCTGTCATTATGTATAATAAGAATTCCCTGCGTGCTGCTTTCCGCATTGAATGCCTCCCCAAAGGTGGTGTAATTACACTGATGCGGTTTGTTGTAAAAATGCATGGTGTCAATCCAATCGGCGCTCTTACCAAGAGGATAGATGAACGCAGTCTCGCCATTGGCAATGGTATCAACATTGCGCTTCTCGAAGCTGAAGATATTTGGGCCATACTTGCCGTCAGTCCGCAAGCCTCTGACTATGGAACATGACGACATAACCAATGCACAGATGGCGAGTATAATGGTTTTTATGGAAACTTTGTGTGTATTCATTTTAGGGAATTTACCTTATCGGTATTTCAGGGTGTTGCACGGAGAGGGGCCGGTCTTTCTGCGAGAGGTAGAACATGTAGAGGACGACGGGGTCGGTGCCGCGGTTCTCGCCGTGGTGCACGGTGCCGACCATCTCGACGATGGCCTCGCCCGCATGGACGACCTTCGTCGTGCCGTCCTGGCTGACGATGGTCAGCTCGCCTTGCACCAGCACGCCGCAGTTCATGGCGTCGTGGTGATGCCACCCCAGTTTCCGCCCCTGCGGAATCACATATTTCACGGCCACCAGCTCGGGGCGTCCCTGCGGGTAGTCGGGCAGCTCCGCGCCATCCCAACTCTGCGAGGTACGGAAGAGTTCCGTAGTGTCTATCTGCTCCATCTCGTTAGTTCTTTTGTCAAGAACAGTAACGCCAACCAACGGAAAATATTGTGTCTCATAACCGCACGTGTCTGTATGTAGACTCCACTGCGAGTGGTACACCGTGACTTTGATGACAATCATTCCCGTCAAGCTTGAAACGGAGACAAATATAAAGTGCCCCGAAAGTTGGTTAAATAACTTTCGGGGCACGTTTCTAATAACTTACTTGATACCCTCTGATACGATTAGTATCCGAAGATGTCGTTGAGGGTGAGTTTCTTCACCTTGCCGAACTTGGCGAGGGCGTTGAAGTCCATGTCGGCCTCCTTACCAAGGCACATATAGACCTTCTTCTGGCCTTTTATGTACTTGTGGTTGAAGTTGATGACATCCTGCATCGTAACATTGGGATAGGCCTCGAAGAGCATCCTGCCGTGGCTCTTCTTGGTGTCGAAGCCCATGCGCTCGTAGTAAAGGTAGCTGTTGATGATGCCGAACTTGGTGGTACGCGTGGTGCGGATGCCGCTGATCTCGGCCTCCTTGGCCATCTTGAAGTTGGCCTCGGCCACGGGCATCTGGTCGAAGAGCTCGTTGAAGGCGGTCATGGCGTCGATAAGCTTGTCGTTCTGCGTGGCGATGATGGCGGCGTTGATAAAGTAGCCGTCCTTGTCGCTCGGGGTGACGTAGCGGCTCTGGGCGCTGTAGGCCAGCGAGCGTTTCTCGCGCATCTCCTGGAAGACGATGGCGTTCATCGAGCCACCAAAGTACTCGTTGAAGATGTCCATAACAGCCTCGTTCTTGGTGTTGAACTTCTCGCCGCGGAAATGCTCGCGCATATAGGTCTGGTTGGCGTTGTAGTCGACGAAGTAGACGATGTTCTCGTTGGCGGCCTTAGGCGTGATTTTCTTGTTGGCCGGGGCCTTCAGGGTCATCTTGTGGCTGGCCGGACCCACTATACCTGTCACGTCCTTGAGGGCCTCGGGACCGTAGTAGAGGACGCGGTGTTTGTAGTGGAAGAGCTGGTGCATGGCGTCGGTGAGCTGCTTGCAGGTCGTGGCCTTGAGCTGAGCCTCCGAGAGGATGTCCTTGGTGGGACTGTCGTCGCCGTAGATGCCGTAGTTGGCCAGGGCCGAGAAGCAACGCTGCTGGTTGAGCTTGGCGTTCTCGCGACTCTTGATAATGCGGGACACAAGCATCTGCAGGGCCTGGTCGTTGGGCTGACAGTCGGTGACGATCTCGTCCACCAGAGCCATGGCCTTGGTCATGTTCTCGCTCAGACCGCTGACGCTTACGTTGATATTCTCTTTGGCGATGCTGACGCTGTAGTTGCAGGCCAGCTTGTAGAACTCCTCTTTAAGCTGCTCGGCGGTGTGCTTGGAGGTGCCGAGGTACGGAAGCACGTCGGCGGCGAGGTCGAGGGTCTTGCCCAGCTGTCCGGCGTTGTAGCCGAAGTCGAAGCGGTACACGAGGTTGAAGGTCTTGTTCTCGGTGTTCTGCACATAGAGCACCTCGGCGCCGTTGGCAGCCTTGCCCTTCTGGAGGTCTTTGCTGAAGTCGACGAATACCGGCTCAATGGGCTTGACGGTGCGGGCCTTTATCTCGCGCAGGTACTGGCTCTCGTTGTCGCGGCCCACCTCGATGGGAGTGATGGGGGGCTTGCTCACCTTCAGTATAGGCTCGGGCTCGCCCTGCAGCTTGTTGACGATGACGTAGTTGTTATCCTTGAAGAGGCGGTTGGCGAAGTCGACGATGTCCTTCTTGGTAATCTTCGAAAGCTCGTCGAGTTCGTTGCACACATCGCCCCACGAGCGGTGCTCCACGAAGGCGTAAGCCATCTGGCTGGCACGGCTGTTGTTGCTCTCGGCGCGTTTCATGATGGCCAGCTTCTTGTTGTTGATGGTTGCTTCGAGAATCCAGTCGTCGAACTTGCCCTGCTTCACAAGGGCTATCTGCTCGTCGAAGAGCGCCTGCACCTGCTCGAGCGTCTGACCCTTGACTGGCTGACCGCCGAACATGAATGCGCCGTAGTCGTTCAGTATATAGCAGCCGGCATAAGCGCCCATGCAGCGCTGTTTCTGGTTCACGTTGAGGTCGAGCAGACCGCACTTGCCGTTGTTGAGTACGCTCTCCAGCAGGTCGGCCAGCATGGCGTCGCGACTGCCGTTGCCGTTGTCGAGGCGGTAGGCGCGGATGGTGTTCTCGGCGTCGAGGCCGGTGACGGTCTTGGTGATGACGCTGGTGATGGGTTTCTCGCGCTCAAACTTCAGCTCCGGCACGTTGCCCGGCTGCATGTCGCCCCAGTATTTGTCGATAATCTTTATAGCCTCGTCGGGGTCGAAGTCGCCGGCCATGCTGATGCAGATGTTGTTGGGCACATAGTAGGTAGCCACGAAGTTGCGTATGTTGCGCATCGACGGGTTCTTCAGGTGCTCCTGGCTGCCCAGGGTGGTCTGGTTGCCGTAGGGATGGTGGGGGAAGAGGGCAGCAAACATAGCCTCGTTGGCCTTGCGACCGTCCTTGGTGAGGCTCATGTTCTTCTCCTCGTAGATGGTCTCCAGCTCGGTGTGGAACAGGCGCAACACGAGGTTGCGGAAGCGGTCGGCCTGTATCTCGCACCAGGTCTCTATCTGGTTATTGGGGATGTTCTCCACATACATCGTGTAGTCGTTGCTGGTGAAGGCGTTGGTACCCGTCGAGCCGATGGCCGTCATGGCCTTGTCGTACTCGTTGGCGATGGCCAGCTTGGAGGCCTCGTAGCTCAGGCTGTCAATCATGTGGTAGATGGCGGCGCGGGTGGTGGCGTCGTCAAACATGCGGTATGCCTCGAAGAGGTCTTCAATCTTCTGGATAAGCACTTTCTCCTTCTCCCAGTCGGTGGTGCCGAGGCGCTGTGTGCCCTTGAACATCATGTGCTCCAGGTAGTGAGCCAGGCCTGTGGTCTCGTGCGGGTCATTGCGCGAGCCTGCACGCACGGCGATGTAGGTCTGCACCTTGGGTGCATCCTTGTACACGCTCATAAACACCTTCAGGCCGTTGTCCAGCGTGTACTCACGCACGCCCAGCGGGTCGTTGGGGTAGGTCTTGTACTGATACTTCTTCTGCGCCGACAGTCCCCCTACCGTGAGGAACGCCATGGCGACAAAACATGCAATTAGTTTGAATCTCTGTTTCATTGGTTGTATTTTTAATCGTTATGTTTCATTCTGTTACAGGCTATTCAGCATACTCTATGTGGAACCCTATGTCGTGCACTCCCGTTATCGCGCTGTCGCGCATGCCGTGTATCACGCTGAACTGGTACACGCCCTGCTGCGGGAACCGCACGTTCTTGCGGAAGTAGTAGCGGTTGCTTACGAAGCGGCCCGACGAGCGGCCCAGCCAGCTGCCGTCGGGAGCGGCCAGCGGGCATTCCAGCGTGTCCGACGACAGCGCCCCGTCGGGGTGCTGCGTGGTGATAAAGAAGAAGAAGTTGGAATAGGGATACTGGTTGGTGACGCGCAGGTCAACGTAGAAGTCGTACAGCTGCGTGGTGTCGGTTATGTCGATGTGGAAGTTGCGGCTGTCGTCGAGGCTCCACCCGCGGTCGTCCACGCTCTCGCTGTGGCTGTAGAACACGTTGTTGCGGCATCCGCTTACGAGCATGGCCACCGCAGCGGCAACGATAAGTACTCTGTGCTTTCCTCTCATGTCGCTGTTGGGTTTAATGCTCGCGGTTGTTGCGTCCGGCACTGCGACGGCGTGCGTCGTCGCGCCTCGGGTTGTCGCCGTTGTTGTCTCTTCTCTGACGGTCGCCGCCACCATTGTCGCGGTTGTTGTCGCGACGCTGCTGGTCGCCGCCATTGTCGCGGCGCTGACGGTTGCCGCCATTATCGCGGTTGTTGTCGCGACGCTGTTGGTCACCACCGTTGTCACGACGCTGACGGTCACCACCGTTGCCATTATTGTTGTCGCGGCGCTGACGGTTGTCGCCGTTGCGACGGTCGCCCTTGTCGCGACGGTCCTCGCGCTGCTCAGTGCGTTGCTCGGTGCGCTGTGGTTTCTCATTCTCGTTAACCACACCATTGCCGCTGTCCACCAGCCTCTTGAGCTCTTGCTCGAACTCCGCGTTGGTGGTCTCTTGTGCCAGTGCCGAGGTCGACATGAGTTCCACCTGATAGTCCTCGAGCTTCTCGGGATACTGCTGGTTCTTGTTCATCTCGATAATCTTCTTCACGTTCTCGGCGGTGATGGCGTAGAGCTCGTTCTCGCCTTCGTAGGCGTACCACATGATGCCGCGCAACACGTCGGTCTTCTTGTACATGGCGAGCCCTTTCTGGAAGCGTATGGGCGTGTGCGCTGGCGGGAACTGCTTCAGCGCGTCGGCGTACACCTCGTACTCGAAGTTGAGGCAGCATTTCAGCTTGCCGCACTGGCCTGCCAGTTTCTGCGGGTTGGGCAGTATCTGCTGCGTCTTGGCCACGCCCGTGGTCACCGACTGGAAGTTGGTGAGCCATGTGCTGCAGCACAGCTCGCGCCCGCAGGTGCCTATGCCACCCACCTTGCCGGCCTCCTGGCGCACGCCTATCTGCTTCATCTCCACACGCACCTTGAACTCCTCGGCGAGGACTTTGATAAGGGTGCGGAAGTCCACACGGTCGTCGGCCGTGTAGTAGAATATGGCTTTGCTGTGGTCACCTTGGTATTCAACGTCGTTAACCTTCATCACCAGACCAAGGTCTTCCGAAATACGACGCGTGCGCAGCAGTGCCTCGTGCTCGTCGCGCACGGCCTCCATCCAGCGCTCTATGTCCGACGACTTGGCGCGACGGAAGAGCCGCTTCACGCTGTCGGGCTTCACCTTCTTGTTCTTCATCTGCATGCGGCACAGCTCGCCGGTGAGGCTCACAATGCCCACGTCGTGGCCGGGCATGCCCTCGACGGCCACCACGTCGCCCTCCTCTACCTCCAGTCCTGGAGGCAGCATGAAGAAGTCTTTGCGGTTGTTCTTGAAGCGCACCTCAACGATGTTGAACGGCGCCGCGTTGGGCTTGTGTATGTTGCTCATCCAGTTGCACACCGTCATCTTGCCGCAGGTTCCCGTCTCGCTACTAGACACAGGCTCGTAGGGCTTGGGGCATTTCTTGCAGCCGCGGCTCAGGAACATAGGTTCCTTGTAGGGCACAAACGGTATCGTCGGGTCGGGCTCCAGGTAGGGGTCCACGGCGTTCTCCTCGGGGTTGTACTCGCCGTATTCGCTGGGTTTCTCCTCCTCAGGCTTGGTCTTGCGCTCGGCACGCAGGCGGGCACGGCGCTCCTTCTCGGCGGCTATGTCCTCGGGGGTTGCTATGTCGTCGTCTTCAATATCGGGAACCGGCACGGCGGCAGGCTTCACAGGCTCGGCCGCATCGGCAGTTTTATTCTTGTTTTCTTCCATGAATGATGAATGTTGATATGTTGATGTTGATATGTTTGATGTTGATATGTTGATAGGATAGATACGATAGATGTGATAGATGCGATAGATGTTGCGTCAGCTACTTATAACTTAAAACTAATAACTTATAACTAATTATCGTTTCCTCAGCAGCGAGCTGATTGAGAACGAAAGACTCATAAAAGCTATCTTGTGGTACGCATTGCGGTCGATGGCGTAGATGGTGTCGCTGAACACCTTGTCTATCGCCTCCACGTTGCGCTGTGTTATCATTGTGGGAAATGCCTTGTTAAACTTCTCGTCGCCGAAGTCGAGCTCCGACACTATGCTGTAGCCCGCCGCGTTGCTCAGGTAGCAGGCCCTTATCGACTCCTGGGCGTACATCAGGAACCGCCGCTGCTGCTCGCGACCCATCGCCGACACCTGGTCGACCCATGCCGAGAGGGTCTTTATGTTGAGCTTGAACAGCTGCCGCATCCAGTCGACAAACAGGCCTGCAAACTGCTGCGTGCGCTCGCTGCGTTCCAGGTTGGCCGTGGCACGCAGGTAGTCGCCTTGTGCGTCGGCCACCAGCGCACGCGCCTTCCCCTCGTCGCCCGAGGCGGCAATCTGCGGCTCCATGGCCCGCAGCAGCGCGTCACCCTCTATGGGCCCCACATGCACACTCTGTGTGCGCGACAGGATGGTCAGCGGCATGTACGATATGTTCTCGGCCACGAGGATAATCACCGTGTTGTCCGACGGCTCCTCCAACACCTTCAGCATCTTCTGCGCCGCACCGCCGGCATCGGCCCTCATCATCTCGGCCATCCAGATTATGAACACCTTGTGACTCGCCTCGTAGGCCTTGAGACTCGTCTGGCGTATGAACTCGTTGGCGTCCGGCACACTGATATAACCCTTCTTGTCCTCGGCGCCTATCGACGCCATCCAACCTTCGAGGGTGGCGTACTGGCGGCACGAGGCAAGGTACTCGACAAAGTCGGCCACGAACTGCGCCGACGTGGGCTCCTTCTTCACGCGGTCGTTGGTGGCCGTGGGGAAGAAAAGGTGCAGGTCGGGATGCGCCAAAGCCTGGTACTTCTTGCAGCTGGGACACTCGCCGCACGAGTCGGCCCTTAGGTCGCCCGACTCGTAATGCTGCCTGTTGCTGCAGTTCAGGTACTGGGCGTAGGCGATGGCCAGCGGCAGGGTGCCGTAGCCGTTGGCACCGTGGAACAGTTGGGCATGCCCAATGCGTCCCGAATCGATAATTTCGGTCAGGTGATTAATTAGAACTCGTTGGCCTATAATATCTTTAAACTGCATTTGTCACGCGTATTAACTTGCAAATATACGCCTTTTTTATAAAACGTGCGCCTTTTTTTTAAATAATATATCTAAACCGCTGTTCGTCAGCCCATAAAAAACCGCCCACCTATCCATGCGCACCGTCGGCTGCGCGATGCACCCAGCAAGGCACAAACCAACGACATCTTGACAGGACAAAAATAGCCTCCAAACACCCGCCAAGAGGTACCCCACAACACACCGTTTTCAAGCCTGATTGTCACATTTTCGCCTCATGCACACTTTTCGCCCCAACCACAAACATATAATATTGTACCTCTGCACATTACACACCATTCAGAAACCCTTTTCAAAAACCGCAAACACCCCGATTTTGGTATATAGAACGTAAATCGTAAGTATATAGATGATAAGGAGTTGGTGGGACCAACTCCTTATCATCTATATACCTTCTCTAAATGTACCCTATATTTGAGCTGAAACGGGGTGTAAAAAAGCGTAAAAACAGGGTGGAAAAAGTGGTAAAACGACCTTGCCGGATGTGCTATAAAAACACATCCGTTTGGCAATAAAAACACATCTGAAAAACCTTCGGAAATCTACCGCAGCAACAACTGCCGGCAAATCTTCAGCGGAGGGAGGCCTTGAGGGCGCGGATGCGGGCGGCGGACTCGCGGATACGGCTTTCGGGGATAAGGCCTTGCTTGACGGCTTTGTAGATGATGTCGATGGTCTTGGGCACTATGTCGGGGTCGTACTCCGCGCCATTGTTGGAGAGGCAGAGCATGTCGGCTCCCGCAAGGACGGTCTTGATGACTATGGTGTCGAACGAGAACTGCTTGGTCATGGCGCCCATGGCGAGGTCGTCGGTGACGATGACGCCGTCGAAATGCAGCGTAGAACGCAGCAGGCCGGTGAGGACGTTGTAGGAGAGCGTGGCGGGCAGGGTGTCGAGGCGGCTGTTGAAGACGTGCGAGGTCATGACCATCTGCACCTTGTTGGCTGCGATAAGGGTACGGTAGGGTGCAAGCTCGGAGGTGTCCCACGAGGAGGACACGTCGACGGCGCCAGCGTGGGTGTCGCCCGAGGCACTGCCGTGGCCCGGGAAGTGCTTGAGGCACGAGAGGACATGCTGCTTGCGCTGCTCGTCGACCCATATAGCGGCACAGCCTGCCACCACGGCGGGGTCGGCCGAGAAGCTGCGCTGCAGACGTCCGATGACGGGGCAGTCGGGGTTGGTGTTGAGGTCGACGCAGGGGGCGAAGTTGAGGTTGATGCCAGCCTTGTGGAGCTGGTCGGCGGTGAGGCGCGCGGCATAGCGCACCTGCTCGAAGCCCTGCTCGGCGGTGCTCTGGGCGCTGGGGAACTCGGGGAAGCCGTACTGCTTCTTCAGCCGGTTGACGCTGCCGCCTTCCTGGTCGATGGAGATGAGGAGGGTCTCGGTCGAGAGGGCCTGCAGGTCGCCGCGGAGCTTGCGCAGCTGCGTGGGCGAGGCGATGTTGCGTGGACGCGACTGCGATGGCACGTCGTACTCGAAAAGGATGACGCCGCCTATGCCGTAGGTGGCCACGTCGCGCCGTATGTGGGGAGCCTCGTCGAGGCCTGTGCCGCGGAAGCCAACGAGGAGCATCTGGGCTATGTCGCGCCGCAGGGACTCGTCGGCGGAGCGTTGTTTCTTGTTTTGACAGGATGCGACAAGGGGCAGCATCAGGGCCAGGAGGATGATTTTTCTCATAAGAAGTTCTTTTAGACTATAGTTTCTATTTTATCGAGGGCGCGTCCCTCCGGGACGCATATTTGGCTTTTGTTTGTAAGCCCCAGACTGCGCTACGCTTGTCAGGGGTTATTGAGAGTAAGCCTCTCCGAGGCTTTTTTAGTTGTTTGCTCTATCGTACTGTAGTTAAGCTATATTGTCGAACGGGACGCGGTTGAGGAGAGAGCGGCCGAGGGTGACCTCGTCGGCGAACTCGAGGTTGTCGCCGATGGCGATGCCGCGCGCTATGGTGGTGACTTGCAGCGGGAACTGCTTGAGCTGCTTGTTGAGGTAGTAGTTGGTGGTGTCGCCCTCCATGGTGGTTGGGAGCGCGAGGATGACCTCGCGAACGGGCTCCTGCTGCACGCGCTGAAGGAGCGACGCTATGTTGAGGTCGCCGATGCCAACGCCGTCGATGGGCGAGATGACGCCGCCGAGGACGTGGTAGAGGCCTTGGTACTGGCGTGTGTTCTCGATGGCCATTACGTCCTGTATGTTCTCCACCACACAGATGATGCCTTGGTCGCGCTTGGGATTGGAGCAGACGGGGCACAGCTCGGTGTCGCTGACGCAGTGGCAGCGCGAGCAGCGGTGCAGGTCGGTCTTGAGGCGCGAGAGGGCGTTGAGGAAGGTGGTCACCGAGGCGTCGGGCTGCTGCATCAGGTGCAGGGCATAGCGCAGGGCTGTGCGGTTGCCCACGCCCGGCAGCGTGGCGAAGGCCTCGACGGCATTCTCAAGGATGGCGGATGGGATTTGGTTCATAAAGTTTATTAACGCAATAAAGAAAAAAATCGTATATTTGTAAAACAAAATAACGAGGATTGTTTTATACAAACAACTGTATATGAAGAAGTATATAACAGATTTCACCGTTGTAGGACGGCGTGTGTACGGCGATGCCTACTTTGCCATGGAGCTGGAGCACCCCGGAGAGCTGCCCGAGATAGAGGCCGGACAGTTTGTGGAGGTGGAGGTCAAGGGAAGCCGCGAGGTGATGCTGCGCCGCCCCATATCGGTGCACGACGTGGACCGTGAGCACAACCGCCTGACGCTGCTGGTGCAGGTGGTGGGCAACGGCACGCGCAGGCTGTCGCAGATTGGCGAAGGCGAGCGTGTGAGCCTTGTATACCCCCTGGGCAAAGGATTCCTGCACGGCATAGGCTTCGTGCCGCAGAGGCCGCTGCTGGTGGGCGGAGGTGCCGGAGTGGCGCCGCTGCTGTACCTGTCACGCTGCCTTACGGCGCAAGGGGCCTCCCCCACCCTGCTGCTCGGCGGACGCACGGCGGGCCTCATAGCCTCGCGCGAGCGCTTCGAGGCGGTGGAAGGCGCACATGTGCACTACTCCACCGAAGACGGCAGCCTCGGCGAGAAGGGGCTGGTTACACAGCACAGCGTGTTTGGCAAGGATTACGACGCCATACTGTGCTGCGGCCCGACGCCGATGATGCGTGCCGTTGCACGCGAGGCTGTGCGCCGCGGAGTGCCGTGCGAGGTGTCGCTTGAGAACCGCATGGCCTGCGGCGTGGGCGCATGCCTTTGCTGCGTCACCGAGACGCGCGAGGGACATAAATGCGTGTGCAAAGAGGGGCCGGTGTTCACCCCGCAGACGCTGGGATGGGATAACGAATAACAAAAGAAACAAAGAGATATGAAACTATCGACAGATATAGGCAAGATGCATCTTAAGAACCCGGTGATGACGGCCTCGGGCACCTTCGGCTACGGCGAGGAGTTCAGCGACTTCATCGACCTGGGCCGCCTGGGCGGCATAGTGGTGAAAGGCACCACGGGCCAGCACCGCGAAGGCAACCCCTACCCCCGCATGGCCGAAACCCCGTCGGGGATGCTCAACGCCGTGGGCCTACAGAACATGGGCGTGGAGGCGTTCTGCAAAGAGGTGTATCCACGCGTGGCGCAATACGATACCAACGTGGTGGTGAACGTGAGCGGGTCGAGCATAGAGGAGTACTGCGACGTGGCGCGACAAATCGACGCCTTGGAGCGTATTCCCGCCATCGAGCTGAACATCAGCTGTCCCAACGTGAAGAAGGGCGGCATGGGATTCGGCACCGACCCCGCCATGGCGGCACAGGTGGTGCGCGCCGTCAGGGACGTGTACGGCAAGACTCTGATTGTGAAGCTGACGCCTAACGTGACCAGCATAGTTGACATAGCCAAGGCTGTAGAGGATGCCGGAGCCGACAGCGTGTCGCTCATCAACACCCTGCTGGGCATGGCGGTGGACGTGGAACACCGCAAACCGATGCTTAGCACGGTGACGGGCGGCCTCAGCGGCCCATGCGTGAAGCCTGTGGCGGTACGCTGCGTGTGGCAGGTGGCAAAGGCGGTGAAGATACCCGTCGTGGGCCTTGGCGGCATCAGCAACGCCAACGACGCTCTGGAGTTCCTCATGGCCGGCGCTCGCGCCGTGGAGGTTGGCACGGCCAACTTCATAGACCCCGCCGTGACCATGAAGATAGTGGATGGACTCGAAGAGTACTGCGACAGGCACAACATCGACGACATCAACAAGATAATAGGCATCATCTAACGACATCTCATGACACTCACAGCCGACAGCGGGTCGACCAAGACTGCATGGTACATAGACAACCGCAGGGTTGACACCCAAGGACTTAACCCGCTGACCACCGACGACGATGCCATGACGGCGGCTTTCGCCGAAGTGGCCAAGGCCATAGCCCCCTGCGAGCCCGACGAGGTACGCTTCTACGGTGCCGGATGCGGCACCGAGGAGAGCTGCCGACGCGTGGAACGACTGCTGCGACAGGCCTTTACCAAGGCAAAAGTTACGGTGGGGTCGGACCTGCTGGGAGCCTGCCGCGCCTGCTACGGCAACGAGGTCGGCATGACGGGCATATTGGGCACTGGCTCGAACGTCTGCTACTACGACGGCCGTGGCATCAAACTGAAAGGGCTGTCGCTGGGCTACATACTTGGCGACGAAGGCAGCGGTAACCACATAGGACGCATGCTGCTCAAAGAGGCCATGGAACAGAGGATGCCCAAGGAGCTGAGAGAGGAGTTCGTAGAGAGCTATAAGCTGGACTATCCGACGGTTATAGAGCACCTGTATCGCACAGGAGGAGCCAACCGATGGCTGGCTTCGCTGGCACCTTTCGCGGCCTTGCACAAAGACGAGCCTTACATGAAGGAGCTGCTGGAACGATGCTTCGAGGCCTACTTCGACCATCAGGTCATACCATTAGAGCGACAGGCGCGGACTATGCAACTGCCCATGAGCGACAGGCTGCGGCTGGTGGGGAGCGTGGCCGACGCCTTCGGCGAGCTGCTGACAGCCATAGCCAAACGCAGAGGCATAGCCGTAGACTGTATCATAAAGGCACCGACCTTCTACGAAAAGCACTAATCATAAGGCAACAAAGGACAAAAGAAAAGGGAGGAGTCGCACATGCAGACTTCTCCCCTTTTTGCATTCAGCGGAAAGGAAGGGATTCGAACCCTTGAAGCGCTTTTAACGCTTACTCGCTTTCCAGGCGGGCCTCTTCAACCACTCGAGCACCTTTCCAATATCTGTGTGTATGAGCAGATTGACAGCAAAATCAGCACTACTTCATACCCACAATTGCGGTTGCAAAGGTACGACTATTTTTTGATACGTACAAAAAAAGTTGCAACAAAAGACGTTTTTACACTCAGCACATAGCCCATACCACAATAAAGAAGCCCGTTTATAGTTATATAATCATGACCATGCAGGGGAAAGAATACATAGAGCACGCTGCCGCCACGATGCGCAAAGGGGGCATTGTGCTGTACCCGACAGACACTATATGGGGCATCGGCTGCGATGCAGGCAATAGCGCTGCCGTGGAACGGATATACGCGGTGAAAGGGCGCGACCACAGCAAGAGCATGCTGGTGCTTGCTCTATGGGACGCTGCCGCTGAATGGCAAGCGCGAAACCATGAAAGAACATCGGTATTGCTGCCCCGCGATGACAGGCCCACCACTTATATAGTGCCAGCCGACTGGCTGCCGTGGCCCGTTGCCAAGAACCTCGTTGCCGAGGACGGGAGCATAGGCGTGCGCTATCCTCGCCACGCGTTCTGCGAACAGTTGCTGCAAGCCGTTGGTGGACCTATAGTAAGCACCTCGGCCAATTTCTCAGGTTCGCCGTCACCACAAAGTCACGAAGATATAGACACTGCACTCCGGACCATGGTCGACTACGACGTGCCCGCATTGAAATCCTTTGCAGGCTGCGGGCGCAGTTCACGCATCGTAAAACTTCTACCTGACAAGGAGCCGGTAGTTATACGGGAATAGTCACGCGTGCTTCCTCAATAGAGGGGCGTTGCTCCCATCCGGTCGCGACAGCGGGATAAGCCGCTGTTTAGTACCGTATGCCTTTCTTGGCGTAGATAGCGCCGTCGATGAGAGGTTGGGGACTGCCGCCGCCGGCCTCTATCCAGCTCATATAGTCGCCGCCGTTGTTATTGACCCATTTGTTAAGAACGGTCAAGAGGTCGTCGCAGTCGTTGACAGTATGCGACAACGGGCATATGGAGCCGGCATCCACAAACGAGGCGGTGACATCGGTGCCAACGTTGTAATTGAACACATTGTCGTAGGAAGTGCCTCCCATAATTCCTTGGAAATCGGTGGTTCCATCGTCGCTCCAGCCGTAGCAGTTGGCTATATCGCCAGCATCGGCATTACCCACGAACGAGCCCACATCGGCACCACCACCCAAAAGGTAGCGGGCAAAACAGTTGCGGACTTCACCGCCGGTGATAGACCCAATCACACCTCCGGCGTAGCCGTTGGTCACGTTAACGCTGGTACCGGGGATGTCGCAGAAGCTGTTAATCACCCTTCCGTTCTCCATGCTGCACACGATGCCGCCGTACGACGGGTTGCCAGCCGAACCGCCTACATTCACCAGGTCGGATATGTTGCGGCAATAGTTAATCTCGCCCCCAGTGCAGGTATGCACAATGCCGCCGTAGGTGCCCGACGTGTTCACAATACCAGAGCTCATCACCATGCAGTTGCTGACACGGCCATCGCGGTTGCGGTAGACTATGCAGCCCACATCGGCCGTGGAGTGGTCGACATTGGTGGCAAAGTACGAGTCGGACACATCGCCCTCGTTTTCGTACACTATGCCAGCCACCCTCGTGCCCGTCAGCGTACCCGGCGAGGTGATGTAACTCGACGTCACCGTGGCATGGTTGAAGAGGCAGATACCTGCACAGATATGGTTCACGGCCGACAGACGCGCCCCTGACGACGAGGCCTCTATCGTGCCGTAGTTATTCACGCAAAGGCCGCCAACGCCGGCACTCTCGACCTCCGACACCGTCGAGGTGAACGACACCGTAGCCGTGCTGGCCAACTTGCATTTGTTGATGGTGCCCTTGTTGTCGTAGCAGAACGGCGAGAAGTAGAGCGGCTCGGTTACCGAGCGCGATATCGTGGCCTTCACCGTGAGACCTTCAACCTGACCTTCGGGAGCTATCGACTCAAAGATAGGGCTGTAGCTGTCGTTGGTGATGCCCGGCACGTCGGGGTCGTTGGCCCTGTAGGTAAGCACGCCGGTGAAGTCCTGAATACCCTCAGTCCAGTTCGAGGTGGTGAGACGGATGTCCGACCGCATCACCTGGAACACCATGCCATCCCTCAGCGGCATACCGTTGATGGTACCGCCGCCGTTGTAGGCGTTGCGCACCACACGCATGTCGGCATCGGTGTATATCTGGAAAGGCTTCGTCGTGGTGCCGTTGCCCACCAGCTCGGCCGAGGCGGTGCCGTTGCCGCCGCCCACCGCTGCCCATTCGGTAATGTTCAGGGCCGGGACCTTCGTTATGGTGTTGCGCTTTATGGTAACGTTGAAAGTCTTCTTGCACTGCTTGCTGTCGGTTGTGAGCACCGTCATGGTCAACCTGTAGGTGGTGTAGTCGTTGCCACCCGAAGGCACGTAAGGCAACGAGAGGTAGAACGTGGCAATGCCATCCGCGCCCGACGATATACGTTTACCACCGCCCGAGCAGTTGATTGTAACCTTACTATTATCATCGTCAGGACCCGCGAGATAAGTCAGATACGGTTCGGCGGCACTATAGCCTTTCACGTAAAACTGCTGGCAAATAGGTTTGCGGCTGCTACCAGCACCCGATTGCTCTTCGAACACGATGCTCGATATATTCTTCGTTGTCGTAGTCGAGAACAGCTGCAGGCGCACCAGTCCAGCAAGAGCATGGAAGTTGAGGTAGAACGGGCTGCCCACCTCGGCCCATGCCACCATGGGGAAGCAGTCGTTGGCAAAGGTCTCGTCCGACTCGTATTCCTGAGTCTTGGGGATGTTGATTATGATGTTGCTGAACTCCGACGAATACTGAGACTGATTATCCTCATTGTATGGGTACAGCGCCAGCACTTCGGCAGGCTCCGCGTGTGCCAAAGCGGCACGGAACAAGCCGTTGGCATGATCCGTGTAGTGATTCTGCTCAAGAGTGCCCACCGCATTGGGTGTACCCGTCGAGTTGTTGTCCAGGTCGGAGAATGTCGATATGCGGTCGCCCGACTTCCAATACACAATCCTCTCGTCGACAAGGTATGTTTTATCGTCGCCCCGCGGCTCTTCCATCGTCGCCGTGAAAGTAATCACCGAATCCTTTTTACGGCATCCTACGGCCAAAAGCAGAAGCAGGAAGGGTATATACTTAAACCAATATTTATGCATTGATGTTGATATGTTTAATGTTGATACGTTTATACGTTGCCCCACATAGGCAATCCCAGGGTATCCTAGGCAATCCTATGTTTGCCTAGTTCCACTATTCCCAATAGCCCGCCGAGTACTCGCCGGTGTTGTCGGTCAATTCGGAGAGCTCCTCCTGGCTGCGCATGGTCTCGTGGTCGCCAGCCCATTCCAGACGGTTGTCCGATTCGAGAAGCAGTGTTACCGCAAAGCCCGCCTCCACAGCGTAGCTGCGGATTTCGATAGACGGGGTCGTGTATTTTCTCTTCATACTGAATATGTTGATATGTTTAATGTTGATAGGATAGATACGATAGATGTGATAGATGCGATAGATATTGCGCCAGCCACTTAAAACTTAGAACTAATAACTTAAAACTAAAGTATTATCTCTTGATTAGTTTCTTGATAGCTGTGCCGTTGGTGGTTACGATGCGCAGGAAGTAGGCGCCCGAAGGCAGTGCTTCGAGGTTGTACTGCACGCTGTGGCCGTTCCCTTCGCCCGCCGTTACCGTGGCAACACGACGACTTACGTTGTCGTATATCTCAACACGCAGCAGGGCGTCGGCCTCTATGGTGACACGTCCGTTGGTGGGGTTGGGATAGACACTGACGGGGAACGCCTTCACAGGCTCCATGGCGTCACTGCCGCCGCCACCCTTGACAAAGAGTGTGAGGTCGAGCAGCACGATGCTGTCGCAGCCGTGCGTGGTGAGCAGGCTGTCGGCTATATGCAGCACTGCGGTGCCGTCGCTGTTGGTGTCGATTACCGACCGCAGCGCACGCAGCTCATCGGCGGTGAGGAAGAAGCCGTAGCCACTGTAGTCCTCGCCCAGCGCCACGCTGTCGGCTACCTGCTCGGTGGTGCTGTTGTACACCGACAGGTTGAGCAGCACGATGCTGTCGACGAAGTTGGCCGAGTCGGTGCTGTGGCGTTCATACACGCCGCTGAGCATGTAGTCGTTGCCGTTCCAGTGATACACGTCGCAAGCCACGTCGTAGATGGTGTCGTACACCGGCACTATGTCGGGTATGCCGAAGAGCGGGTAGCCGTTGTTGACACCCTGCAGGTCTGACCGCCACGTGTTGTAGCTGCCCGACGGCTGACGGCGCACCCAGTTGTTGAGCACGCGGGTAAGGTTGTCGACGCCGCCCACGGCGTCTCTCACACGCACTTGGTTACCAGAGCCCGAGAAGTCGGACACGTTGGTTGTAGTACCCGTCGAGAGCGACATGCCCATAGCCTGCCGTGCCGTGCTTTCCTGATAGAAGCAGTTGTCGACCGTCACATTGCGTGCTATCATGGCACCCAAGGCTCCTGACGACACTGAGCCTTGCGCCTCGCCATACACATAGTTGTTCTGCATCTCGGCGCCAGTGGCATAGCCTATGAGACCGCCGACACGCTGGCCCTTGCCTTCGCTCTGTACGTGCACGTACACGTTGTTCAGGCCCGAGCTGTAGTGTTGTATTATGCGTTTCGAACCCGACAAGCTCTTGGCTGCATTGTGAGTGTTGCCGCCGGTGCCATTGCCGGTGGTGTCGACCGTTGTAGAGTCGAAAGCCGTGGTGTCGGTATAGATGGTGTCGGTCGTTGTCTGCACACCCACCATGCGGCCAGCTGCGCCGCCGTGGTAGAGTGCCGCCATTCGGTTGACATCCCACACCGCAGCGTTGTCCACTCGCGAGTTGTTGCCATAGCCCACCACGCCGCCGCTGTAGATAGCGGTGCCGATGAACTTGCACGACACGTCGAGGTTGTCGAACTTCACGTTGTCGGCGTTGGCCACCAGACCTCCCGACATGTAGCCTGTCGAGATGATTGGCGACTCACTGTTCTCGCCCGTAAGCTTGCAGCCCTTGATGCTGGAGTGCGTCACGTTGGCTGCCAGACCACCCACATACTGCGAGCCTATGGCCATCACAGTCCTCAGGTTCACGTTGTGGATGCGAGCACTGTCGGCGCAGGCGAAGAAGCCTACATAATCGTGCTGCGGCTCGTTGATGGTGACACCGGAGATTACCACGTTGTCGTCGGCCACCATAGTACCCTTGAAGGGGTGGCGCTGGGTACCCACGGGCGTCCAGCGGTATGTCTTCATGTCGTAGTTGTCTACGCCGCCGTGCGAAGCGTCGTGGATATACACAGTGTCGAAGAAGAACGAGTGTGCAGGCTGTCCGTTCAAGCCGTTCACGGTACTTATGAGCCAGGCAAGACCGTTGGCCGAATAGATATGTACGTTGCCGTTGTAGTCGGTACGGTAGTGCGAACTGCCGGGGTTGGTGTGGACCTGATCCTTCCAGTAGCCGCGGCAGCCGAAGTAGGCTGTGAGCTGGGTGTTGGAGCGCGGCATGGTGAACACCGACGACACGTTGTCCTGCGGGTCGTAGTCCCACATAAGGAAGCTGTAGCGCGAATCGGTCGGAGTGGCCACGAGGTTGATCTGCTCACCCTCGCAGTGCGGGAAGTCGTTGCCCGGTGCCACGTTGACACTCTCGCCGGCTATATTGGCCGATACCGAGCCGTAGCCCGCCGGTGCCGCCACGACCTCGAAGGAGAGGGCCTTGAAGGTGCGCAGCAGCTTGATGCCACCGCTTGTCGTGGAGCCGTGGTTGTTCGTGTCGGTGCAGATGTAGTCGCTGTTGTTGGAGCGGTAATACAGTCCCGGTGCGGCATAGTCGTGTCCGTCGACAGTAACCATGTCGGTCGTCGATTTGAGCACGTTGACATTAAACCACTTGTCGAGCCGGCAGCCTGCCAAATCCTTTGCCGACACATGATAGTAGAACGAGCCCGTACGGCCGCCGAGCGACAGTTTCATATCCGACAGCACCGCCGTGTCGCTGTTCGACAGCAGCATCGGCTCCGGATTGTTCTCCGACAGTGCTTTCTTCACCTGGTCGTTGGTGTACGGGGTCTTCTTGGTGCGTAGCGTCGTTACGTCGTTACCGCTGCCATCCTCTATCGACCATGTGTAGGTGTAGGGGTAGAAGCCGCCCGTTACGTGGTATATCATCCTGTCGGTGCCGTTGGGGCACGAGCTGTTGATACCGGTGCGGTACTCCATCACCGAATCCTGCAGCAGGCGTGTGCCGTTGGGCAGGTCGGCAAGCAGGTCGCCGAGCTTCTGCTTTTTGAACGAAGCGCAACGGTGCAGGTATAGCACATATGGACCGATGGTGGAGTGGTAGAACACATCGCCCGTGTAGGCCGCCGAGTCGTTGATGAAGTTCCCGTTCTCGTAGGCGTGCTTGGCATAGAGCTGCTTCGACACGCTGACGCGGGCCACCTGTATGGTGTCGCGGGTAGTGGGACCCGGGAACCATTTGTTGACGCCTATGCGCGTACGGCTCTTGATGTCGTAGCGGAAGCTCACCGCATCGCTTATGTCGTCGTTGATTACAGCGTCGGGGCTTCCCGGCGTACGCGTCAGGTATACGTTGCTGCGCGACCGCCATATATTGGTCGTGTCGAACAGGTACTTGTTGTCATCCGTCGGACTCACCTTCCAGAACTTGCTATCGCCGTTCGAGTAGAAGTTGTCGGTGATGGTGACGCACGATGTTGCCGACGACGAGCCGAGCTGCAGACTGGCGCGTTGCAGGTGCACCGCACCCGAGGGCTTGTGGTTGGTGAGAGCCGCCGCGTCGCTCACCACGTTCTCGGCAATCAAAACCTGGTTGCTGAGGGTTACCGTAGGCTTGCGGTGACCGCCAACGACGCGTATTGCCGCACCCTGCAGGGTGTCGCGGCCTAAGCCGGTGGCCATGTTGAAGTTGTGCAACACCGACGTCTTGTTGTTGAGCGTCAGCGTACCGCCGTTGCGCACGAGGAACACCGGACCGTTCGAGAACGTCGTGTCTTTCACCCTCTTGTCAGGCTTGTACGAGTAGCGTGTTGCACCTTGCGCATTGGTAAATATGTTGCACAACGAATCCGGATAGGCCTGTCTTGTAGTGTATACTGGCTTGATTCTCGAAACACCAGAGCCATCGAAGCGCATATTGTAGGTGGTTAGTTTGCCGTCGCCCTCTATCATCACCATCGGACCCCTGTAAGCACACGCCTCGCCAGGGAAGGTATAATGGCTGCCTGAATAGCGTATTACCTGCATGATGCTGTAGTCCTGACCTCTCAGCACGATGTTGCGGTCGCTCTGGAACTTCAGGGTGTCGATGATTGCAAACACGTCGCCTTCTATGTATACCAGCGGGCTCAGAGCGTCGTCGAAGTTCTGCAGATATCTTGTAGGCGTCTTGCCGTTTGCTTCGTTGTAGTTCAAGTGCATACCGCCGTCGTATATACCGTTCTGCCTGTTGTAGGGATACAGCGTTATGCCGTCGCGGACCACCCGGTCGGCCGAAGCAAGGTATATGGTGTCGCCTTTGTCGCGGGTCTTCACGTAGATGTTGACATTGAACGTACCGTCCCTGCTACCTTCCGCATAAGAGAACTTCAGTCTTATGACACCTATAGTGTCCTTGACCGGGTACAACAGGTTGCCGTTGAAGTGCAGGGTGACGTCGAGTGCCGCCGTTGCACGGCCGTCGAGAATGCCCATATAAGCGCCACGCGAATTACCTGCCACCAGGTCGGCCTGGTATTTGTACAGCGTATCGGCCGCCGGCGGGCGGCAGTAGTCGAACACGTCGATATAGGGTATAAACACAGTGTTCCATCCCATACTCGCCAGAGTGTCTATCATCACATCCTCTGCGGGTTCCACCGTCACGGCAAAGCGTGTGCTGTCGAGTGTGCCGGCCATGCGGCTCACGTTGGTCAGGTGGAAAACATCAGGCGTGTGCTGGTCAGCCTTGTACGGTTCCCATTCTATGGTGTCAAGGTAGAGCTCGCGGCGATTGAGAGATGCGGGCATAATTACCTTGCGCATATAGATGTCGGTTATACCGTCGTTAAACATTCCGAGCACGGAGACATCTTTGTCCTTGAAGTCCTTGATAACGGTGTTAATGGTAACCGAAACCTCGAGGGGAGCAACACGCACACCCTCCTGATCGCGTTCAACCATGAGGAACACCACGTCGCGCGAGATAGTGGTGGTGAAGTTGGTGTCGTAGGTAAGGAGGAATTCCAACTGAGGCAGACCTATCTGACCGCCGGCTACAATGGCAGGCGACTTGAAGCCTGCAATCTCTTCATAGTTCAAGTTACCCGATACCAGCGAGTGGTCATAGCACCGCATGCCGTCGCCTTCGGGGTAGCAGTCCACCGAGGGTGAACCGAAGCGGTTCTTGGTCATGAAGATAAGGCCGAAGGTATAGTCGGGATCTGCTGATATGTCGCGGCCGTCGACCGGAATACCACTGCCGGGCGTGGGAACGGCGTCGTTCATATATTTCCATACCGCACGGTTGCCATCCTCACCTACTGCAGCCTTAAGCAGACGCATCTGGCCGTCGTTGGCCTGGTCCACATACATGGCGTCGATGGTGAAGTAGTGACCCACGGGGATTGGGGGGAGCATAAGATTGGCATGAGCCAAGGCCAAGTGCAGCGATTCGGTCGAGTCGGTCAGGTCGGTCTTCTTATACGGAATATCAATCCTCATGTTGCTGCCGGGCAGGTTGCGCACATCCGAGTGCGCCACGATGGTCACCTGGCGCTTGCGCGACTTCTCGCCCGAGCCCAGCACCCATGTACGGTAGCCAGCGGTTGGGTAGTTGTCGAACCCAAGCTCGATGCACGAGGTGTTGAAGCTGCACTCCACTTTATTCTCGCGGTCGCACGACGAGAAGAAGCCGCCGTCGGTGGCGTTATCCTGCGGAGTCTTGTGGCGCGCCGAGATATAGGCCTCGGTACCGGGGGCAGAATAGAGGAAGCAGTAGCCGTCGATGCTGCCGTAGGCGTCGTTGGCGTTCTCGCCGGTGCCGCCGTTGTCGGTGAAGCCGAGTATGTCGACATACACACCGTCAACCACGTAGAGTTTCGTGAAGGGCATGTCGCTGCGCATCTTCACACAGATGGGTATGGAATCGCATACGTTTTCAAGCAGCGACACCGTATCCATGTAGCGGTTAATGCTGTCCTGCCTGTTGGCCATGCCGCTCGGGAAGCGGGCCTCGGCAGCGGCACGGGCCGCCGTGAAGGCGCTTCCCGCGTATTGAGGAGCGTCGGGATTTATAGAGTAGCCGTACATCGTCGACATATCCTCGCTTCGGTTCACCAGAGAGCCGTCAGCATGTTCGAAGCGCATGTTGCCTACAAACACCGCCGGGGCCTTCAGTGCTACAATGTTCTCGTCGTGGAATATCACGGTGTCCACACGGCACATGCTGTACTTGGGCGAGAGGAATGCCGTGTAGGCATCTTGCTCTCCATGTATTGCCACGTTGACGTTGTCGAAGATCACCGAGTCGGCACGCTGCACGCTGAATATCTCCTTAGAGAAGGCAGGTTCGTTGCCATTACAGGTGTACTCGCCGTAGTTGCGCATGATAATCTTACGGCTTATGTCGCCGCCCTCGCATGAGGTACCCGAACCGATAATCGAGTAATAGATGTCCATAGCAGGCAGCGACGAGCCTTCGTCCGAGAACGAGGTGTTGTAGCCCGTACCGTCAATGAGTATGTTGCTCACGCCGCCATAGAAGCCCACGTGGTTGAACACATACTCGCCCGATCCGGTACCCCAGTCGGAACCGTTGTATATCGACTGACGCAGGTACAGGTCGTTGGCTTTGAGGTTAGAGGCTGTGTCGGCCTCGTCGGTGGTCACGAAGGTGGGTTTGTATACGTCATAGCCGGTACCGCTGCCGGTGTACTCCCTGCTGCCCATCATCGGCGAGGTCTCGTAGCGGGTGGTCCACACCGGGCAGTCGTTCACTGCCTGGGCGCCCACGTTGATATACACCGAGCCGTATATACGTCCCAGATATCCGCCGCCGTAAACGTTGTTGGTTATCTCGCCGCCGGTGAAGTTGAGCACCGAGCTGGGACGGCGTGTGGTGTTCGAGGGCGAATGGCACTCGGCCGGGTATCCATCGTTGACGTTCTCCGAACCGCCGTAGACTGATATCAGCACCTTGCCGCCGTCCATGTTGAACTGCTTCAAGGCGTAGGCCAACTGGTTGCCGCCTGCCTTACCGTGCGAACCGGTGAAGATGCTGCGCTCGAACATACCGCCGTGTACGTTGAGCTCAATGCGGGCATAGTCGGCCACGTTGCTGTGGTACGCCGAGTCTGTCATCACATAGCCCATGTTACTTCCGCCGTAGGCGTTACGTATCACATGTGCATTGTAGATGGTGGTGCGTACACGCTGGCTCACCGGCACGGTGTCTATTTGTGTGCCGCCGGGCAGGGCTGTTATCGCCGGGTCGGCGTAATAGTTGTAGTCGCCGTTGCCTGCGCCGTAGATGTTGGTGTAGCGTCCGCCGCGCACCACGAGGTTGCTGTTAGCCACAGTGCCGCCGAAGTCGTTGCCTCCGTACAGCGCCTGTGCTACATCCATGGTGGTGTCGGTGGCGTTGATATAGGTATTGGCGGTGCCCTTCACGTGCGAAGCTCTGCAGCCGCCGTAGATGTTCACGAAGGAGTGGTTCCACGACGGGTGCACGGTGAAGCATGTGTTGTTCACGTCACCGGCGTTGCCGCCGCCGTAGGCGTAAGCCTCGCCAAGCTCGTGCAGGTGGTACAGGTCGGTGGTGGCGGTGCCCGTCACGTTGCCCACGTGGGCATTGCTGTAGGCCTTGTTGCCAATCATCGTCTCGTCGCCATAGCCGCCGCCGAATATCTTGCCGCTAACACGCGCCGTACCCGTGGCGCTCACCTGATGGCCGTTGTATGTCACCGTGTCGTTGACAAACAGGTAGGTGTTGCCGCAGTCTCCGGCATAGCCGCCGCCGTAGATGTTGTTGTCGATAGTGCCGCCCATCACGTTCACGTGCGTGGTCGCCACATAGGGACGGCCGGGGCTGCGGTCCACAAAGGCGTTCACGCCGTTGTAGGGCACGCCGTAGGGGGTCACCACGTAGAAGTTACCCTGACGGGTGTAGTTGTACTGGCCGTTGCCGCCGCCGAAGAGGTTATGCACATAACCGCCGGTCATGTCGATACGTGCCTCTTTCACGGTGTCGCTGATGTCGTTGCTGCCGAAGAGGCTGCCGATGCCGTACACCGTGCGGCCTGCCGCCGCCTGTGTGGTGGTCTTGCGCACGTCGACGAAGGTACCTCCGGCCACGCGGGCGCAGTTGCAGCCTGCGTAAAGGGCGGTGCGCACCGTCAGCGAGTCGCTGTTCACCAGCAGGTAGGTACTCACGTTGCCAAGGCTGCGGCCGAACAGGTCGGTGACGGTCTGGCGGGCAAGCATGGCTCCCGCGTTGCCGCCGGCATACAGCTTGTCAACGATACCGCTGTTCAGGTCGATGGCGGGCATGATGCTCATGGCTGCAGCGTTGTTGCCGCCGAAGAGGGTGTTCACGTTGTTGATGTTGTCGGTGTTCTGGGTGCTGCCCGAGCCTGTACGCACTGGGTTGGCGTTAAGCAGTATGCGGGCCATCCTGGTCACCGTGGCGCTGTTGCCGCCGCCAAACAGGGTGTCGACAAGACCCAGTCCGTACACATGCACTCTCGCCGTGTCGACGGTGGCCGCGTTGCCGCCGCCGAAGGCCTGCATCACGTAGCCGCTGATCGGGCGGCCTGCGTTGGCATGGTTCTCGCGCAGTGTCCTGTCAATCTTTATATCGATGTAGGTCGATTTCTGGTGTGGTTTGGTAAGTGCCAGTGCTGCATACGCCTGGTCGTCGTAGTAGGTGTAGTCGCCGTTGCCGCCGCCGTACACGTGACCCACACGCGGTGTCTCGTATATCTTGACGTAGGTGGCGGTGCTGTCGCGCGAGAGGAGCGGCGAGGAGCCGTCAACCTCCGAGCGGTACAGCGACACCGTGTTGGAGCGTCCGCGTCCGCCGACGAAACCGCTGATGTCGTTGCCGCCAAACACCGAGGCCACCTCGGCAGTGCCATGCACAAGCATGTCGGCATAGCCGTACACCGGGGCTATACGTCCACCGGCATACGAGCCGTTCTCGCTCACTCCGGCATAGTTCAGACCCAGGCCAATCACGCCGCCGGCAATGTCGACCGTGGCGTTGCCGTACACCACGCCCACGGTGTCCTTGCGCTGGCCGCTGGCCGTCGGGGTGATGTAGTTGCAGCCTTCGCCGCCACCGTACACGCCCTTCTCGACTATGGCTTCGCAGTCGCGCGCCAGGCTCACCGATGTGTTGCCGAGCACTGCGCCGGCATTCACCGCAGCGCGGTCCTTGATGTTCTCCGACGAGTCATAATATTTACCTTCTATGGCTCCGCGGAAACCGCGGCCACCGCCGTACACACGGCCTTTCACGTGGCCGCCGCTTATCGTCACGGTGGTGTTGCCTGTAACAACGCCCTCCAAGCCACCGCCGAAGACCGAGCCGCCGCCGAGGTCGTAGTCATATTTTATGGTGTCGACGGTGCCGCCCGATATGGTCACGTTGGTGTTGCCGCACACCGCGCCGGGCAGGTCGCCTTCCACCTGCAGGAAGTTACTGTATCCACGGCCGCCGCCGCACACCATTGCTGCTATGCCGCCGCGCATCTCCACGTTGGCTGTGGCTCCTGCATAGTAGGGTGTCCACACGTTCTTCACCGTGCCGTCGCTCTCCACTTTGGTGTGGCGGTACGAGCCCAGAGGCTCTCCGTCGCCGGTCATGGCAATCACGGCTCCCATCTCACCGGCACCGTACACACCGTTACGCACAGAGCCGCCGTGCAGCGTCACGTTGCTGCTACGCACGTGGGCCTGGGGACCGAAACCGGCTCCGTACAAGGCGCCTTCGTACAGAAGTTCTCCCTGATGGTTGGACACAACCACATTCTTCGGCACGTCGAACGGGGCTGCCACCACTCCGTTGTCGGCATGACGGTGGTTCTTGTTCACCGCGTCGCCCACAAGGTTGATGTCATAGCCCGAGAGCACGTAGCCCACCTTGCCGCTGTACATGTCTACATAGGTCACGGCGTCGCTGCCGCTGAAACCGTTGCCGCCGTAGCACGACTCCGACACCAGGGTGTTGTTCCACTCCGACTCGCGGTAGCCGTCGTCGCTCCATTCGGCCTTGCCTATGGTAAGCACTGCGTTGTTGCCCGCAGGTGTGGGAGCCAGGTTGGAGCCTGCATGCACGTTGCGCGCCCAGCCCTGCTCGAAGGTAACCTGGGTGGCCGTCACGGCCGTACCTGCCGAAGCACGCTTGTAAGCGTGCACTGCTCCCATACAGCCGCCGGCGTACACGTCGCCCCTGCAATGTATGGTGGGTCCGTCGAATATAATACGGCTCACGCCGTCGATGTCGGCACTGATACCTGCGCCGTACACGCAGCCGTTCACCTCGCCGAAGTTCTCGCCGCTGCGCGTGTGGTACTGCACATCGCCAAGGGTGCCCGAGTGCACTATCACCGTGCTGTTGCCGCCCTTGCCGCTGCTGCTGTAGGTGCCGTTGTAGTTACCCACCACTGCACCTTCCTCGCCGCCGCCGGCTACCGACACTCGGCCTGTGTTGAGGTAATACTGCACATTCTTCACCACGTCGAGTCGGCCGGGGTCGAAGTTCAGCACCTTGCTGCCGTCTCTACCCTCGGCGTTTATCTTGTTGCCCAGTATACCGGGCGTAAGCTCCACAATGGCGCCGTAGTCGGCATCCTTCACAAAGAGGCTCTGCTCCCAGAACACAGCTCCCGACAGGGCGCTGCTGCCCACGAGGCCGTAGCTCTTCGCCTCCTCCCACGTGGTGTAGTAGTTCATGGTCTTGATGGTAATCATCGAGGTGTCCTGTCCCACTGTACCCACTTCGGCAATGGTGTTGCCGTATATGGTGCCTCGTATCTCCTTCTCGGGCGAGTGATTGGCGTATGTGCTGTACTTGCCTTTATGCTCCTCGTATTCGCTGTAGAAGCCACGGCCTGCACCGAAGACGGCTCCCTCGACAAACACCTTGTTGGTGCCGTCGCTCTTCACCGTCACGCGGCTGGTTATGTTGTCCCAGCCTGCACCATAGGTGCTGGGGTCGTACTTCTTGTAATAGAAGGTGTCGCAGGGTGCCGTGGCAACGCCCGTCATGCTCTTGATTAACGAGTCGGCGGGGTCCATTGTGTAATAGCCGCTGCTCACGTTCTCGCCGCTCTTCACGTTACGGCGTATATAGCCGCCGCCCACCTGGCCTTCCTCGCCGCCGCCGTACACCGAGCCGAATATATGCACATCGCCCGCCATCGAGCTGGCGTTGCCTATGTTTACGGTGGTGGTCTTGGTAACAGTGGTTCCTATACCGTAGCCTGCGCCGCACACCACGTCGGTGAGCCTCGTGTCGCCGAAGTCGACAGGCACCTTCACGGGATTCTCGCGGTTCACGTCGCCCTCGGCCGAGTACTCATAGCCTATCCAGCCACCGTTGACGTTAACAACAGTCGAACCGAACACCGATCCCTCGTTGCCGCCGCCGTACACACTTCCCATGGCTCCCGTGTTGATGGTAACCGAAGTAGTACTGTTGTTGGATGCTGCTGCGCCTACATCAGCCTGGTTGCCACCGGCGTACACATCTCCGTACAAGTAGGGTTTGTCGCTACCATCGGCACTGCCCACAGTCAGCGAGGTGTTGCCCGTAACCACGGCCAGGTTACCCGCGCCGAACACATCGCCGTCCACATACGTCAGGTCTTTTATCACCACCGTGGTATTGCCGCTCACGCTGGCCTCGTCGCCGCCGCCGTACACGTCGCCGTTTATGTAGCTGTTGCCGTCAATGGTAAGGCTCACGTTGCCCGTCACCGTACCGAGGCCTGATGTCGATGCAGTGGTTTTTATTAAATAGTCTGTATTGTCAAGGCAGTCTGTCCCGTTAGGAATACTACCACTCACAGTGTTCCATGTGTAGTACGTCTTGTCGTTCACCGGCGGAACATCGTAGTAACTTGTCTGGACTGTGTAATAGGGGTATACCGTAGGCACGGCGTCTACACCGCACATTGGCACCTTTGCCGAGTAACCAGCGCCGTAGGCCGAGCCCTCTATCGTGCAGTCGGTCAACGTCGTGTTAACATCGCCCGTAGTTGTTCCAACATAGCCTGCTCCGTAGAAGTCGTTTTTCACCGTGCAGCCGACCAATGTGTTGCTGACTCCCCTTGTATTGGCACGCGACAGCGTCGCATAATGGTAGTACAAACGTGCAACACTCTTTAAGCTGCTAATACCTCCTGAACCTGGAAGCAAATCCCAGTCGTAGCCAACCAACACACCGTTGTTGAATTTCTTGCCTCTATTGACTTTGTAATTGAGAACTCCGCTCCTACCGCCCCAAGATACCGTCGGGCTGTCTCCTGTAAAGCAAACAGACCAATTATAATTCGGGGAGTTAACGGGGTCTTGACAGACTCGGTCTCTATAAATTGCCGTACCGCCGTAGCCGGCGCCGAAATAGGTGCCAAACACCGTGTTGGTGGCGTTGGTGGTAACAGTCTTGCCACTGGACATATCGCCGAATTTGGGACCGCCCACATAGAGGCCTATCTTCGAGTTGTTCACCGTCACCGATATGTTGCCCGTAATTGGTTTGGCTGCATTTATACCGCCGCCATAGAACTCGTCGGCTATGATATGGTCGCACTCCACAGTCACATTGGCTGGAATCTTCTCCATACCGCCGGAGGCATACGTGCCAAAGCGTCCACCGTTGGCAAACAGATAAGGATCTTCGTTATTTTCCGGAGCATTGGGGTTTGTCATTCCCGATAGGTAGAACTCCTCGTACTCGCCGCCCGTAACGATTATCGGGCAATGCTTTGTCATTTTAGACACATCCGAGTGGCAGCCTGGCGTGAACAGCCTCATCCACACATGTCCTCCCATCTGTATATACGACAGCGCAGTTGCAGGGTCACTCTTTGTGGAGAGCATGTTTTCAAATATGCCGCCGTTTAATATTATGGGTTGTGAGTTATTTTTATAATAATATTCAAACTGGCTGTAGCGGGCTATACAGGTCTCGGTAATCTCAAAATGGCCGTTCGGCTGCCATATTCCGTGTATAGCCTGCGTCGCTGAACCCGTCGGCATGGAGGTCATACTGAGGCCGGGATTTCCCATGAAGTCAAAACGCACGGGATTGATGTTTCTACGACCTTCGTGCTGATGTACCATTACGTTGTCGGGCTCGAGGTCTTTATCGTCGTCAGCACTCATTATAGTGAACGGCTTGCTCGTACTATTATACCAACCGTTATTCCCGCGCTCGTGCCTATAATGGCAATTGCCCACCAAAACAATGGCCTGGTCGTAAACCGTATTTTCGTTGGTCAGTGCATTCAATGCGGCGTCAATTGAGGTCTTCACCGTTTGACCGTGATATTGTGTAGGTCTGGTGCCATAGAAGGTAACATTGGTCCTACCACCGTAATCACTGGCATTGAATGTCACATCATAATACTGGTCCTGCAGGTATATAGCTTTGGCCCAGTAGGCCTCTATGGTTATTGCCGTCACCCCTTCGGGCACATTGTAGTAGCCGCCCTGCGCAAACACGCGGTACTTGTTGTTCGTGGCATCATATATGTCCTTGGTGGGGTTGCTGCGGTCAGCATAGTTGTAGTGCTGCAGGTCGCCGCTCACAAACGAGGTCAGCGTCGAACCGTTCTTGGTAACGCTCGTCACCTTCCAGCCCGTCACTATCTTCGCCTCGCTGTTGCTGTAGTCGAAGTATTCCTGGTAGTAGGGCAGCTGTATCTTGTAGTAGTTGTAGTCGAAGTTAGGCGTGTCGATGTCGGTGATGGGTATTGCCACCGTCGTCGAGGCCGCCCCCGTACCGTATGCACCGCGGTTTATCGTCACGTTCAGCATACCCAGTCGCTTGCCTTCGTATGCGTTGCCCTCGGTCGACGGGTAGGTCGCGCTGTTGCTGACAATGTATTTGTTGAACTCGCCTGTGGTACGTCTACCCATGGGGCAGAGCACCACGGGGTAGGGCGCCACATTTCTGTCGAGCACCCATTTGCCTACGTTTTGGCTGCTCAATACCGAATTGATGAAGTAGCCGCTCTTTTCGAGGTTCGAATTGAGTATGTAGCGATACAAGGGATACCGCTCTATATAGCGTTTCTCCACGTCGATGGCGGCGTTGTAGGCTATCGTGGTACCCGTCAGCTCCACTTCGTGCGCGTAGTACAGATAAGTGTTTATGCCGTTGGGGGCCACGTTGCTCGTGGCATTGCCGCCCACCACGGGCGCAACCGTTTGGACCGACAACACATCGCCGTAGTTCATGCAGTTGAACACTATGGCTCCAATGCTCGACACATCGCTCGCCGTAACCTGGTAGCCCACCAGGCCGCCGGCATAGCCGTTGGCTGCCGACGCACTCACCGAGGCGTAGTTGTAGCAGTTCACCACGCGCGAATCGTCGGCCAGGTAGCCCACCAGGCCACCCACATAGCGTGTGCCCGACACGCGCGACACGCCGCTCTTCGCTATCACACCGCTGTTGAACACTCTTGTATCGCCTTTGGCCTGACCCACTATGGCTCCGCAGTAGTCGCCGGTAGCGCTGATGTTGGCGGCGTCGAGCATAGTGTTGTACACCCATGCATCGTATGTCGACTCAAACATGGGATTCACCAGGCCTTTTATCACCTTGTAGTTGCCGTCCCAGTTGCCGCTGAAGTCCGCTCCTCCTATCGAAGGCACCGAGCAGCCCGTGGCGTCGATGTCCTCCATCACCTTGAAATAGCCGCTGCGCAATGCCGTGTTGCCGGCCACAATCATCAGGTCGCCGGCCGTATGTATCTGGTACGGGTCTGACTGCGTTCCCGTGCCGTACTGCAGCGTCTGGCCGCTGCCGAAGCCCCACATCACAGGCTGCTGCACCACATCGCTCGCCTCGTAGTAGGTTACGGTGCCGGTGCTCATGGCCACGGCACGGAAGATGGTGCTGGTGTTGCGCGGCAGCACCGTCAAGGTGTCGTTGACCGGACCCGTGTACACATGCACTGTGGCGGGCAGGCTCGCCTGGTTGAGGTGGGCCATGTCAACGCTGTTGTCTACCGTCCAGTATATGGCGTAGAAGCCAGGCAGTGCGCCAGGCACCGTCAGTGCCACCTCGGGGGCCGTGGTCGTAACGCCGTCGGTGGTCGAAGGCGTATAGGCCAGGTTCAGCTCAAGCTTGTTCACATGGTAGTAGGAGGCAATCTCAGACTCGAAGTAGTTGTGCTTGAAGGCCACCATGCGGTATATGTCGCCGTCTTCCATCGATATCTGACGGCCGTCCTCGTACAGCTTGCAGTCGGGGGCTCCGCAGTCCCACGCTATTACCGCGCTGTTGAGGCTATATTTCACACTGTCGCCGGCGGTATGGTTGATGACGAAGGTGCCGCCTTCGCCCTCGGCAATAGTGGGCGCAACGCAACGCTCGGGGGTGAACGTCACCACCGGCGAGGTCTGCTCAGTGCTTTGGTAGTTTATGTAGGCCACCGCCTTCAGCGTCTGACCATAGGTCATCACCGGCTTGTTGGCGGGGTCGTATATCATATTGGTGGCACTCTCGGTGGAGGTGGGAGTGTCGCCGTTGAGGGTGTAGAATATCTTGGTGGCGTTGCGCAGCTCTGCATCGGGGGCGGTGAGGAAGTCGTGCTCGAAGGTCACCTCGCCCGAGGGGTTCATGCTCACCAACGGCTCCACCAGCGTGGCGGGAGCCAGCTTCCAGCGGCACTTGTAGAACGTCGTGGTGTCGTTCGACGGGTTGTAGTGGCCCTTGCCCCAGTAGGTGTAGGCCAAGCCTATGTGGCTGTAGCGCGTGCTCGTGGCGGTGTTGCTGTTCTCTATGAGCGACAGGCGCTGCGAACTGCGCTTGGCCCACGTCTCGGTGCCGTTGTTGTTATAGGGCGATATGGTTACATAGCCGCCCTTATTGAGGTTTATAGCAAAGTCGCACTTGGTGCTGTTGCCGCCTCCTATGGGGTCGGGGTGCGACACTTTCCATGCGTAGGCGGCGTTGCTAACGGGGTTGTACAGGTAGATGGAGCCGTAGGTGTCCTTCTCCCAGCACCAGTTGTTTATCCACACCACCGAATCCTCGGGCTGGAAGTAGTTGTAGATGTGCCACACGCGGCTGTTGTCGGTACTGTTGCGCACCTGACGGAACTGCCACAGCGCATAGCGGTTGTAATGCGACTGCAGACCTATGATAGGCTCGTCGCCTACATACTCGTGGTCGGCCTCGCTGCCTGCAAGTATGGAAAGGTAGCGTGTGTTGTCGTTCATGGCCGTAAGCTTGTAGGTCTGCGACGACGATATCGACAAGTTGCCGTTGTCGCGCGTCTCGGCGTACACGTAGCCCGTCTGACGCGGGAAGTTATAAGACACTCCGCCGCTGGGTACCGTCGCCTCCACCGACAGGCGGCCAGAGAAGTCGGGGCCGCTCGTGGCGGTGTTGTTACGTATCAGGCACAGCGTGTCGTAATCGGGAGCGCCGACAAAAACGTAGTTTATATAGCTGTTGAAGGCTCCGCTGCGGTCGGCCGCGTTGGTCTCTGGACGCTTGGTGGTGCTGTTGAAGGTCCACACCACATGGCCGCCAAGACGGTGGGCGTCGATGGTAACCAGCTTCTCGGTCGACACTTCCGACTCTCGGGCGGTGAACCGGTCGCGGTCGGGCAGGTGGTGCCACGACTGCAGCTCGCTGCCGCCAACATTGTCACGTATCGAGAGGTCGACATGCTCCAGGCGTATCAGCGAGTCGACGGTGGCCATCACCGACGAGAAGACTTTCATGGTGTCGCCGCTGTTCACTGACAGCCAGTTGCCGTCCATGTCATATACATCCCATTCGGGACGGTTGATGCCCAATCCCTCCACGGCACCGGTCCACCGTGCCGGCTGCATCAGCGAGAAGTGCAGCTCGTTGGGCGTCACCGTCACTATGGTGTCCTGGAGATGCGTCTGCGTGTCGGCGGGGAAGCACACATTTACGTAGTGGTTGGCGGGCGGGTTGCCGTCGGTCAGCTCGCACACCGTCCATTTGCTCTGCGCGGCGTCGAAGGCCACATAGTCGCCTGCCGCGGTGTGCAGGCGGTGCGTGGCGGGCTCGTATATCCAGAGGCTGGCCTCGACGGCCGAGGTCACGGCGGCAATAGGCACACCGCTGACATGGCACCCCAAGTAGCCATCGTTCACATAGCTGTAGAACAGGTCGCCGCCCACATTGCCCGTTGCGGGTCCCACCACGAACGAGGTGTAATGCGGCACATTGTCGTTGTTCAAGTCGCCGCCGTCGGTCACGTACATGAAGTTGGTGTCGCTCGAGGTGCCTCCATTGGCGTTGTAGTTGAGCACATATAGCTGCTTGCCCACAAAGCGCGTCACCACGTCGGAGGTGCTGCACACGCTGGGGTTCCTTGTTATGGCTCTGGCCTTCACCAAGGCGTAGCCTGTCAGCTGGAACTGGCCGTTGTAGAGTGTGCTCGACGTCGTAGGTGTCGTACCGTCGGTTGTATAATATATATTGTAATGGGTACCCTGGGTAACGCTTCCGTTGATAACGCCCAGCGTAACATTGTAAGTCGATGTGCCGGTCACATCCATGACCAGTTCCAGCTTCGTCGTGAAGCCCAGCGTTGCCACATCCGACTTCAGGTAGTTGTCGGCATAGGCCACGCACTTCACCGTGTAGTTGGCTCTGAGGGTGTCGTACGGCTCCGAGAAGCGCAGGCCGATGTCGCTGGTGGGCACCGTGCTTCCGTCGAGGGTGTAGTAGAAGCGTGCGCCCTCTATGGGCTCGCCGGTCGTCGTGGTGGTGGCCTCGAAGGCTATCAAGTTGCCGTTGCTGTATATCACAGGTGTCGACACCTTGAGGGCCGTAAACTCGTCGGTAACCTCCGACGGCAGGAAGTACGAGTAGCTGCCGGTCGCCACACTGTAGGCCTTTATCTTGTCGCCAAGCTCCAGACGCGGCTTGTCGGCCTCGTAGTATGTGAGCCAGTCGGCGCTCCAGCTGCCGCCAAGACGGCACAGCTTATAATATATAGTAACATCTACACTGTTGAGTATCGACACCGAGTCGACCAGCGACACTATGCCGTTTTCGTCCATGTATATGCCAGGCTCGGGCATCTTGGGCGTACGCAGCTGCAGACGCGACAGCTCGAAGGCCGACACAGGGCTGTCGTAGTACGAGTTGACCCACTGGTTGACGTAGTAGAGGTTGTTGCTTCGGTGATAGTTGATGAGACGCAGCGAATTGTTCTCGCTGAAGGCTGCGCCGTAGGGCGTCAGCGAGAGGTAGTGGTACGGATGGTTGGTGGCCACACGACGCGGCTCGAGGGTGAAGTACACGCCGTTCTCGGCATCGGCATAAGGCGTCAGCACAAACTGGCTGTCGGCGGCAACAGCGGGACGGCCCACATACACTGCGGGGTTGTCCTGCACGCTGCTCGTGTCGTGGTTCCACACCAGCGGGTTGCCGCTGTTGATGCTGTTGAAGGTGTAATAGTAGTTTGCACCGTCCTGCACAGCACGCATACGCCACAGGCTGTTGTGGCCCGCGCGCACCGAAAGCACAGCGGGATTGTCGACGCCGTTGGCGCTGCCGTCCGAGAAACTCACTCGGTAGGCCGTGTCGGCGTAGCTGACAAGCACATACACGCGGTCGTTCAGGAAGCCGTCGCCGGTGTTGGAGGTAAGCAGCGTGGTACGCGACTCGGCTATAAGCGTCACCGTGTCGGTGTAGGCATTCATGGCCGTCTCGCCGTCGTCGTAGCGCGCCCACACCGTAAGGCGGGCTCTCTTAGGCCTGTCGACGGCCGTGGCGGTGCGCTGCACAATCTGCTTGTTGGTGGTGCTCGACACCGACGCAAAGGCTCCCGCCTCGTTGCCCGTAAGCACCCAGTGGTAGGTCACGTTGGTGCTCGCCGTGCTGTTCTCGTCACGCTCCGTGTGCGGCAGGTCCATCTCGCTTCTGTACGAGTGCGAGCTGTAGTACACAAAGTTGTTGCTCGTGCTTGTGCGGTCGTCGAAATAATAATATGTATAGGCGGGCAGCGTATGGGTTCTGTAGCTTACGTGTGGCTGCACGCTCAGGCTGTAGCGCTCGCCGCTCTGGTCCATAGCCAGCCATGTGCGGTATTTATGCAGGCTGTAGGCGTCGTAGGCCTTGCCGGTGCTGTCCGATGCTATAGAGTCTATGTAGAAGTCTCTCAGCACGCGGTGTTCGCTCTCGTCTCTCTGATCGGTCTTAACCAGATAGGCTATCTGCGAGTTCACGCCGTCGATAACCATCGTGGTGCTCCACACTCCGTTGCCGCCGAGCTGCACCACCTGCGTGGGCGACACGAAGCGCCCGTCTCTCGTCAAGCGGTACAGCTTGTTGTCCCAGTCAACAAAGCGGGTTGCCGCGTTGGTGTCGGTGGTGATGAACAACCTGTTGTCGCTGTTCACACCAAGATAATATGTGGTGCTGTTGAAGGTCTGCGATATGAAGCTGCTCAGATTTCGTTTCCACAGGCAGTACTGGTCGAACTCTGTCGAGGTCTCCATCTGGCGGGTCTCGTGGTTCAGCGACAGGAAGCGCTCGTTGGTACCGTCGGTGTACTGAAAGGCGATATAGGGCGTGTAGTTCTGGTCGATGACGGCCACTCGCGACGTGTAGAGCACCTCGCCGCGCACTCCCTCGGTGTTGCACACTGCGGCAACGGCTTTGATGCGACCCACCGCCAGACTTATGTTAGTTCCAGTACTGACCTTGATAGTGTAGGTTGTGGGGTCCCACGGGTTGGGGTCCTTCAGCGTGACGCCGTCAACCTCGAACTTGTCGGAGTTCACGTATATGCACGAGCCGCCGTTGGAGTAGATACGGCCCGTAAGGTTGGTCGACAGGGCGTCGCTGTAGGGCGTGTAGTTGTCGATATGCGGCTTGGTGTAGCGCATTATGTTCCTCTTCACCATCTCCGACGGATACTTGGTGTCGCCGTAGGTGCGCAGCGACACGGCGGTACCGCGCGCCAGCACGGCGATGCTCACTGCGGTGTCGGCCGAGGCACCGGTCACCGTGGTGGGCGTGCTGTACTGCGGCGCAAGGCCGTTCACAGTGTAGCGCACATGCGAGGTGCCGTCGCCCGCACGCTCGCCGTTCTTGACGTCGAGCTGGTTCTTCGACACGTGGTCGGTAACCTCGGGCGCGTCGTAGCGGTTCACGGTGTACTGCGCTATGTCCGACTCGGCGTGGCCGTCGCGCCAGGCCAGCGCCTTGACAATAGCGCCGTCCTCACATTCGGCCACCGATATGCTGCCGCCCGACAGGATGCTCGACGAACCCTCCACCGTCGGGTCTGTACCGTTGGTGGTGTAGTATATCGTGTCAACGTTGGCTCCGCTCTCGGTGCCGTTGCTTATCTTCAGCGTCTCGCCGTGGAAATAGGCGGCTCCGTCGGTGTACGACGGCGTGGCGCAGGCCGTGTAGGTGTTGACAGTCACAGTGGCCGTCACGCCCGTCGACAAGCCGCGGCCGTAGGCAGTCAGCGTAACGGTGGCTATGCCCAGGCTGTTGCCTGCCGTGAGGTTGATACGGCCGCCGCGCGACCAGCCGCTCACAGGCGCCACGGTGTTGTCAGATGTGGTGCACACAACGCTGTCATAGGCATACGACGGCTCGAGTTCGTAGGTCAGACTGTACGGCAGGCGCGTCTCGGTGCCCACCACCTCGGGGGTCACCGTTATCGACGTAGGCGCCGCCGTGCCGCCGTAGTGTATCAGCCACTGTTGGACCGATGCATCGGGATAGCCCGCATATGTGAAATGTGCCTCAAGCGTGTCGATACCGTGGCCTGTGGCCAGCGTATTGTAGTTGATATATGCTTTGTTGGTGGTGTTGCCGTTGTCAATATAGTTGCCGCCGGCCACCACAGCACCGTCGCGCGCTCCGGCACGCAGGCTCCATTCAATTTGGGCTATGCCTGGCACATACGGCTGGTCGGTGGTGGCTATTATGGTCTGGCCCGTTCCTCTCGTCCACACTCCGTTGGCCACTGTGTAGTAGTAGTTGTAACCATTAAGCATGTAGTGGGGAGGGACTATGGCACAGCTGGCTCCATAGCGGTATTCGCCAGTGGTTGTGAGCATGGTGTCGACCGCAGCGTCGAGGGTAGCGGTAAGCAACTCAACGTTGCTCACTTGCGGTGCTATCACACACACCAGCTCTTTGTAGTTGCGCCACAGCGTGTAGTTGTACGCATCGCCCGACCCTGCATTGGTCATGTTGATGTTGCCGCTGTTGTTGGCGTCGTTGCTGCGCACGTAGTAGCCCGCGGCATTCTTGGGCGACAGGCGCAGGTAGCCGATGCCGTCGACCGTAACGTTGCTCATCGTGAACTTGTAGTTCGACTCGGCGGGCGCCGTGGCGCTGTAGCGCGTCGTCACGGTGTTGTTGCCTGCCGTACCCGTGCAGTACAGGTAGCGTTTCGTGAGCAGGTTGACCACATACACCGACCCGTCGTTGTCGGCCGTGCGCACCAGGTACCAGTACCTGTCGGCGGTATTCTGGCCGCCGCTCACGGTCACCGTGTTGGCCGTCGTGGCGTTGGCGTTGCGGCGCGTGCCGGTGATGGTGTCGCTCAGCGCGCCTCTGTTGAAGTTCACAAGGCAGTAGGCGTATATACTGTCGCGGGCGTTGGTGGTGTACTCAATCAGCGACAGTGACTGCACGGCTCCCGCCGTGGTGCTCGACGTGGCGCTGCGGAACGTGAAGGTGTTGCCCAGCGCGTCCACGTTCTCGTATATGGCCTCCACGCTCAGCGTGGCCTGGCGGCGCGTCGTGAGGTTGGCGTTCTGGTGATAGTTGTACACTGTGATTTCGCCGTTGCCGTTGTTGCGGCGGGCCGCCGTGGTGTCGGCGCGGGCCGTGTGGGCGGCAAACGACAGGTTTTCGAGCGCGTTGGTGCCGTTGTAGTCGGCAAGCGTCCAGTGGTAGCGCGTCACCTGCGTCTGCACCATGGTGCCGCTCCACCCGCCCTCGGCGCTTATCACCTCGGGGGCGTTGCTGTGGAACGACAGGTTCTCGCTCTGCTCGGTGCTGCTCCAATAGTAGCGCGCCACGTTGTCGTTGCGGCGGTACTCGCGGTACGAGGGACGCTCGATCACGGGGTTCACCGTCAGCGCCGACGGCGTAACCGTGAAGAGGTCGCCGCCGCCGTAAGGCACGCTGCCGCCGTCGGGCGTGATGGCGCCGAGGGCCACGTTCTGCTGGGCGGCCAGCTGCACCGGCGTGGTGCTTATGCTGCGCAGCATCTGTACAATCTGAGGTTGCCACAGCGCCGTGGCCGATGCTGTTGCCAAGTAGGTTCCGGCGTCGCCGCTGTTGGTCGAATAGGGATACACCGACAGGCCCGTGGTTCCATAAGGCTTTATGGCCATACCAATGCCGTTCTCGTTGCGGATAGCATCGAGGAGGAACTTGCCGCTGTTGCCCGCAGGCATCTCGGCACTCACCAGTATGCTGTGCTCACGCGCTCCGGCGGTGTAGTTGCAGTACAGGTAAGCACCCGTCTGGTAGTTACGTATGTACACATAGCCGGCGCCGGCATCCATGAAGTACCAGCCCATGACGCCGTGCGTCACCGAGTCGGCAAGGTTGCCGCTCTGCGCCGCCACGTAGTGCATTGTCGCATCCTGCTTGTCGCGCAGGTACTCGCCTGTCCCCATGTTGCGCAGGGCATACACGTGGAAGATTCCCGATGACACCTCACTTGCGCTGGTAAGCACCAGCGGCTTCAGCGTCACACGCTTGGTGCCCGTAAGCACCTGCCCGTAGGTACGGCTCGTGGCCGTCAGCGTTATCGTCACCTCTGTCTCGGTTGGCACAGGGTTCACATAGCTCAGCACGCCCGTGCTGCTGTTCAGCGTGGCATACAGGCTGTCGACGCCCGTCATCGTCCACACATAGTTGAACGTGGCGGCAGGACATGCAGTGGCCAAGGCCGTCACGTTGTCGGCCAGGTAGTAGTGATGAGCGTTGTTGCAGAACTCATAATCCACATACGCCATCTCGGGGTTCAGGCTCGCCGCAGTCGAGACAGTGAGCTGAATATTGCCGGGGTACAGCTCGCTGTTACATCCTATCACAGGCGACTGCCACGTGGGAGTATACTCATGCTTGGCTATCGTAAACACGCAGGCGGCCGAGTCGGTGCTCGACTGTATCCACTTGCTGCCGTAGGTCATGTACTGCTTATCGCCGTCGAAGACCGAATACAGATACCTTCCCGTGGTGCCGCTCTCGGTTCCCGACATGAAATAGGACGTAGCGTCGGGAAGATTCGACGTCAAGCCAAGACCCGACGAGAACAGACCAGCCACAAAGCTCAGGTAGTAGTCGGCGCTATTCTTCCATTTGTCGTTGGTCGACGTCCACACACAGCTACGCGGCTGGAACGTGCGCGAGCCCATTATCGACGAACCGCCGATGTAATACGTGCCGTTGTAGATGGCATAACCCGGGTTGCTGTTGGTCACAGTACCCGTGCCGGTCGAGTTGGGCGCATAACCCTGCGCCATGCCCGCGGGTGTGCCCAGCGCCATCATAGCCGCCAGCATGCACACCGCCGCACCATACTTCATCACTTTCATTTTCGACATACTTCTTTTCTCGGTCATATTGTTGTTTGACATACTTCTGTTCTCGGTCATATTGTTGTTCAACATACTTCTGTTCTCGGTCATATTGTTGTTTGTTCTCATCATGTTACTCCTCCTCGGGTTTAGTCTTGTTTAGTGTTTTATCAGTTCTCGCCCTCTCCGTTTCCAGCTCTCTATATTGCTTGTTTTTGTTTGTTTTCTTGTTCGTTTTGGATTTTGTTCTTCTTCGTTTCAGTTTCTTTTCTTCTTCGTTTTGGATTTTGTTCCTTTTCGTTCCGGCTTTTGTTTTTATTCGTTGTGCTTCGATGCGGTCTAGGAGCGTTCTTCGAAAGCCTCGGAGAGGCTTGCCCTCAATAACCCCTGACAAGCGCAGCGCAGTCTGGGGTCAGGCGTGTCCGATAGATAAAGCGTGCCGGAGGTACGCGCCCTCGAAGTGTCCGTCATATTTGAAGCTGTTGTCATTTGTTTTCGTCCTTTCTTCGTTTCGGTTTCTGTTCTTACTCGTTTCGGATTTTGTTCCTTTTCGTTCCGGCTTTTGTTTTTATTCGGTGTGCTTCGATGCGGTCTCGGAGCGTTCTTCGAAAGCCTCGGAGAGGCTTGCCCTCAATAACCCCTGACAAGCGCAGCGCAGTCTGGGGTCAGGCGTGCCCGATAGATAAAGCGTGCCGGAGGTACGCGCCCTCGAAGTGTCCGTCATATTTGAAGCTGTTGTCATTTGTTTTCGTCCTTTCTTCGTTTCGGTTTCTGTTCTTACTCGTTTCGGTTTCTGTCGTCCCTCGCCTCGGTCTTCCCCTTCACTGACTGTTTCGTGTTTTCGGTTGTTTTGGCTTTCGATTTCGGTTGTTTTTGTTTTCGTTTTTTGCTCTTTTTAACAGCGGCAATGCGCCGTTTTTCTACGGTTCACGGTCATTTTTCGTCTCGTTTTTCCCCCGCACAGCGCCCCCAAACCCAGCTATACGCAAGGCTCGGCAGCCGTTTTCTCACTGCAATACACACGTTTATCATTGTCACTGTCAATTCAAGCACTCTATGTGTAATTTGCAAAGATACGAAATTTCCACAAATTATCAACAAAAATCCGCCCCTATATATATCCGCGCGACCCCTCCCCCACCTTTCCACCACCCCTGCATCACTTCCGTCCCCCTCCAAACCTTAATCCTACCCTCACCCCATTTCAATCGTACTCTTCCGCCCAGACGTATCTTGTCGCACGGGCATTGCCGTGTTGCGAGAGCAGATAGTCTCTGCACAAGCCCTCGATCAGCGTGCGCACCTGTTTCTGCGTCAGCACACCGTCAAATGCCTCCACAAAGTCGCTCATCGCAGCCTCACCGCTTCGCTTAATCACGTAGTATACCTTAGCCAGCACAGCAGCATCCACCCGCTTCGCAACCATCTTCGCCCTTGGCTTCTTCACCACATAAGCCGGAGCCAGTACATACCTGAAGTACGTATCCTCCATCACCAAATTCAGGCCAACCAACTTTGCCAAACTCTCCTCATAACCGGCATCCACCTTCCCTGCCCACACAAAGTGCAGCGTAATCCAGTCAAACGCATTCAGTTGGTCTGCCAGTTCCTGATTCATCAGTATCTCGTGCGTAAACAGATAGAATGCATCGTCGGGAATCTCACCGTACAGCCGCAGGCTTACCTGATAGTCGTCCGAAGCGCTGTAATCCGGCAGCGGTTTCCCCTCCTTCACACTGTTCGCGCACATCAGGTCCACGCCCTGTCCGCTCCGCTCAATCAGACCTGTCTTTTCAATCACCTCCATCATCAGGCGATTTCTGGGTGAGCTGTTCACCGTCAGGATATTGCCGATATTCACACCATACGGAAACCCGCCAGGATTCGTGATCTCCATCATATCAGGATACAGACGGATAAAAATGTCCGACCCCATCTGCAGGCTCCTATGAATCGTCGCATTGATTACTGCCTCGCGCACAGTCTCCTCGTTGAAGGCCTTACAGTCCAGAATCACCGGCAGGTCGTTGATGTGCAGCAGCGGATTGCAAGCCGGCTGGTTTACATACTCCCATATCTTGTCGATGGCCACAAACAGCGGCAGCCTGTACTCCTCGCGCGAGCTATAACGCACCTGGTTCCTGTTGGCCCGGTATTCCATCACCACATTCGCCTGCGGCATATATTTTCCTATCGCCTCCTCTTTGCCCAGAAGCAGCAACGCGGCATTCGTCAGCCGCCCCTCTTTGGTAATCAGGTTAAGGTCCCGCAGCAACTGCTCCTGCGGCATAGTAGCCACATCCTTCTTCCCTCGTTTCTTCACTATCAGTTCACGCATCTTGCTGATAGCCGTCTCGTCCAAATCTTCCAGCGTCAACCCCTCGCACAACCGTGCGGAATAATCAGGATCCTGTTCCGATATAATCGAGAAGTACTCAGCATCATCCATCTCCCGCAGGCTCTCACCAACACGCATCAGCGGCACACCCTCAAACCTTAGTGCCTTGCCGATGGGCCTTGAAGGCACTTTGATTACTAGCACCCTCCGTCCTTTCCCGTCGTGCAATTCCTCTGTACGCACACGGATATGCAGACGTTCGTAAATCTCGTCCTCCAAATTACCCGTCTCGTTTTCTGCAAAATCACTGCCCACCACCTCGTGCGGATAAGCATCCATCATGCCCAATACCAAGCGTCCGCCACGTTCGTTGGCCAGCGCCACCACATAGCCCAGCACACAGTGCCTCCTATCCTTAGGCTCAGTCTTCTTGCCGCCCGCGAATGGATAGTTATGTTCCGCAGCCTTGAACTCCACGTGATCCTCACGTTCCTTCAACATACTCAGTTCTTCTATACTACTCATAATCTTTCAAATTTTTTGCAAAAATACGAAAAAGATTCTATATGGGCGAGATTCTTGAAAATAATTCTTTTAGTTTTGCTTATTTTTAATGCATACCACTGATTATCAATGGGCTGATTTTACAACAAAATTCCCTGTAATCATACACATTCCGCGGGTATTAACACTATCACTCGGTGACGTGAGACTTTTATTCATAGAAATTCCACTGTTATGCACTCCCTTCGGGGGCATAATGAGGTGCAGGCAACCCAACCGTAGGTGCCACCACCCCTTCCCCACCCCCTCCCAATCAAAAATCCACCCCATTTCCACCCCCACCAGAATATAAATCCATCCCCTCCAAAACAAAATTCCACCCCCTCTTCTCCAAATCCGCCATCCCTCCCAACCCAAAATTGCCCCCCTTTTCACCCCCTCCAGAATAAAAATCCACCCCTGCCTAATAGTAACAAAGGGTAGGTATAGAGAAGGTATAGAGATTATAAAGAGTTGGTCCCACCAACTCCTTATCAACTATATACTTACGATTTACCAAAAATTTGTTAAAATCGGGCAAAAAACGCCCTTTCTGGCCGACTTGGAAACACCAAATTCCGGACGGAGAAATGACGGAAAAATGATACAAAAAGCTTCTGTCGTTTGCCCGTCGGGGCAGCGGACAGAAGCTCGCCTAAAACACGTTAATTATGAGTTCAACTTTATCGCCGCAACCTCTGAAATTTCGTTTTACAAGACCACGAATTGCATGAATAGCACGAATGCTAATTCGTTAGATTAGTGAGACTTGTGGTTGAAATAGTTAGAGGCTGTCTTACCGCACTACGACCTTGCGGGTTTGCAGAAGGCGGCCGTCGCTCACGACGCTGCACATGTACACGCCTGCGGGGACGGCATCCAGCGACAGCACGCACTCGCTGCTGTTGGCGGCTATGGCGCGCCACGCCACCAGCTGACCGCTGACATTGCGCAGCTCGACCCTCGGGCTCTTGGCCTCTGAAGGCAGGGCATAGCTCACCGTTAAGCGGCCTGTCGCCGGATTGGGATAAGTCTTGAAATACACGTCGTTACACTGCGCCTCGACACAGCCGTTGCCACTCTTCTTCAGACGGACGAAGATGCGGGGGCTGCCCTCTTTGGCGGTGGCGTCGCGCCCCTCGGCATACACTGCGAAGAGGTCGCTGCCCACTCCCGAACCCGACGCTGCAGAGGCCTCATAGCTGAAGTGCACCTGTATGCCGTCGGAGACCGCATGGGGCTGCATCTCGAAATAGTCGGACACCGTGCCCTCGTAGCACATGCCCACGCAGACGCTGACCACGCCGAAGAGGCCGTCGCCGCCCTCGGTAGCCACACGCACACGCGCCTCGGCGGCGCTGTCGGCGGCGTTGTACAGCAGGAGGTCGACGACATACTCGTCGTCGCTACCCGTGGCAACATACTCGACCGTGTCGCCGTTGGCAATCGTATCGCCGTTGTAGATGAAACGCAGCGACTGCGCCTGCAGGCATGTAGCCGCAGCAGTCAACAATAAGGCCAAGAATACTTTACGCATATCTTCAAGTATTAAAGTAAGACAGATTCATAGGGTTGCCGTCAGGCGTTGCCCATAGGCTGGATGGGATAGGTCAGGGTGTCGCCCTGTTCGCCCGAGAGGTCGGGCTCGGTTATTTCGCCGAACCGGCTCTCATAGCGCGCCAGATTGTCCTCGATGGCCTGACACAGCCGCTTGAAATGCACGGGAGCCATGATGATGCGCTCGCGCACCACGCCCTTGGGCAGGGCGGGCAGCATCTGCGCAAAATCGATGGTGAACTCCGTGGGCGAATGCGACACTATGGCAAGATTGCTGTATGTGCCTTCGGCCACATCGGCGGTGATGTCGATATCCAGTTTATTCTGTTTCTCCATTGTAAGATCCTTTCACTATTTACGACGGGGTGCCGTCACGGTTGAAGACTCCATCTCCTTGCGGTTGGCAACTATCTGGTTGGCGTACTCGCGCAGACCGGTACCGGCGGGGATGAGGTGACCGACGATGACGTTCTCCTTCATGCCCGAGAGGCTGTCGCTCTTGGCGTTGATGGCGGCCTCGGTGAGCACCTTGGTGGTCTCCTGGAAGGAGGCGGCACTGATGAACGACTTGGTCTGCAGAGAGGCACGTGTGAGACCTTGCAGCACCTGCTTGGCAGTGGCCGGCATGGCGTCGCGCACGCTCACCAGACGCTTGTCGAGACGGCGCAGGTGCGAGTTCTCGTCGCGCAGGCAGCGGGCAGTGATAATCTGGCCCTTCTCGAGGGTCTCGCTGTCGCCCTTGTCCTCGACGACCTTCATGCCGAAGATTTCGTCGTTGACCTCGTGGAAGTCGATCTTGTTGACCAGCTCGCCCTGCAGGAAGCGGGTGTCGCCCGGGTCTTCGATATAGACCTTGCGCATCATCTGACGCACAATGACTTCGAAGTGCTTGTCGTTGATTTTCACACCCTGCAGGCGGTACACCTCCTGCACCTCGTTGACGATGTATTCCTGCACCTTCATGGGGCCCTTCACCGCCAAGATGTCGGCGGGCGTGATGGCGCCTTCGGAGAGCGGAGTGCCTGCCTTGACGTAGTCGTTGTCCTGGGCAAGGATCTGCTTCGTTGTGGGGATGAGGTATGTGCGGGAATCGCCGGTACGGCTGGTGATGGTAATCTCACGGTTGTTGCGTTTGAGCTTCTTGTTGATAGAGACGATACCATCGATTTCGGCCACTGTGGCGGGGTCGGAGGGGTTGCGCGCCTCGAAGAGCTCGGTGACGCGTGGCAGACCGCCCGTGATATCGCCGGCCTTGCCGAACGAACGCGGTATCTTGACCATGATGTCGCCAGCCTTGAGTTGCTGCTTCTCTTCCACACCGATGTGGGCACCCACCGGCAAGTCGTACACCTTGAGGATGTTGCCCTCCTCGTCGAGGAGCGACAGGGTGGGGTTCTTGGTACGCTGACGCGACTCGATGACGACCTTGTCCTGCAGACCTGTCTGCGCGTCGCTCTCGACACGGTAGGTGATGTTCTCTATGACATTGTCGAACTTCACGGAACCGGCCACATCGGAGATGATAACGGCGTTGTAGGGGTCCCATTCGGCAATAAGCTCGCCTTTCATGACGTTGCTGCCGGCCTGCTTGTAGAGCTTGGCGCCATAGGGCAGCAGCGCCGAGGTGAGGGTGACGCCCGTCTTGAGGTCGACGATGCGAGCCTCGCCGGAACGGCCCATGACGACGTCGTAGCTGTTGCCGCTCTCGTCGGTATAGGGTATGGAGCGGAGCTCGTCGATCTCCAAGCGGCCTTCGTATTTGGCCTGCAAAGTCGACGTGGTACCGATGTTGCCACCGGCCACACCACCGACGTGGAATGTACGCAGCGTAAGCTGAGTACCAGGCTCACCGATAGCCTGTGCGGCGATGACGCCGACAGCCTCGCCCTTCTGCACCATCTGAGAGGTGGCAAGGTTGCGGCCGTAGCACTTGGCGCAGACGCCGTGCTTGGCCTCGCAGGTGAGTACGGAACGTATCTCTATCTCCTCGATGGGAGACTCTTCTATCTTCTTGCAAATCTCCTCGGTAAGCTCCTCGCCTGCACGGGCAATGAGCTCGCCGGTTTGCGGGTGGTAGATGTCGTGCACCGACGTGCGGCCGAGAATCTTCTCGGCGAGCGACTGCACCACATCCTCACCTTTCTTGAGGGCCGTGGTGGGAAGGCCGCGCAGGGTGCCGCAGTCCTCCTCGGTGATGATGACGTCGTGAGCCACGTCGACAAGACGACGTGTAAGGTAACCGGCGTCAGCCGTCTTAAGAGCGGTATCGGCAAGACCCTTACGTGCGCCGTGGGTGGAGATGAAGTACTCAAGCACCGACAGACCCTCTTTGAAGTTCGAGATAATGGGGTTCTCGATAATCTCGTTGCCCGAGGCACCAGCCTTCTGCGGCTTGGCCATAAGGCCACGCATACCCGACAGCTGACGAATCTGCTCCTTGCTACCACGAGCTCCGGAGTCGTACATCATGTACACCGGGTTGAAGCCCTGATTGTCGGCCTTAAGCCGCTTCATAAGGGTTTCGGTGAGCTGGTTGTTGGTGTTGGTCCAAATATCGATGACGTGGTTGTAACGCTCGTTGTTGGTGATAAGACCCATGGCATACTGTGCCATAACCTCTTCGACCTCTTCGTTGGCCTTGCCCACCAGCTCCTCCTTCTCGGGCGGGATGATGACGTCGCCAAGGTTGAACGAAAGACCACCCTTGAAAGCCATGCGGTAACCCATGGACTTGATGTCGTCGAGGAACTGGGCCGTGCCGGCGTTGCCGACGACGGTGTAGAGGTCGCCGATGATGTCGCGCAACGACTTCTTGCCAAGCACCATGTTGACATAGCCGTACTCTTGCGGCACCACCTGGTTGAAGATGACGCGGCCCACGGTGGTACGCAGACGGTCGGTCTTGATATAATAGCCTTCGTCGTTGACCACGGGGTAGCCGTCGTTATCGCGCACCACCTCGAACTCGGTGCGGCTACGGTCGGCCGCCTCGGCGGGTGTGGAGCAATAACAGTCGGTGAGAGGATTGCCGTTGCGGTCGGTAATCACCTCCATGAAAGAGCGGTCGGTATGAACGAAGCGGCGCTCGTCCTGGCCCTTGGCCTCGGGTATACGCACCGTGATGGTGGCGTTGAGGCTCACACGCTTCTCGTTGTAAGCGATGATGACCTCTTCGGCCGAATAGAAACGCGAGCCCTCGCCCTTGACCTTCTCGGTCTCGGTGGAGTGGCGCGGCTTGGTCATATAATACAGACCGAGCACCATGTCCTGCGACGGCACGGTGATAGGAGCACCGTTGGCCGGGTTGAGGATGTTGTGCGTGGAGAGCATCAGCAACTGAGCCTCCAGGATGGCGGCGTTGCCCAGCGGCACATGGACTGCCATCTGGTCGCCGTCGAAGTCGGCATTGAAACCCGTACACACGAGGGGGTGCAGACGGATGGCCTTGCCCTCGACGAGCTTGGGCTGGAAGGCCTGTATACCGAGACGGTGCAGTGTAGGAGCACGGTTCAGCATGATGGGGTGTCCCTTCAGGATGTTCTCGAGGATTTCCCACACCACGGGCTCCTTGCGGTCGACGATGCGCTTGGCCGACTTGACGGTCTTCACCAGTCCACGCTCCAGCATCTTGCGGATGATGAACGGCTTGAAGAGCTCGGAGGCCATGTCTTTAGGCAGACCGCACTCGTGCATGTGGAGCTCGGGACCCACGACGATGACCGAACGGCCAGAGTAGTCGACACGTTTACCGAGCAGGTTCTGACGGAAGCGGCCCTGCTTACCTTTCAGCGAGTCGGAGAGCGACTTGAGGGAGCGGTTGCTCTCGGCTTTCACCGACGACACCTTGCGGCTGTTGTCGAACAGCGAGTCGACCGACTCCTGAAGCATACGCTTCTCGTTACGCATTATAACTTCGGGCGCCTTTATCTCGGTCAGTCGTTTCAGACGGTTGTTGCGGATAATGACGCGACGGTAGAGTTCGTTGATGTCCGACGTTGCGAAACGGCCGCCGTCGAGGGGGACGAGGGGGCGCAACTCGGGAGGTATGACGGGCACGATGCTGATAATCATCCACTCGGGACGGTTATCCAAGCCTCTGGCCTGCATACGTTTCTGCGACTCGCGGAACGACTCCACTATGTTCAGGCGCTTCAGGGCGTCCTGCTTACGCTGGTTGGCTGTCTCCTTGTTGGCTTTGTCGCGCAACTCGTAGCTCACCTTGTCGAGGTCGAGCTCGCAAAGCAGCGTGTAGAGAGCCTCGGCACCCATGCCTGCCACGAACTTGTCGGGGTCGTCGGGGTCGAGCTGGTCGTTGTTAGGCGGAAGCGTCTGCGTAACTGCATAGTACTCTTCCTCCGTGAGCAAGTCGAGACGCTGCAGCGGCTGCTCGTTGAGCGTCGCCTTGCCTGGACGCAGCACGATGTATTTCTCGTAATATATCACCTGCTCCAGCTTCTTGCTGGGGATATCGAGCAAAGTACCTATCTTGTTGGGGAGCGAGCGGAAAAACCAGATGTGCGCCACTGGAACCGTCAGCTCTATGTGGCCCATACGCTCGCGACGCACCTTCTTCTCGGTCACCTCCACACCGCAGCGGTCGCAGACGATGCCCTTGTAGCGGATACGCTTGTACTTGCCGCAGTGGCACTCCCAGTCGCGCGTTGGACCGAAGATGCGCTCGCAGAACAAACCGTCGCGCTCGGGCTTGTAGGTACGATAGTTGATGGTTTCGGGCTTGGTAACCTCACCATAAGAACGTTTCTTGATCGACTCGGGCGATGCAAGGCTTATGGTGATGTTGTTAAAATCGTTCTTTAATTGAGTATCTTGTTTGAAAGCCATACTTTATTGTAATTCAAAATTAAAAATTAAAAATTAATACTTTCGGAGCCCATGGTAGGCACTTTTCAATTACTTTAATTATTAATTTTTAATTATTTAATCAAATGTTACTTCAAGCCCTAAGCCACGCAGCTCGTGGACAAGGACATGGAACGACTCGGGGATGCCTGGCGTAGGCATGTTGTCGCCCTTGACGATAGACTCGTAGGTCTTGGCACGGCCCATGACGTCGTCGCTCTTGACCGTAAGCACTTCCTGCAGCACGTTGGCAGCGCCGAATGCCTCGAGTGCCCACACCTCCATCTCTCCGAAACGCTGACCGCCGAAGTTGGCCTTACCGCCAAGAGGCTGCTGGGTGATGAGAGAGTAGGGACCGATGGAACGGGCATGCATCTTGTCGTCGATCATGTGGTGCAGCTTGAGCATGTAGATGTAACCCACGGTGGCAGGCTGGTCGAAGCGCTCGCCCGTCTCTCCGTCGTAGAGATAGGTGCGGCCATTCTCCGGCAGACCGGCTTCACGCATGTATTCATTGATCTGCTCAAGGGTGGCTCCGTCGAAGATGGGGGTCTGGAAACGCTTGCCAAGCTTCTTTCCTGCCCAGCCGAGAACCGTCTCGTAGATCTGTCCCAGGTTCATTCGCGAAGGCACGCCCAGCGGGTTCAGCACGATGTCGACAGTTGTTCCGTCGGCAAGGAACGGCATATCCTCGCTGCGCACAATCTTCGACACGATACCCTTGTTGCCGTGACGACCGGCCATCTTGTCGCCCACATGCAGCTTGCGCTTCATGGCCACATAAACCTTGGCCATCTGCACTATGCCGCTCGGCAGGTCATCACCCACCGTGAGGGCGAACTTGTTGCGGGTGAAGCGTCCGTTAAGCTCGCGATACTTTATATTATAGTTGTTCAAAAGCTCTTTTATCAGAGCGTTGGTCTCTTTGTCGTTGGTCCACTTGTTGGGGTTGACCTCGGTGTAGTCGATACCCTTGAGAGCCTTGGAGGTGAACTTCACCTTCTTGGGTATCAGCTCCTCTTTGTGCGAGGAGTAGACACCGTTGGAGACCTTGCCGGCCACCAGCACGAGCAGGCGGTCGACGAGCTTGTCCTTAAGCTCTTCGGTCTCGAACTTGAACTCTTCCTCGGGCTTTGCAAGAAGCTCTTTCTCGCGGGCACGCGCCTTGCGGTCGCGTATGATGCGGGCAAACAGTTTCTTGTCGATGACCACGCCATGCACTGACGGCGGCACCTTGAGCGACGCATCCTTCACGTCGCCGGCCTTGTCGCCGAAGATGGCACGCAGCAGCTTCTCCTCGGGGGTGGGGTCCGACTCGCCCTTAGGCGTAATCTTACCTATAAGGATGTCGCCCTCCTTAACCTCGGCACCGATACGTATGATACCGTTCTCGTCGAGGTCCTTGGTGGCGTCGCCGCTAACGTTGGGTATGTCGCGTGTCAGCTCTTCGTTGCCACGCTTCGTCTCGCGCACCTCGAGGGTGTACTCCTCCACATGCACCGATGTGAATATATCTTCGCGCACCACGCGCTCGGAAATCACCACGGCATCCTCGAAGTTATAACCCTTCCAAGGCATGAACGCCACCATCATGTTGCGTCCCAGAGCCAGTTCGCCGCCCTGTGTGGCATAGCCTTCGCAGAGCACCTGACCCTTCTTCACCTTGTCGCCTTTGCGTACTATCGGGCGCAGGTTGATAGACGTGGAATGGTTGGTGCGCTGATATTTTGTGAGATGATATTCTTTGACATCGTCCTCGAACGAGATAAGACGCTCTTTCTCGCTGCGGGGATGACGGATTATAATCTTGGTTGAGTCGACATATTCGACAACTCCGTCGCCTTCGGCGTTGAGCAGCACACGGCTGTCTTCGGCCACCGACTTCTCAATACCTGTACCCACGATGGGTATCTCGGGATTGAGCAGCGGCACGGCCTGACGCATCATGTTCGAACCCATGAGGGCACGGTTGGCGTCGTCGTGCTCGAGGAACGGAATCAGCGATGCCGCTATCGACGCAATCTGGTTGGAGCCCATGTCGATGAGGTCAAGTTCCTCGGGCGACACGATGGGGAAGTCAGCCTGACGACGGGCCTTGACGCGATGGTCGAGGATGTTGCCGTTCTCGTCCTGCTTGGTGGTGGCCTGTGCCACGGTCTTGTTCTCCTCCAGCTCTGCCGACAGGTAGACCGGGTCTTCGTTGAGCTGCACCTGGCCGTTGACAACACGGCGGTACGGCGTCTCTATGAAGCCCAGGTTGTTGATCTTGGCATACACGCACAGGGACGATATAAGTCCGATGTTGGGACCTTCAGGTGTCTCGATTGTACAGAGACGTCCGTAGTGGGTGTAGTGCACGTCGCGCACCTCGAAACCTGCACGCTCACGCGACAGACCTCCGGGACCCAGAGCCGATATACGGCGCTTGTGCGTCAACTCGGCCAGCGGGTTGGTCTGGTCCATGAACTGCGACAGCTGGTTGGTACCAAAGAACGAGTTGATTACCGAGCTCAGCGTCTTGGAGTTAATCAGGTCGGTCGGACTGAAGGTCTCGGTATCGCGCACATTCATACGCTCGCGGATGGTACGCGACATACGGGCAAGACCCACGCCGAACTGCGCTGCCAGCTGCTCGCCGACGGTGCGTATACGACGGTTCGAGAGGTGGTCGATATCATCCACCTCCGCTTTTTGATTGATAAGTTCTATAAGATACTTTATTATAGAAGTGATGTCTTCCTTGGTCAACACACGCACCTCGTCGGGCACATCAAGATTGAGCTTGGTGTTGATACGGAAACGTCCCACCTCTCCTAAGTCGTAGCGCTTGTCCGAGAAGAAAAGCTTCTCGATAATGCCACGCGCGGTCTCCTCGTCAGGCGGTTCTGCGTTGCGCAACTGACGGTAGATGTATTCTGCGGCCTCCTTGGCATTGTTGGCCGTGTCTTTCTTCAGTGTGTTGTAAATCACCGAATAGTCAAGGCCGTCTTGGTCCTCAGCTTTCACCAGAATGGTCTTCACGTCAAGGTCGATGATTTCGTTGATGTGCTCCTCAGTGAGCTCCACATCGCGCTCTATCACGGTGCTTGTACGCGGCACCGAGACCACCTCGCCGGTGTCCTCGTCGACAAAGTCCTCAACCCAACTCTGCACCACACGGGCGGCAAGCTTACGGCCCACCACCTTCTTGAGGTTGGCGCGGCTAACCTTCACCTCCTCGGCTAGCGAGAAGATGTCGAGAATGTCCTTGTCCAACTCAAACCCTATGGCACGCAGAAGCGTGGTGATCGGCAGTTTCTTCTTACGGTCGATGTAGGCGTACATCACGTTGTTGATGTCGGTGGTGAACTCCATCCACGAACCCTTGAAAGGTATGATTCGCGCCGAATACAGCTGGGTGCCGTTCGAGTGGAACTGAGTGCCGAAGAACACTCCCGGCGAACGGTGCAACTGCGACACCACGACACGCTCGGCACCGTTGATAACGAAGGTGGCTTTGGGTGTCATGTACGGTATCATGCCTAAGTACACCGACTGTTCCTGTGCTTGGAAATCGACATTCTCGGTGTCGTTGCACGACAGTCTGAGCTTTGCCTTTAACGGTACACTGTAGGTGAGGCCTCGTTCGATACACTCCTGAATGGTGTAGCGCGGGGGGTCGATGTAGTAATCGAGAAACTCTAATGTGAAGTTGCCACGGGCATCCGATATTGGGAAATTCTCCTTGAAAACCTTAAAGAGACCCTCATCCAGACGGTTGTCGGGATTGGTCTCTATTTGGAAGAAGTCCTGAAACGACTTGAGCTGAATGTCTAAGAAATCAGGATAAGGGTACTTGCGTACGGATGCAAAATTTACTACGTTGGAATTCTTTTGTGCCAAGGGTCTTGGGGGTTTTTAGATGTTTTGTTACTGAGAGTGAGCGGGCTGTTCTGCGTGTTTTGTATATTATAATATTCTTGCGCCTATGCGCTCGCACGCATTAACATAGGAATAAGGAATAGGCACTCCGGTGTAACCCGGAGGCCCTATTCCTTAGGGGTGACTGTCGAGAAGCAGTGTTACTTGATCTCAACTTCGGCACCAGCCTCTTCGAGAACCTTCTTCAAGGCCTCAGCCTCGTCTTTCGAGATTCCCTCTTTCACGGGCTTGGGTGCGTTGTCAACAAGTTCCTTGGACTCTTTCAGACCCAACGAAGCCTGCTCTTTCACAGCCTTCACCACGCCGAGTTTCTTGGTTGCATCGGGCACGCCCTTCAGGATGACGTCGAAGGAGGTCTTCTCCTCTTCGGCAGCGCCTGCACCAGCGCCAGCACCGGCAGCAACACCTGCGACTGCAACAGCAGCAGCGGCGGGTTCAATACCGTACTCTTCCTTAAGAAGATCTGCAAGTTCTTTTACTTCCTTAACAGTAAGGTTTACTAATTCTTCAGCAATAGCTTTGATGTCTGCCATGACTTTATTGTTTTAAATTGTTTTGTTTTTTGTTTGATTAACGTTTATTTTTTGCCCTTTCGCCCGTTGAACGGTCAGGTCGGGCCGACCTTTACTTCCTCAGGCTTATTAGGCCTTCTTCTCCTCTAATGTCTTAAGAACACCACATATCGTGCCGCCTGCCGACTGCAGAGCCGATATGACATTCTTGGCAGGAGACTGCAGCAGTGCCACGACATCGGCAATGAGCTCGTTCTTCGACTTGATGTTGACAAGTGCGTCGAGGTGCTCTGCTCCGATATAGAAGCATTCCTCCACATAGGCACCCTTCAACACAGGCTTCTGCAGGTTCTTGTCCGATGCTCTGAACTCTTTTATGAGCTTGGCAGGGGCATTGTTGGTGTTCGACAGCATTATGGAAGTTTCGCCCTTGATGATGGGGAAGAGGTCGGAATAATCCATGCCGGTCTTCTCCAAGGCTTTGATCAGAAGTGTGTTCTTTACGACTTCCAACTTCACCTCTTTGCGGAAAGCCGCTCTACGCAGCTTGCTGGTCTGCACAGAGTCCAATCCTCCAATGTCAGCAATGTACAGATGGGGATAGGCCTTGATTTCCTCGCACAAAGAGTCGATCAGTTGGTCTTTCTGTTCTTTTCTCATAATGGTTTTTCTTTGTTTATGAATATCACCCTTTCACAAGGATTACCATTCACTAACCTGTTAACTAAATGGTTTACACTGTGGCTGCCTTCACATCGACACGCACTCCGGGACTCATCGTGCTTGATATGGCGATGCTCTTGACATAGGTGCCTTTGGCGGCTGACGGTTTCAGTTTCATAATCATCTGCAGCACCTCGCGAGCGTTCTCGACAATCTTGTTGTTGTCGAACGACACCTTGGCAACTGCGGTGTGGATGATACCGAACTTGTCGACCTTGAAGTCGATCTTACCAGCCTTCGACTCCTGAACGGCTTTGCCAACCTCCATGGTGACCGTACCGGTCTTGGGGTTGGGCATGAGACCGCGGGGACCCAGTATACGGCCGAGAGCACCAATCTTGGGCATGACGTTGGGCATGGTGATGATGACATCAACATCGGTCCAACCGCCTTTGATCTTGGTGATATACTCGTCCAGTCCCACATAGTCGGCACCTGCTGCCTTAGCCTCTTCCTCCTTCTCGGGAGTACAAAGAACCAACACGCGGACAGTCTTACCCGTGCCGTGAGGCAGGGTGACCGAACCACGCACCATCTGGTTGGCCTTGCGCGGGTCAACACCTAAGCGCACGTCGATGTCCACCGACGCGTCGAACTTGGTATACGTAATCTGCTTGACTACACTGACCGCCTCTTCAAGAGTGTAGGTCTTGGTCTTGTCGAACTTGGCTAAAGCTTCTTTCTGCTTTTTAGTTAATTTTGCCATGTTTGATTGTTTTTGTGGTCAACGCACCGCTCTGTCGCGATGCTACCACTTGTGAATAAATCTGTTTTATTTCGCCAGAGGGTTCTCACCCGTAACTGTGATACCCATGCTCCTTGCCGTGCCTGCAACCATGCTCATGGCCGACTCGATAGTGAAACAGTTCAAGTCGGGCATTTTCGACTCGGCAATCTGGCGCACCTGCTCCCATGTCACCGAAGCCACCTTCACACGGTTGGGCTCGGCTGAGCCTTTCTGTGCTTTGGACAGTTCTTTCAGCTGCACGGCAACAGGAGGAGTCTTCACCACAAAGTCAAAGGACTTGTCGGCATACACAGTGATAATGACCGGAACGATCTTGCCGGCCTTATCCTGCGTACGGGCATTGAACTGCTTGCAGAACTCCATGATGTTCACACCCTTCGCACCCAGTGCGGGTCCTACAGGAGGAGCGGGGTTCGCGGCACCGCCTTTGATTTGCAGTTTGATTAATCCTGCAACTTCTTTTGCCATTGTTAGTTAGTGATTAATGTTAGTTAAGTGTTACTGTTAACTATTCCTTCTCGACCTGGTTGTAGTTGAGCTCGAGCGGCGTCTTGCGGCCGAAAATCTTCACTGTGACTTTCAGCTTCTTCTTCTCGTCGTTGACCTCTTCCACAATGCCACTGAATGAGTTGAACGGACCGTCAACCACCTTCACCGCCTCGCCGACAAGGAACGACTCGTTGCCGTCAGCGTCTGACTCCAACTGATCGTCCATCTTGCCCAATATACGGTTCACCTCGGCGGGACGCATGGCGATAGGCCGGCCGTCCTTCTCCCTCAGGAAATCGATGACATTGGGAAGACCCTGTATGATGGGGATGATTTCATCCTTCAACAGAGCCTCCAACAGCACATAACCCGGAAAATAGTTGCGCTCCTTGATTACCTTTTTACCGTTGCGTATAGAGGCAACCTTCTCAGTGGGAATAAGCACCTGCGGGACAAGCTCCTGCCAATTGCGCTTGGCCACCTCTCCCTCAATGTACTCTTTTGCCTTCTTTTCTTTTCCGCTAATAGCCCGAAGGACATACCACTGCTTGGTGAGTGCTTCCTTTTGAGTCGTCTGCTGTTCCATCTTGGTCGTTCTAAAATAGTTGTTTATACTTATCGCCGTCGGGGCTTGCGCCCGTAGGCCTCTTCAATATCTGTCCGATGCATTCTCGCACCCGTTTGGCCTCAATAAGAATTGGGAAGCAAGGCCGTGAGTGCTTGGGGAAGTGAATTCCGTCAGGCAAATATCGAATAGAAGTATCCTAAAAAGCCTTTCCACCCAGTGCTCTGCACACCGAACACAATGTCCATGCAGAACACTATAAGTGCAAGGATCAGAGCTGCCACAGCCACTACCACAGCGCTGCTCTGCAGTTCCTTAAACGATGGCCACGACACTTTGTGCACCAATTCGTCGTAACTCTCTTTTACGTAAGTACCAATTTTCGACATCTTTATATCTTTTTATTTGCAGGGGCAGAGAGAATCGAACTCCCAACTACGGTTTTGGAGACCGTCATTATGCCATTTAACTATGCCCCTTCAAAGAGACGCCGTCCACGCAGGGCAGCGTCTCTTGATTGTCAAGGTGGATTATTCAATAACCTTGGTCACCTGACCGGAACCGACGGTACGGCCACCCTCGCGGATAGCGAAGCGCAGGTTCTCGTTCAGAGCGATGTCGGAGATCAGCTCCACAGTGATCGTCAGGTTGTCACCGGGCA
>JAGCUZ010000066.1 GCA_017962615.1 Bacteroidales bacterium | reverse complement strand
GAGGTCCTCGACGTTGTTGGTGGTGACATACTGCATGAAGTGCTTGGCGATGGGGCCTTTGGCGCGGAACTCGCCCATGTGGCTCACGTCGAACACGCCCACGTTGTTGCGGACGTTGTTGTGCTCCTCGACGAGACCGGTATACTGGATTGGCATGTTGTAGCCGGCAAATTCGGCCATCTTGGCTCCAAGCTTGATGTGGAGGTCGGTGTACGGTGTGGTTTTCATGATAAGTTGGTGTTTTTTATTTTTTGTTTTTGTTGTACAATAATGTTTCGCTGTCAGGATTTATAGCCTTGATATTTATGTGCTTGTGCTGATAAGGCTTGTTGGTAACAACCTACAAAGATACGTATTTTTTATAAATTGTTCCGATAAATTGTTGCGGTGAATCATGGATGTCACGGTACCAGCACTTTGGCGGCGTGTCCGTCGAGGGTGTGCAGCACATAGAGACCGGCGGCAGGCAGAAGGAAATGTTCCTCGGCCAGGATGCCGTCGCTACGGCGCAGCAGGCGTCCCTGACTGTCGTAGAGGAACCAGCCACGGCCTGCGGGGTTATGCACTATAAGCTGGCGGCCCAAGGTGCGGGCGGTGAACGCTGCGGTGCCGTCAGCAGAGGAGATGCCTTCGGGATCTTCGTGCTGCTCGAACTGGGCTGTGAAGGTGCTGTCGGCCGTCACCACGACGCGCAGCGGGTTCTGCGTAAACTGCCGTGTGCCATTGCTCCACGACACAAAGGCGTAGCCGCGGTGCGACGTGGCTTGCAGCAGGGCTGTGTCGCCATAGGCGTAGTCGCCGCTGCCCGAGACGCTGCCCATGGCGGGATTGGCCGAGAGGGCGGTGATAAAGTAGCGGTTGCGCTCAAAAAAGGCGGTGATTACCGTGTCGCATACGAGTGTGATGGCGCGCGGGTTGACGGTGCTGTTGTCGCTCCAGTGGTTGAAGTGATAGCCGTCGTTGGCTATGGCTTGTATGTTGACCGTGGCACCGGCGCTGTAGGTTCCCGAGCCGGTGGTGCGTCCCATGGCGGGCTCGTTGGCTCGCAGGGTGACGGTGTAGGTTATGCGCTCGAAGTTGGCGGTGAAGGCAGTGTCGCTCAGCACCGTGATTATCCTCGGGTTGACGGTCGAGCCGTCGTTCCACCGTGTGAAGCGGCAGCCGTCGTTGGCCGTGGCGCGTATGGTGGCGTTGTCGCCCTCGTTGTAGCTGCCGCCTCCGTAGACGCGTCCCAGGGCGGCGGGGTTGGCAGTGAGGGTGACGGTGTGGCGTGCCGGTACGAAGTAGGCGGTGTAGGTGGCGTTACCTGTTACGGTGACGGTCCACGGGTTGGATGTAGACTGGGCGGTGCCGTCGCTCCAATGGTCGAAGGCATAGCCTTGCGCAGGCACGGCCGTCAGCACGGCCTGGTCGCCGACATAGTAACGGCCGCCGCCGCTTACGCTGCCGCGAGAGGGGTTGTCGACAAGCACCGTAACGCTGCAGTTGCCGAAGTTAGTGTCGACCTGTATGTTGTCGCTGCAGGGGTTGATGACCGAGGCGAGTGTGCGGCTGGTAAGGTCGGAGCCGTAGGTGTGGTCGTAAATCAGTGTGTTGTAGGTGTTGCTGCTGGTAACGGTGAAGCCGGCCTCGCTGGAGTAGAGTCCTTCGTTCCAGCGCAGCAGGAGGGTGTCGGTTGAGCATATCTGCACCGTGTCGTATTGTATGCAGGCTCCGGAGCATTGGTTGCTGTTGCTCACGGCTCCGTACACGTAGCCGTTGGATCCCTCGATGCTCAGGTAGCATCCCTGCCAGGTGTCGCCGTAGCTGTCGACGGAGGTGACGTATATGTCGCACATGTTGCTGTCGTGGCAGGGCTGCGAGGGCATGTGGCGGCCGTAGGTGAAGCTAACGGAGTCGCCACTGACGGTGATGTCGGAAAGGGAGAACGTTGTATCTACTACGTTCTGCGCCAACGGCACAGCCAGGAAAGGGTGGGGGTTGGTGGTGGCGTCGAACTGTGCGCGTCCGGCGAGCTGCGTGAAGTGAGCGCGGCGGTATACGCCTGGCATTGTGTCGTTGAAGGCGTCGGGCTTGAAGAGATACACCTCGTCAAGTATGTTGGTATCGTTGAAACTGGCATTGCCGTTGTACACGGTGTTGATGCGGTAGACGAGGAGGCCGGTGCCAGGCAGGGCGGTCTCGTAGCGGTTGAGGTTGTTGCGGTATTCGAGGATGTAGTACTGCGAGGGGTTGGTGGTGGCTATGGCGTAGCAGTTGTTGCGGCGCGCCGCTGCCGACTGATCGGCCACCGAGTGTAGCGTGTAGCGCCCCGGGGTGCTTATTTCGGGAATGCTGTCAATCCATCCGCCGTAGCGCATCTTCATCCATGCGCCCATGTGCTGTGGCGGCTGCTGGTTCTGCTCCATGAGGTCCCAGCTGCCCACGGCGCTGGCTCTGGAGAAATAGTTGTAGTGGTAGAGGTCGGGGGCACCGAGGGTGTGGAACATCTCGTGGCAGAAGGTGCTGGTGCTGAAATAGTGTGATCCTGAGCCTTCGAGCTGCACGTTGAAGGTGTAGACGCGCTTGCCATTGATGCGCACGGTGCGGTCGTAGAGGCTCCATTTGTGCGGCCACAGCAGGTCGCTCCAGCCGGTGTAGGTGCCTTTGAAGATGAAGCATATATTGTCCACATAGCCGTCGTTGTCGTGGTCGATGTTGAGCGACCTGGGTATGGGATAGTTCTGGTTGACGTAGTTGACGGCGGCCTCGATGAGGTCGAACTCGCGGCTGCGGCGCTCGTTGTCGTTGGCATAGCCGTTGGTGTTGGCCGAGTCGCGCGGCATGAAGTAGCTGCGGTTGTGCGAGTCGCGGTAAGAAACTATGGCGCCGCTGACGGGGGCGGGGTAGTAGTGCGTCAGTATGTTGATTCTGCCGTAGGAGGCTTCGCGGAAATAGCTGCACATGGACACAGCGTTGGCGCTGGTGTCGTTGAACATGGCGTTAATACTGTCGAAAGAGGTCGTTATCTCGCTGTCGTCGTTGAACCTAACGAAGACCACGATGTTGTTGAGCGTGCCGTCGTTGCCGCTTTTCGCTGCCGCGCGTTGCGGACGCATGGCTTCGGGTACATCCCACACCTTGTGCAGCTGCTCGAGCTGGTTGCCGTTGGGCATAATCCACGGACGTATGCCGAGGTGGCGCAGCGCGGCGGGGTCGACGCTGCCGGCAACGGCCTCGCTGGCTTGCAGCATCTGGTTGGGATAGGCTGCAGGGCGTGCACCGGCCATCTCGCAGGCATAGACATAGTAGCCTGTCGTCGGGTCTTTGACGATGGTGTAGCCCAGGCTGTCGTGCAGCCAGTGGTAGAACTCGTCGCCGCTGATAAAGCAGCGAAGGGTGTCGCCGTTGGGCTGCAACTGTTTCACAGGCATCATCTTCACATAATGTGCCTGCACCGAGAACACCGCCAGCATGGCAGCAATAATCAATAATGTCTTTTTCATATGATTGTGATTATTCGTTTAATGTTGATATGTTGATATGTTGATACGTTATTTGCGTCAGCCAATTTTTAATTTTTAATTTTTACCGCGTCAGCCACTTAAAACTTAAAACTAATAACTTATAACTCATTTACTTGCTTTCGAATATACTGCTTTGTTTAGTAGTGCAGCTTGTAGTGTGCCGCGGGCCAGCAGGTAGGCCATGAAGGCAATCCACAGCACGTGGTTCCAACGTGTTATGACTTCGGGTGTCAGTGTGTGGCCTGTAACGGTGAGCGCCCGCAGACCGTAGTAGGCGGCAAAGAACACCGCCGTGGCAATAAACATGCTGTTGCGCATCTGCCTTGATGCTGTTGCGCCGATGAATATGCCGTCGAAGAGGAATGCTCCCACGCCGCACAGCGGTATCACCATAGTCCAGAACAGGAAGGGCTGCGCGTGGGCTGTCACCTCGGGCTTGTCGCAGAACAGGCTCAGGAACCAGTTGCTGCCAACGGCATAGGCCAAGGTGAACGCCGCGGTTAGTATCACGCCCCACATGAGTATCATCCGCACGGCTCTCTGCAGCTGCCGTCGGTTGTTGGCGCCGATATACCGTCCCACCAGCGACTCGCCGGCATAGGCAAAGCCGTCCATGATGTAGCTGAAAACGGTGAAGAACTGCAGCAGCAGGGCGTCGACGGCAAGTATGTCGTCGCCCATCTTGCCGCTGGCCGAGGTGATGAAGGTGAACACCAAGGCAAGGCAAACGGTGCGCAGGAATATGTCGCCGTTCACCTTGAAGAACTGCTTCAGCTCGGCCAGGCGCAGGCTGCCGCGTATGTCAAGGTGGCGGCCTATCACCTTGCCGTATTTAGTGGCAAGGAAGAGCATACCTATTGCCAGGCCGCTGTACTGCGCTATGACTGTGCCGAGGGCCACGCCGCGTATACCTTTATGGAGCACCAGCACGAAGAATAGGCTGCAGGCTATGTTGATGATGTTCAGTGCTATGGCTATCCACATAGGCAGACGGCTGTTCTGCATGCCTATCATCCAGCCTTTTATGGCGTAGAGGCCGAGGGTGGCGGGTGCCGCCCATATACGTACGAAGAAGTAGGCCAACGCCAGCTCCATCACCTGACTGCTACCGTTGAACACCAGCTGGGTGGCTCGTGCCAATGGCCGTTGAAGTACCAGCAGTGCGGCGGCTATGCACAGGGCTATGGTAAAAGCGCGGACGAGAATCTTCACGGCTTCGTCCATGCGGCGTGCGCCGTAGGCCTGGGCGGTGAAGCCGCTGGTGCCCATGCGCAGGAAGCCGAAGTTCCAATATATCAGGTTGAACATCGAGGTGCCTATGGCTATGGCACCAATATGGCTCTGCGATAGGTGTCCCACAATGGCCATGTCGACCATGCCGAGCAGCGGCACGGTGATGTTGGTGATAATGTTGGGTATGGCCAATTGCAGGATTCGCCTGTTCATGTTGCTACTCGGCTACGTTGAGTATTTGGCGTGTGTTCTTGTCGGATATAAAGGCCACCACTTTGCAGTGCTCGGGTTTCCATAGTGGGTTCTGCACTGTGTAGGCAAAGCGTGCATGACGTTTGGTGCCGGCCTTGCCGTCGGCCGATATGTCGGCGCCCCATGCATTGGTTATCACATCGCGCAGCAGGTGGTTGTGTATATAGTTGGTGTCTTTTGTGCTGCCGTCGGGCTGTAGCTGTGTGGCGCGCACTGAGTCTTCCATCAGCAGCAGGGTGAGTGTTAAGGGGTCGGCTACATCCTGAAGGAACTCGATGTCCACGTCGATGGTGTATGCTGCGCCGTTCCTGTCGGAGGTGACAGCGAGTGCCACTCGTGTAGGCTCGCCCAAAGCTTCGTCGACTTCGGCATTCACGCCGCCGGCGGGATTGAACAGACTATAGCCGTCGTTGTACTTGCGGTTGGCCATGGCGGTGGGGTAGGCGCTGATGCCGAAATAGTTGCTCCACTCTTCGCCTTCGGCGGTGCTCAGACGTGCGTCGTTGCCGTAGGGACGGGTGAACGAACTGCTGTCGTGTATGGCCAATGCCACAAGCTTGTGGCCATAGCTCTCCAAAGCTGCATATATCACGGCATCGCCGTCGGGACAGTTCTTGCAGCGTACGCCGGTGTACTTCTCCAATAACACTCGTTGAGAGTGGTCGGCAACGCCTTTGCCGTCGTACCATTCTCCTGTTGCGCCGCTGAACTGTATGTATCGGCCTTCGCTGTCGGCCTCTATTTTGTCGCACGACACCGCCGCCAGGGCGAGTGCAAGAGAGAAAAACAAATATCGTTTCATTAATTAAAAATTAAGAATTAAAAATTAAAACATGCGCAAGCATATCAACTTATCAACATTAAACCTATCAACATATTAGAAACTGGTCGTGAGGCTTACTGTCAGGCCGTTGGTGGCAGGGACGGCGCGGCATACTCCGCCGATGCATAGTATGCCTTCGCGCTGCTTACCATAGCTCAGCTGCAGGCGTGTGGCGTTCTTGGTGTATCCGAAGGCTGCGGTGTAGTAGTTGCCTATGCCGTCGTTGTAGCAGTACTGGTCGCTGAGCGACAGGAAGAAATGGCCGCCGAAGTTGTACTCCACCAGCCCCATGATCCAGTCGCCGCTGCGTTTGTCGTCTATCTCGCTGTCGTAGTGCGAGTCGCTGCCCATCCATTCGCCCTCGATGCGTAGCGACTTGCCTTTGCCGAGTTTGCGGCTGTAGTCGGCCACAATGACGTTGTTGTGGTGCAGCCCACCGCCGTGCCCCTCGATGACGGGATTGAACACCACGTAGCCGTAGGTGCACGCTATCTTGTTCTTGGCGTCCAGTTTGCGGGCAATCTCCAAGCTCATGTCGCCGTAGTACAGTTCGCCTGTCGAGAAGAAAGTGGAGCTGTAGCCTTCGGTACCGGCTCCGCCAAGGGCTACGGTGTCGAGTCCGGTAATTACCGAGCAGTTGAAGTGCAGGTCGGTGCCGTATTTGCCGCCTAAAAGCGTCTCTTTCTTTATTTTGTACATCACGTCGCCCTGCAATCCCATCTCGCCGGTTGCCTGGGTGGCGTAGGGGTACATGCTAAGGAATGCGTATGTGTGTTGCTTTGTTATGGCAGGGATGTGGTTGATATACAGCATTTCGCCAGTCTCGCGGCGCGACGACTTGAATCCCATGTTGTCCACACGCTTGGCCTGTACGCTGGCACTGAACCCTTTCTGCGAGTAGGCCCCGCTTATCAGCAAAGCCTCGCCTTTACGGTATATGTAGCCGTTCATTGCGTTGGGGTCCTGTCCTTTGCGGGCATATTCCCCGGCAAGGCTCCAGCCTTTGTATGCGAGGTTCATACGCATGGCTCCGGCTCCAACGTTGAGCGGCAGCTTCAAGCTGTAGCCCTGTGTGCTCGACGCTATGTTCTCATCCGCCTCGTAACGGCTTACGAATCCGGCACCCATCGTTATATGTAGCGGCATCTCCTCGAGCTTGGAGAAGGCTGTGTTGAGGTCTATCTCGCCATCGATGCCTCGCACTATGCCGTTGCCGTATTCCCAGTAGCGCCGTTGTTTGCCTATTGCGCCCTTCAGCGTCACGCCTTTAATGGGACGGGCATGGATGTTGAAGCCTAGCAGGGCGTTGTCGATGCCTATATAGCGGTCTTCGTAGGCACGCAGTATCATGCCGCTGCCGAACTGCTCGTAGAAGGTACCGGCGGTAACCTCTATCTGCTCGTTGGCGTATGACACGAAATAGTTTGCCAGGCCTTGCCCTTTATACTGGGCGTTGAAGCCGGGTAGGGGAGGGGTGTAGGCCTCGAAACGCAGACCTGCGTTGAAACCTCCGTTAGTGTACAGTATGTCGGCTCGGGCGTTCATCAGCCAGCGTTCGGGGTCGTCCTTTGCGCCTATAAGGCTGTCGGGTCTCGTCAGCTGTCCGTCAATCTGCACGTTGCCTGTTACCTGACCGCCGCCAATGCCCTGCCCGTGCGCTGCCACGGTATGCATAAACAGGGCTAAGAGGAGGATGGCAAATCTTGTTGGTTTCATACAATAGATATGATAGATGCAATAGATACGAAATAAATTAAAGTCGCGTCAGCTCCTAATAACTTAAAACTAATAACTAATAACTTATAACTAATTCTTGCTTTCCAGCAGTTCCTTTATCTTTGCCAGCAGTTCCTCTTCGTCGCCGTCGATGTAGCCGGTGTGCTGCCACACTATCTTGCCCTGACCGTCAATCAGGAAGGTGTGGGGTATGTTCACCACGTTCATGACGCGTTTGAAGGCCTGGTTTTCGTCGGTGTACACCTCGAACTCCCAGCCGCTGCCGTCCACGTGGGGCTTCACCTTCATCGAGCTCTTGGCATCGTCGATGCTTACGGCCACCAGCTTAACGCCGGTCTCTTCCTGCCATTCGGCGTACAGCTCGTTGATGGCGTTAAGCTCGCGGTTGCAGGGTTTGCACCAGGTGGCCCAAAAACTTATCACGATGGGTTTGCCGTCGTTGGAAATCTCGTTGCTCTGAATACTCTTGCCGTCGAGGCTCTTGAGGGTGATATTCTCTGGCAGTTTCGCGTTTTGTGCGCTTACGGTCATTGCCATTACTGCCATTATGGCCAGTGCTGCTAATTTCTTTATTGCTTTCATTGTTGTATGGTTTGTTTATAGGTTGACAAGTTGAGTTGATATGTTGATATGTTTGCGACTGGTTTTAATTTTTAATTCTTAATTTTTAATTTTTGTTGCGTCAGCCACTTAAAACGTATAACTATTAACTTAAAGCTCTCATCATCTCTTTCCGTGCGTCGCGGTATTTGGATGCCGGCAGGGCTTGGAGCGACTGCAGCGCCGCGGCTTTGTATTTCTCGAGCAGTGCGGATGGCTCGACGCCAGCGGGGAATGCCTCACCGTCGGTCATATCGTCTTTTATCTGGAACGCCATGCCGTAGTTGTAGCCGAACTCTTTCATGCTGGGACAAGCTATGGCACAACAGGTTGACATCAGCGAGGCGGTCTTGCATCCAATGATTCTGAGGTACGTGTCGGTTGAACGGGTGGAGTTTTTGTCGAGGCTTAGCTGCATCAGCTCTCCCTCGCTCATGCTCACAACGGTCTGGCTCACCAGCGTGTAGGCATCGTCGCGCCCCGAGTCTTTTATCAGCTGCATGGCTTTGGCAAGGTGGTAGTCGCCGCACAGCACGGCGGCTTTGTTGCCCCACCGGCTGTTGGCCGACGGCTGTCCGCGTCGCGTGGTGTCTTCGTCAACCACGTCGTCGTGGAACAGCGATGCGTTGTGCAGCATCTCCATGGCGGTGGCCAGCAGCACCGTGCTTCGGCTGTGCAGTGTTTTCTCAACTCCTGCCGACAGCAGCGTGAGCATGGGCCGCAGCATCTTGCCGCGCTTCTGTCCGCAGTAGTCCACGATGGTCTGCATCAGCGGCACGTCGCTCCGCAATGCTTCGGCGTAGCACTGTTCCACCTGTCTTAGCGGGTCTTCTATCAGTTGTGTTATAGTGTTGTTCAATGGTGGATTATAGATTATAGATGCGATAGATATGATAGATACGATAGACTTATAACTTATAACTAATCACTTAAAACTAACGTTTTGTCGCCGTGTTATATCCCGAGGTTTCGACGACGGCCAGCAGTCTGCCTTCGGGCTTCTCTTCGCGTATATCCACATGATACAGGCAGCTGCGCCGTCCCTGATGCAGGCAGGTGGCTTCGGCTGTGATTCCGTCGCCGTCGGTGTTGTGTAGATAGTGTATGTGGCTCTCGGTCGACACCCATGCAATGTTCTCAAGGCATTCGATATTCATTGCCACAGCCACAGCCAGGTCGGCCAGCGTAAACAGTGCTCCGCCCATTACGCCGCCCATGGCGTTGCGGTGATTGTCGCCCACGCTCATGCGGCATAGCGCACGGCCTTTGTCGGTTTCAACAATCTCGCAGCCGCTGAGCTCAGTGGCGTAACGGTCGTGGGCAAATATCGCGCGGGCTTCAGCTGTTAGCTTTGTAGACATTATACAGGGTGCTTATCTTGTTGTACAGCTGTTTGCTTACCTTGCACAGCGGCAGCCGTAGCGAGCTCGATATCTTGCCTTGTATCTCCATCAGGGCTTTGATGCCCGACGGGTTGCCCTCTTCGAAGATGGCGTGCATCAGCGGCAGCATGCGGTAGTGCAGCGGCAAAGCCTTGCGTATGTTGTCTTTCAGTGCCAGGTTGACCATCTGAACCATCTCGTTGGGCAGGGCGTTGGCGATGACCGATATCACGCCGGTGGCGCCCATGGCCATCATGGGCAGCGTGAGGGCGTCGTCGCCCGATATCACCTGCAGCCGCGCGGGTTTGTTGCGCAGTATCTCCATCACCTGGTTCAGGTTGCCCGACGCCTCTTTCACGCCCGCTATGTTGGGGCATTCCTCGGCCAGCTGCAGCACGCTCTCGGCGCTGAGGTTGCAGCCGGTGCGGCCAGGCACGTTGTAGAGGATGACGGGCACGGGCGACATCTCGGCCACGCTCTTGTAGTGCTGCACCAGCCCTTTCTGCTGGGGCTTGTTGTAGTATGGCGTCACCGACAGGATGCCGCTGATGCCGTCAAACTGTGTCTCGTGTATGCGCTCGGTCACAGCGCGGGTGTTGTTGCCGCCCAGGCCAAGCACTATGGGCACGCGGCCGTCGACGGTCTCGACGATAAACTCCTGCAGGGCCTGCTGCTCTTTGGGCGTCATCGTGGCGGCTTCGCTCGTGGTGCCGAGGGCCACTATGTAGCTCACCTTGGCCTCGACCAGCTCTTCGATGATGCTTTCGAGGGTCGAGAAGTCAACCGTCTCGGGCTGTTTCCTGAAGGGTGTGACCATCGCCACTCCCGTACCGCTAAAGTTGATGTTCTTCATGTAATAGGTTGATATGTTGGGTGTTGATAGGTTGATGTGTTTAATGTTGATACGTTGATATGTGGATATGTTAGATGTGGATATGTTGGGTGTTGATAGGTTGATGTGTTTAATGTTGATACGTTGATATGTGGATATGTTAGATGTGGATATGTTAAATGTTGATAAGTTTATATGTTATGTGCGTCAGCCACTTAAAACTTAAAACTTAAAACTTAAAACTTAGAACTTAAAACTTAGAACTTAAAACTAAGAAACATTATTCGCTCCCATCATGTCGAGGCAGCGGGCCGTCTCTTCCAGGAACTCGCTCACGCGGTAGGCCTCTGAGTCTTTTATCTCGAGGTCGTATATCTCTTTGTTGCGGCCTTCCTCGTCGGGCTGGCAGTGCGACACCTTTATGCGCGCCGCGCTGCGCGCCGACATGTAGAGCGACCAGAATGTGCGTTTGGCTGTGGTGTCCATCAGCAGGTCGTACTTGCGCTTCACGAACGGCTCCACCACGTCCTCCTTGGGTATGCCCCAGATGTTCAGGTCGTCTTTCTCGTGGCATATCGTGCATTTGGTGTGGGTGATGATGTAGTTCAGCTCGGTCTCCTTGCTTTGGTAGCCCACGGCATACACATGCTTGCCGGCCTTCTCCATCTTCACTATGTAGTCGTTTATCACCTTCCAGCTACGTTCGTTGCCTACGGTGAACACAAGCGCTATGCTCTTCACCTGGTCCATGCCGGTCAGTTTGCGGCTGCGACGCACCGAGGTGAGCCGCTTTAGCACTCGTTTTTGCTGTATCTGTTTTATCTTGTTGAACATATTTGTTCTGAGTTATATATTCTGAGTTATATATTTCAATCAATCCTCCTCATCCCACATATCCACATTCAACCTATCAACATTTAACATATCAACTTATCAACTTATCAACATCTAACATATCCACATATCAACTTATCAACATTAAACTTATCAACGTATCACATCCCCAGTTCCAGTTCGGGGTCTTTTCTCAGTTTGAAGCTTCTGCGGTGGCAGGGCGTAATGCCGAGCTCCTCTATGGCTTTGTAGTGCGCCTCGGTGGGATAGCCTTTGTTCTTGCCCCATCCGTAGCCGGGGTACTGGCCGTCAAGCTGTCGCATCATCTCGTCGCGGTGGGTCTTGGCAAGTATCGAGGCGGCGGCTATCGACATGTAGGTGGCGTCGCCTTTCACTATGCAGTGGTAGTCAATGCCGGTCTCGTTGTAGAAGCGGTTGCCGTCGATGAGCAGCAGCTGCGGCTTCACCGTCAGCATCGCCACGGCTTTGCACATGGCGTGCATTGATGCCTTCAGTATGTTGATGCGGTCTATCTCGTTGTTGTCCACCGATGCCACGGCCCATGCCACAGCCTCGCTCTCTATCTCGTGGCGCAAGGCCTCGCGCTGTGCCGCACTCAGCTGCTTCGAGTCGTTTAGCCTCGCATTGCTATAGTCAGGCGGCAGCACCACGGCGGCGGCCACCACGGGCCCCGCAAGGCATCCGCGCCCGGCTTCGTCGCAGCCTGCTTCCACAAGATTGTCACTATATCTGGCTTTTAGCATGGGGGATGAGTTTTAAGTTCTAAGGTCTAAGTTTTAAGTAGCTGACGCAGTTTTAGTTATAAGTTCTGAGATGGTTTATATGATTTGGTTTTAGGAGAATATTGCCATTGTCAGTGCCATCGTCGTGACAAGCCAGAAGCCTGCCTCGCCAATCCATTTGCGCCGTCGCTGGTGCAGCAGCGTCAGCGTGCAGCCCATCGTCAGCGGCACCGCGCCGGCCTGCGGGTATAGCGGCCACAGCCCTTCATACACGGCCACCGCCACGCTGCCTATTATCGGCAGCAGCGTGGTGTTGGCGTTGCGCTTGTAGTTGCCCGACTGCTCGCTCGTGTATCCCGCGCCGCGCATAAAGCACAGCAGGCACAGCAGCAGGGTGGTGCCGCAGCACACTCCCTCCAGCCATCCGCTGCCCGTGACATGCCATCCGCTCAGCGTCAGGCGGGCGCCGGTGGCCTCCCACAGCCCTCCGCCCTTGTCGGCCATGTAGGCCACAATCATCACCAATGTGTAAGGAGCGGCAAGTCCGAGTATTAGCGCCATGAAGTCGCGCCATTGGTACATCCTGTAGGTGGCGTACATCACCAGGAATGGTATCAGCAGGTACACCGACGGCACGTAGAACAGCGTGGCCGTCGCTATGGCCGTGGCGGCGTTGCACATCTTCGTGCGCGGCAGGGTGGCCTGCGTGCCGGTCATCAGCCGTCTGGCGCTGTATATCACCGCCAGGTTCACGAAGTGCAGGTCGGTGAGCGTCTGCATCGAATGCCCGAAGCCCGACAGTATCACGTAGCACATGGCGGGCATCAAGGTCTTCTGCGGCAGCAGCTTGTTGCTGTCGAGCAGCAGGTTCAGGTAGGCGGCTTCCACAAGTGTGAACAGAAGCCCCAGCGCGGCGCACAGCCGCCCATGCTGCCCAATCAGTCGGCACAGCAGCACGTACACCGGACCGTCGTTGGCGCCGGCTTCCATGACGGGCGGCACCACAAACGACCGAGCCCATAAGCACAAAGCTATGAGAACCACCGCCAATATCTGCGGCACGCCGCTTTTCTTGATGAACTCGATCATTCTGTCCTACCTTGTCTGTCCATTTATGACCACGAATGTTGATTCGTTAGATTCGTTGATTCGTGGTTTTAAAAATTATTCGTGGTTAAAAAATCATTGGAGGTTATTGTATAACAACTTTCTTTGTCGCCGAGCGTCCCTCCGATGTCGCCGTCAGCACGTACACGCCTCCGGCAAGACCTTCGGTGTTCAGCTCTCCGTCGCCATTTATCTCGAGGCTCCTCGTCAGACGGCCCTGCATGTCGTAGAGCGCCACCCTTGTGCTGCGCTCGCTCCACACCGTCACGTGCAGTCTGCCCCTTGCCGGGTTGGGCCACACGCTCAGCGGCAGCGGCTGCCCTTGAGCCGTCACTATGTCAAGCTTGTCGTAGGCCGCAGCCACCGCACGCAACGCGTCGGCCTTGCCGTGGCCCCACCGTATGCTTATGCTGTCGTTCTCGTGCAGCGCACCTGTGCGCTCGTCGTTGCGGGCCGTGCGGAACAGGATGGCTCTTATCGTGTCAACACTCAGCCGCGGGTTGGCCTGCAGCATCAGCGCCACTATGCCGCTCACCGCCGGACTCGACATCGACGTGCCCGACATGCTGCTCCAAATGTAAGGCCTGCCGTTCACGAAGGTCTGCGTCACCGCCTCGTAGTTGCCGCCCTCGTTGTACGAGCTTATCGACGACACCACGCTGTTGCCCGGTGCCGATATCTCGGGCTTTATCTGTCCCGACAGGCAGGGCCCCCAGCTCGAGAAGCTCGTCAGGCCCCCTATGCTGTAGGTGGTGTCGTTGCGCCAGTAGTCGGCGATGTGTGCCGCCACGGCTATGCATTTGTCGGCGCAGGCCGGCTCGCCCACGCCGTAGTATTTGTTGCCGTTGTCATGGCCGAAGAAGCCCCCGTTCTCAAAGTCGCAGCCGGTGTTGCCGGCGTGGTTCTTCACATTGCACACGTTCCACACGTGCAGGTGAGTGCCGCTGTCGGCGGTGGCCAGCATGTGCAGCTTGCAGCTCGACAGCTTGCCCACGTTGAGTATGGCATGCGCACGGCCGTTGTACGGGTTGGCCGACTCCGTGCTGAGGTCGTATCTTATCGTGTCGCCGTCCATCACCAGTATCGAGTCCAGATAGGCTATGTCGTCGCTTGTCGAGTAAAACGGCGAGTAGTACGTCTGTCCGTGGCGGCTCATGGCAAAGCCCACCTTGAACGACTCGCCCGGCTCGCCCCAGTATATCAGGGCCTGGCCTACGCCGCCCGAGTACCACGTGGCAACGCTGCCCAGCGTGTCCATGGTGTCGAAGGTGTGCTCTATGTGGAAGTTGGCGTCGCCGTTGTTGCCGCCGCTGGTGACAAACACCACACCCGAGTCGCTGTAGCTGTTTATGGTGCGGCTCAGCAGCGAGCTGCCGTCCATGGTGCCGAGGCTGTACATGCCCCAGCTGCTGTTCACCACCAGCCGCTTGCCCTCCTCCTTGGCCACGCCGTACATCCAGCCCACCTGGTCCACCCAGGCGGCCTCGTCCAGAAACCAGCTGCCCAGCAGCAGGTTGGCCTTCGGAGCCTGCCCCACGTAATGCCCGTTCAGGCCGCGGCCTGCGGCGATGCCCGCCACGTGCGTGCCGTGTGTGCCATAGCCGTACAGGCCCGACGTGTCGCCCTTGGCCTCCTTCAGGGCGTCGTAGCCCCTCAGCTCGGTGCCGTAGGTGAAGCCGCTCGGCGCAGGACCCTTGGTGCGGTAGTGGTCCCATGCACGCAGCACGCGCCGCTCCTGGTTGCTGTTTATGTTGGGATGCGTGTAGTCGAAGCCCCAGTCGGTGATGCCTATAAGCACACCGCTGCCGTCAAACGGCTGCTCTATGCCGAGGCCGTTGTGCACGCTGTCGGTGCGGGTGTCCACACGTGTGCGGTCCATCGTGGCGTACACCGGGCGCGCCACGTCGTAGTGCACCACCCAGGCGCACTGCTCCAGCAGCGCCACCTTCTCGAGCGGCATGCGCACGCTCACCACGTCGCCGGCCTTGGCGCCCACCTGGGCACCGTTGGCCTCCAGCCACCGGCGGTCGTAGCCCGCGTTGTCCACCTGTATCAGCACGCCGACCACCGCCGACCCCTTGGCGCCGTCAGCGGCCTCTATGCCGAAGCGTTCCGCCATGCTGCGGTACACTTTGCCGTTCACGCCCGACTGTTGGCCCTCAATCAGTGCACGGGTCTCCATCGAGCACTTGCGCTGTGCGTTCGCCGTAAGCGTAACCAACACAAACAATGCAACTAAAACTTTCTTTATCATAAAGCATGACACCATTTAATGCATTGCAAAATTACACAAAATAATCGACATATATAAACTTTTTTTTACTATTGTACTTCAATTGTCATGCTTTGCCACCCTTTACCACTCTCCATGAGCAAGCGACAATACTCCATTTCACCACAAGGGATACAATCTTCCTTCCGGTTAATTAGAGTACAGGCTTCCAACCCCATCTAAGACAGGCTTGAACCCGTGTGTACCACGAAATATAGAAAGTCGGCGAAGAGGGTTATAAGTATTGTCTTATAATCCGTTCCATGTCACATACAAGATAAAACGGCAGGTTGATAAGGCGGAACTTCTTCCTCTTTATAGTTGTCTGTACATCGTCAATCGACAGTGGTCCCGACCATACCCTCACGGCGACATCTGTCGGCGAGAGGTCTATAAACGAGTGTATGGAGCGCAGATGGGAATTCCTCCCGGCCTTAACCTCTATGGGTATAATCCTGGAATCTACTATCCATACAAAGTCAACCTCGGCCGACTCTCCGCCGCCACCTTTAACCCAGAATTGACGGCGCTGGCTAATCTTGTAGTTGAGTGTCAGGAGCTCCTGCGCCACCACATGCTCGGCAATCCTGCCCCTCCACACATCCATAATGTCTTTTGCACCAATAATATCATTCCTGATATTGGCTGCATAGTTTACCAGTCCAGTGTCAAGCCATATCAGTTTCGGTTGCCTTTTTATCTCAGTCATGGCAGGTACAGCCGTGTTGGTTGTAGGATATACCAATTCCAGCAGCATCGCCTTCTCCATCAGGCGGAAAGCCTCGCCAACCTCTCTCGACCTGTAGTCCGAGTTGGCAAAGCCGCTCAAAGTGACGGTACTACCGGCCGCGCTCCACCCGTGTTCCAGTATGAAGCGGATAACATCCGACAGCTTGCCGGCACGAGCATACTTTTCGGCATCGTCACGGTAAGCCTGCAACAGAGTCTCATATATGTCGTCAAAAGCCAATAGGTCCCGCTCCTCAAGATACGCCTGCACCGCTGCAGGCATACCGCCCACAAGCAGATACCTGTTGAAGTACGACATCAACTCGTTGTGTACCACATCAGCCATGCCGGGCACCGCCGCCATCTCCAACAGATTGTTTTTGCCCAGCGCACGCACAAACTCCCTAAACGAGCATGGCCTCATGGGCAAATAATCAACCCTTCCTACAGGAAACGAGAAATCCACATTGACTATGCTTTCCAAAAGCGACCCGGCGGCAATAACATGCAAGTCAGGCCGGTCTTCATAAAAATAACGAAGTTTGGATATAACTTTCGGCGAATTCTGTATCTCGTCAATGAAAATCAGAGTGCTGCCCTCCCTGCACTGTTGCCCCAGGAAGAGGAAAAGCTGTTCCACAAGGATGTCCAGAGGCAAATCCTGTTCGAGGATTGCCTTGTGGTCGGTTTTCTCCAAATTATAACAAAGATAGTTGTTGTAGCTTTTTCCAAATTCATTAACCACGGTAGTTTTTCCAACCTGCCGTGCTCCCCGAAGCAGCAAAGGCTTCCTTCGAGGATTTTTCTTCCACATTTCCAGCTCGTTCAGTATGTCTCTCTTGAACATATTTATATCGTTTTGGAAATGCAAAGATACATAAATGTTTCAAAACGTCAGATACTTTCTTTGTTTTTTGTTCTAAAACGTCAGATACTTTCCCTGTTTTTTGTTTCAAAACGTCAGATACTTTCCCTGTTTTTTGTTCTAAAACGTCAGATACCCCCATTGAATGCTTTTAACCAATAGAGGGCTACGGTTTACCCGTAGCCCTCTACTTCTTTCACCACCCATGTCATGTGTTTTCATGACATGGCAATCCTATTGTGTGTGGAGAAACAGCCGGTTATTGTAGCCTTTCTGTATGATTATCCTTGCCGATTACCAGAAGGATAATAATCATAAGAAGAGGTGTCGCTATTAAGCTTAAAAGAACCCACGCTGCAACATTTCTATTCCGTTTCTTAGCCATTACGGCAACGATGACATATAAACCAACACAAACGCCGATAAATATTAATATAACAATGATGACAAGAATAGTGAAACTGTTGTCGAAAAGAAATGGATTCTTCGTGTAATGGCGTTTATCTGTCTCATAACAATCCCCGGAATCATCAGCAACTTCCTTTTCAACATCGTAGTCTTTGAGTTGGAATTCAATTTTGAAAGTGGGATGTCCTTTGTCATCCTTTGTCTTATAATAGTGGTAATTGCGTAGATGTCTATTGGCGGGGATACTCAGTATCTTTGTCTTGCCTGGAGCAATATTGACTCGTCTTTCAAATACCTCATAGTCCAATTCATTGTCAGACATGTCAAGGTAGGTGATTTGGAAAACGATATGATTAATATCCATGCTTGTATTGTTCTTTAAAGCCATTCTACCCTCATAGTCAAACCATGACTGTTCGTAAGAAACCATAGTGACATCATTCTTCAAATCTTTGTTTTCTGCAAATACAGAAACAAAAGAGAACATACAAAGAAGCGTAATGAAAAGTTTTTTTGTAGTCATAATTCTTTTTGATTTTATATTGTTATTTTTTGCTTTCAATTTGCGATTAATCCTTTAGTGCTTTTTCTGTAATATTATAGGTCTCACATTGTTTCCACCACAAATCATACTATCAATCCTCACCTTTCTTCCATTCCCAGTTGGGGAGATTACCATAATGATCCAACGTTAGAGATATGGCGTATTTATTAAGTAAATATTTGTTGCAATCATGAGCGAGGGTGGCTCCATCTATATCCTTATTATGTATCTGCTTTATTCTAATACAGCTATTGTGATTCAAACAAAAATAGCAGTCTTTGACAGGAATTCCTGCAAGCACGGCTTTCGCCATCCCGAATGAATATAAGTCTGGCTTTTGCCCATCAGCAACTATTCTTGAAGGTATTGCCACTTCAAAAAATGAATCTTCTCGGTGATTGCTCTCTACATTTCTGCAGTTCAAATCATTCCGATTTACAGCACCTTTCAGATAACCTTTTTCATCTCTAGAAACTCGGAATCTGCTCAGAGGCCATGCCCAATTAACTCGACGTTGGAAATTATAGAAACGTACATGCGGTAAAGATTCATAGAATTCGTAAGGATTATTGTCACCGAGTTGCAATAGCATATTGTCCTCTTCTATAAGTGGACGTGATAGGTCTTTCTCATCATCAATTCTTATTTCAATAATTTGAATACCTGATTTTCTCTTCTCCTGTTCACAATCATGAGTGACAGAAATCTCAATGAACAATGGATTTCTATTTGGATGTTCCTTGCTTGAAAGCATCAAATCTGCACGAAAGCCATTGTAGTTGACTTCCATTTCGCAAGTATCATATTCCTTTTTCAAATCCCTATTTATTAATATCTTGTAATTACAATTTATACTCTTGTCAAATGACAATATTTTGCATTTATCTGTCTTGTCACAATAAGAATTCCCAAAATACTTTATAATAAAATCTTTTTGTGTATCGAATCTTTCTTTCAACAATCTCTTCCCAAGCTGATGGAGATATGTTTCCTTGCTACAAAGTTTTCCTTTGTGCCTAAAGTGGTGTTCTCTAACGTCACCTAATACAGGCGTCATCTCACTATGACAACCAACACAAAAATAACGCTCATTACGATTGTCTTTCGTCACATTATCAATATGGACAACCTGTCCATTCTGTGATATTGCGTTGTGATAGGTGATCATTTTATGCGTTAAGGTTGAAAAGCGTTAATCTGTGGAGTCTGCTCCGTTGTTGTTGGCGGTCATGCCGTCACAGAACACAAAGTGGGGCATGTCTGTCATATTCTGTTCCTTGTTTCGAATTGCAAAGATACACTTTTTTTCTGGAACGGTAAAAAATAAAAATCACTATCAGTGACATTGATGGTCTATTCGGCACCCAGACAGGTCTCTTTTCCTTACCAACTGTAATAAATAGTACATTTAGACAACATAAAGAGTATATAAGGAGTTGGTCCCACCAACTCCTTATCAACTATATATTTACTACTTATGAAAAATTTGTCATTTTCGGCATTTCGACGCAATATTTGAAACTTTTGTGCGTTATGGGTTTGTTGTATGAATGACTGTCGTTTGAGAGCGCGTACCTCCGGCACGCTGATGATGGATGAGGCTGCCAATCCCCACACTGCGCTACGCTTGTGCGGGGTTATGGAGAGCGCGTGCCGCTGGCACGCAAATGACGCGGCTTCGGCAGGCAGTGTATTTATACAGACAAATTCTTGTGAAACAATTAATAACAATACCAAAAATGCCCCGGAGGGGATAACTTTCAATTGCTATGGCTGTGAATACCTTAGCAAAAAGATAAATTAATGAACAACCCCGCATAAGGCCGCAAGGCCGCAGTGTGGGGTATAATACCATAAAGCTATGGCAAAGATGACGCAGGG
>JAGCUZ010000065.1 GCA_017962615.1 Bacteroidales bacterium | reverse complement strand
TAGCGGGTCTTGAATATCTCGACGCGCTCGTTGATGAAGGGTCCCACGAGGTAGTCGAGGTCGTCCTGGTAGCCGCCGCCGTTGGCGCGGTTGTCGAGGATGAAGCCTGCCAGCTGGCTGCGCGGCGTATTGCACACGGTGGTGAGCCAGCGGTCGATGAGCAGCTGCGCCGGGTCGCCCGCCATGTCGCGCATTATAGGCGTGATGAAGGCGTTGGTCATCCAGAGGTAGGGCACCAGGCGCCCGTCGTCGAGCGTGAAGAGGCAGTAGTGCACGTACACCGTCGAGCCCGTCTCGGCGATGTAGGCCATGGCGCTGTCGTGCTCGGCGACGGTGTAGCTGCCTTCGATGCCGGCGAGGAAAGCCTTCATGCCGGCGCGGTCGGTGGCGCGGTCGCAGATGTAGTAGTCGCGGCTGCTAACCTCGAGGGAGCCAGGGCTGAACGAGAAGTCGCCATAGGCGTCGGTGGGTGCGGGGTGGAGGTTCTTGACATAGACGAGCATGTGGTGGTCGCGCATCTTGCCCATCATGCCGAGGTAGAGGCTTTTAAGCTCCTCGGTGCGCACGTAGCCGCTGTCGGCATACTTGCCGTCGAGGGCCTCGAAGCGCGGCAGATAGCGCTCGTAGGCGGCATCCCAGTCGACGGTGTCGACGTCCCAGAAGACGTAGCCCGTGCTGATGCTCTTCCATATATACTGGAACTGGCCGGTGTAGGTGCTGTAGGCCAGCTTGCTGTTCTCGCCCACGTAGGGTATATAGTCGGCCTCTTTGCGGCACGAGGCCAGCAGCAGCGCGGCGGCCGCAAGGAGTATCAGGTATCTTCTCATGGCAGCTTGTAGTTGAGGTGTAGCGAAAACGCGAGGGTGTTGAGGTAGCGCGGGTCGGCCAGGTGCTTGTAGCCGCGGTGGTGCGAGGTTGCGTCGTAGTAGTACAGCACGTCGGCTCCAGCCTCGAGGTGCTTGCCTACGGGGAACGACAAGGCTGCGCCTAAGGCGAGGCCCGCGCAGGGGCGCACGTCGCTGTCGGTAAACTCGCGCCGCTCGTCGAAGTCCTCGAAGAAGACGTAATAGTCGGTCATCCAGTAGGAGGTGCCTCGGCGGCGTTCGCTGAGCCAGTAGCCCGCATAGGCACCGGCCAGCAGGTGGCCGCGCAGCCGCTCGCCCCCGAAGGAGCAGTCGGCCAGCACCGGCAGCATCAGGTAGTGGTTGAGGTGCTCGGTGTAGACGGGGTCGATGTAGTCGAGGTTGCGGTCCATGCGGTGCGAACGCTGCATGTAGCCCAGCTCGGCGCGCACCGCCAGCCAGGGGGTGAAGGCATAACGCCCCCGCAAGGCTATTGTTGTACCCCGCAAGGGCGAGTAGGCCTCGTCCATGCGCCCCGCGTCGTAGCGGCTTATGGTGGTGCTGTTGATTCCCGCACCAAGCCCCACGGCCCACTGCGCCGCTGCCTCACGGCCGGCGGCAATCAGCACCAACGCCGTCAGGATAAGCAGCGACTTCCTCATTTCTCGTAATAGCTCAGTTCCTTGATATACTTGCCAAGGCTGAGGCTCAGGCCGCCGTAGACGGCTGTAGATGTGTATACGGCGTAAATGTTGAGCCACTCGATAGGCTGGACGAAGATGCCGCCGCCGAAGTTGAGGTAATGCCAGCGCCGTGTCACGTCGAAGTCGTGGTATATACGGGCGTTGTATTCGCCGTCAACATCTATGTTCACCGTCGAGGCGTCGGTGATTCCGGCGCTGGTGTGGCAGTGGCCTATAAGAGGCATCACGCGCAGCCACGGCAGCACGGGTATCTGGTAGCCCAGGTTGATGGCGAGAATCGACGTGTCGTTGTAGAGTTGCGGAAGCACGTGGTTGTCGTACTTGTGCTGTGGCGAGGAGTTGAAAAAGTCGATGTAAACGCCGTAGACGGCAAGGCTGACGCCGCCGCCCAGGGCGGTGTAGTTGCAGCCGCGGCCGCCCTCGCCGAAGTGGGCGCCGATGTCGAGCCGTTCTTTGTTGTTGGAGAAGTTAAACCATTGAGCGCTGGCGCTCATTGCCACGGCCATAACTGCCGCAATAAGGATAATTTTCTTCATGCTTTTGCAAAAGGTATTGTTAGTAGTTAACTATAACGGCACATCCGATGTTTTATTGTGTCGCCATCCGTCGCGCTGTTTTAAAGTTTGGAAGTTCGCGGAAATGTGTGTAAATTTGCAACAGTTTTACACTGTAGTTATAATTACGACAACTATCAGAATTACCCTAACTTACACTATACGCTGATGTCCGAAAACTGGGAGATATATGCCGACTGGAACCCGTGGCACGGCTGCACCAAGATAAGCCCCGGCTGCAAGTCCTGCTAAGTGTACCGGCAGGACGAGATGGTGCGGAGGCTGACCCATGGGGATGCAGGGGATAAGGCCCTGCCCTCCAGCAGCGAGTGCCGCAAGACGGGCAACTTCAACCTCCCCGTAAAGCGGCGGCGCGACAAGTCGTGGAAGATAGAGAGCGGCAAGGTGGTATTCACCTGCTTCACCTCCGATTTCCTGCTTGAGGACGCCGACCCCTGGCGGCCCGAATGCTGGCAGATGATGCGGCAGCGCAGCGACCTGTGGTTCTACTTCTTCACCAAACGCATCGACCGTATGCGCGAGTGTCTGCCCGACGACTGGGGCGACGGATACCCTAACGTCATCGTGGGCTGCACCGTCGAGAACCAGGCCATGGCCGACTACCGCCTGCCCATCTTCCGCTCGCTCCCCATACGACACAAGAGTATCATAGCCTCGCCGCTGCTCGAGGCCCTCGACCTCACGTCGTGGCTCGACGAGACGATACAGGAGGTGGCCGTAGGCGGCGAGTCGGGTGTCGACGCCCGGCCGTGCAACTACGACTGGATACTCGCCATCCGCGAGCAGTGCGTAGCCCGCGGCATCCCCTTCCGCTTCCACCAGACCGGTGCACACTTTATAAAAGACGGTCGCATGTACCGCGTACGCCGCTGCCACCAGCTCAGCCAGGCCCACAAGGCCAACATCGACTACAAGATAGGCCTCTATTTAGTGCCCGAAACCGTCCACTTCGAGTGGAAAGCCAGCGACTACCACGATTAACTATAGTATGACCACTGGCAGATGGATCATACAGTATAACCGACCCGATTTAAAAAGTGTGACAAATCCTCTCCAGGAAGCATGGCAACGCCTTCACCGCGTTCTGCCTGCTGCTCCGCCTCCTCAATGCGGGCGAAGGACTCTTCCTTTGTCATGAGCGTAGGGTCTGCCTCGTTCTTCTTTTCTTTCATTACCGCAATAACGCTTACGCACGGCGTTTATTGCGATAGGCGCACCTAAAAACGAAAAATCCGCAGCACAGGTTTGGCTGTTTGCAGAAAAATGTGTAACTTTGCAGACGATTTTAACGACAATGATAATATGAAACTCTTTAGAGAAATTGCAGGATACCTGCTTGGCGGAGTGCTCTTCGTGGGGCTGATGCCTACGGTGATGTGGCTCGCTTCGGACATGCCTCCCATCGTGCACATAGGCGCACTGAGAGCCTCGATCACCGGACTGCTCATGCTCGGCGGACTGGCGCTGAGCGTCTGGACCATCGTCTACATGCGCCGCCGCGGCAAAGGCAACCCCATGGACGCCTTCGGCCACGAGGTGGCACCGCGCACGCAGCACCTGATGACCGACGGCCCCTACCGCCTCAACCGCAACCCCATGCTCACCGGCACGCTGCTCTACCTGGCAGGTGTCGTGGTATGGCTGTGGACATGGCAGGCCGCCCTCGTGTGGCTGCTCTTCCTTGCAGTAATGACAGTACAGGTAATCAGCGAAGAACGCCGCCTGCGCCGCGACTTCGGCGACGAATACGATGCCTACTGCCGCCGCACCCGCCGCTTCTGAACACGAATCCAACACCGAGGTCCACAAAACTTGAGCGGTCGAGGCTTTGAGTTTGTGGACATACGTCAAAAATAGGTGAAACGCCCTCTACGGCACGACTTTTCTTCAGGGAGGAATCGTTGCGATAATAGGGAAATGAGGGATAAAAAGATGGTGCCAAGGATGGAAAAAGAGAAAAATTAAGGTGGAAAGACGGATGTTTTGCTATTGTTGGCAAAATATAAAATGCTGACAATTAGAGTAAATGTAAAAAGTTTGTAAAAATTATTTTGTCAGAATGGAAAAAATGCGTATCTTTGCAACCGAATCCCCCTCGGATGAGATATTGCCGAGGCCCAGCCAACCCCAAAAGTTGGCTATTTTTTTTAGAGAATATGAGCAAACAGAAAGTAATAGTATATGTTGACGGTTTCAATTTCTACTACGGATTGAAGAATCCAGCGTGGAAGCGTTACTACTGGCTGGACTTAGTGAAACTGTTCGAGAAGTTTATGCTGAAAAATCAGGAGTTGATGGCCGTAAAGTATTTCTCGGCGCGACCCATCGGCAACGAGGACAAGGCTCATCGGCAAAGCATGCTTTTCGATGCCAACAAGGAAAACCCCAAGTTCAAGTTGATATTAGGCAAGTATATTCGGAAGCGAATTATCTGCAAACGCTGTGGTTTCAAAATCAATACTTACGAGGAGAAAGAAAGCGATGTGCGCATTGCCACGCAGATGGTAAACGATGCGAAGAATGGCGATTGCGACATTGCAATAGTTGTGTCGGCAGATAGCGACATGATACCGGCTATAGAATTGGCACGGAGCGCAGGGGTGCGAGTCTATGTGTTTTTCCCGCCAAACCATCATTCCGAGGCCATAGCCAAAATTCCTGGCATCAACGTAATCCGTATGCAGTGGTACGAAACCCGTTTCAAGCAGAGCTTTCTCCCAGACGAGATTGTGCTGAAGAAGAGCGGCTATAAGTTGACCATTCCTGAAAAATGGAAAGCGTTGCAGACTACTTGACATCGTATTAAACTATAGGAACGAGGGCGAGGCCAGGAGGTCTCGCCCTCGGTGTTGGTAGGCACTACATGTGCTGGTCAGGGTTCGCC
>JAGCUZ010000064.1 GCA_017962615.1 Bacteroidales bacterium | reverse complement strand
ATTCGTATATGGCGACCAATACGGTAATACCCACTCCTCTAAACCCTTGAGGGAGGTTTCTGTTACAGAAACCCTGACTGATTTTGAGCGCACCATGAGGAATCCTTTGGTCCAAAGCATCCATCAGAGTGCAGCGGATTTCTGGGGTAATCCTGTTACTATGGGTGCTGTTATAAGTATCGGATCGCTCATTGGATTGTCTGAGTTATGGGGTGTGTGCTCTCCATTAGGAGCCTTGTCGTCAGACGAAACCATTGTGTTAACCGAACATGCAGCACAAAGGGCTGTAGATAGGGGGTTCTCAATGAAAGATATCCAAAAAATCATAAAAAAAGGTGATTTGATAAAAGGCCCTGATAAATACTCTAATGTACAGAGCAGGTATACCTACCGTAACAATACAGTTATTGTTAATGACAAAGGGAAAATCGTAACTGTTTATGGAAAAGGGGATACTGGTAAAATACATAAATAATATGACAAAGATAGAAGAAAAAATCAACGATATCCTGTCCGAATGGAATCCATTGTGTGTTGACTCATCCGTGTCTAGGAATGAATATAAAAAATACATACCATCAATTTTAGCATCAAAAGGCAACTGGGGGGATTTGACGAAATGCATGGAACATATACTAGAAACAATGGAGATTGACCACACATTAGAATGTGTTAAAGCTGATGTCTTTAATATCAGCAAGGTCATCTATCATATTCACTAAATATTCTCCTTAAAATAAGCGACAGAGATAGTGGTCAACCCCCAACTTGTACATAACCCCACCCCGCCAAACCGCACGAAAAATGTGCGGTTTTACCCCTCTGTTTCCTCCGGGAAAGAGAAGGATGCCGAAACCGGCTACGGCCACTTCGGCGCCCGCTACATGGACCACGAGCTAATGACCATGTGGCTCTCCGTCGACCCCATGGCTGATAAATACCCAGCCATAAATCCTTACGCCTATTGTTCCTGGAACCCCGTGAAACTAGTGGACCCTAATGGTAGAGAAACAATAGAGACCGACATTGTCAATAAAAAAACTGGCACGTGTAAGCATATAGAAGATGGAAAGGACCAGATAGTCTTATTAAGTGATCATGCATATAACACGATAGAGAGGATGGGGCATGATTCATACTCTTCTATGAGTAAATCTCAACAAGAAAGATATAATTCTTTATTGAATTCCGGAGAAGTTGTCAGCCTAGACTCAAAACTGGGAAAAACCTTCCGGGCTGTATATGCCGAAATGGGTAATATTAACTGCACGGAGCAAGACAGAAATGTTGTTGCAGCGTCTATTGCTACACGTTTGAAGACAGAACCCAATATAGACAAAGTGCTTGATCCCAAACAATATAATGCCACGGGCAAAGAAATATATAAGATTGGCCCATATGAACGACAAAAACAAATATCGCAAAAATATCCTTGCTTTTACAAAAAATATTCAGAATCCATTGAGCAATCCCGTTTACAAGCAATTTCGTCTTCATACAAAGCCCTTAATGGTTTATTGCCACCAGAATACAACAATATACATTCTTTCGTGTCACCTCCACTTAGTAGCACTTATTTCGATTCCAACAAGAAATTATCCAATGCAACCTCTTCGTTTTCTAATTTAAAAGGTGTTAGCGGAGTATGGCGTTTAAAATAAAAACAATCATAGCAATCACACTTATTGGGTGCATTATGAATTCTTGTCAACAAGGCAACGTCCTTGATGTTGACACTAACGACAGAATTCCGAGCAAATATATTGTATACACCCAATACATTGTCAATCCGCAGAATGGAGAGTGCTATGGCTATATTGACAGCATCTTGTATTGGAAAAAACATCAATCGGATATTTTGTTGGTGTATACAAGTGAACTAACTGGCGAAAACATATATTCCCCCTACAACATAATAATTCTTAAAGAAGATGGGATAATAAATGTGCCTTGTCTGAATATATACGGTATTCACGAACTAGACGGGAATGTTTTGTACATTGAGGATTCGGCTTCCTTGGCGGGGACCACCACAATGGGCACACATATGTTTCATTTCGACAAAGAGATTGAACACAACTATTCCTACATTGTCAATAGTTTAAAAGATGATACTTCAACCGAGTAATATATTGAATCAAATAGCACATAAAACCAGAGGGGTAAACCGCACGAAAACCATGCGGTTTCACCCCTCTGTTTTCTCCGGGAAAGAGAAGGATGCCGAAACCGGCTACGGCTACTTCTGTGCCCGCTATATGGACCACGAGCTGATGTCCATGTGGTTGTCGGTCGACCAGATGGCGGATAAACACCCGAGCATATCACCATACGCATACTGTGCTTGGAATCCGTTGAAACTGGTGGACCCTAATGGAATGGACACCATTGTTTTTGATGGTGGTGGCAATTATTCCAACAGAATAAAGAGTGAAGGGAAACATGTAGGACGACTGTTGGATAATAACGGAAATAAACGATTTGATTTTGAGTTTGTGTGCCAACAGGATGTGGATCGTTGCTGTAGTCCATATTCGCAAGAAGAATATGCTATTTTTGATAGGGATAAGTTGTCTCACGCAAAGAAGTGCCCAACGGAGGAAAATATTCCGATATATCGGATAGAACTTGTTTGGCAAAAAGATATCATCTCCCAACTAAAGGAGTCTGGTGCTTGTGATAAGAGTTTCTTGCCAAGAATTGGTTGTGCATTTACGGAAAGTGACGGTGGAAATTTGGATTTTGATAATGTCAATAGGCATAATGGGAACTGGAATGGCAACACACTATATATTCCAATGGTACCTGGAAAAAAATATGCACACAATGCGTCAAATATGGGCAATTTTCTTTGGGGTGCGGCAATGCATAAAATGGGAATAAGCTATAAAGACGTTATGTTGGGTTCAAATCTTCATGCATTAATAAAACATCATGAATTTGACTCAAGAGACGACCAATTGTCAATCGGATTAGGTTATTCATACAGTATGAAAATAGCTGGATCAAGATGAAAAAAAGGTTCTTTTATCTACACGTGGTTAGCCTCTTTATGATATTTTGGGGTTGCTCTACAAAAAATCCCGCTCCATCCTTGGAAGCCGTCACCAATAAAGGTTGTTTATTTGACAACAGACAATATTGCGGATGGAGCATTTCAGTTTCTCGTAATGACCGATATTTCCTGACATATATGGGAGAAGATACAATTGTCGCGATTATTGGCAAGGATCGTGACGACACACTTAGCCTTGGGGTATATCCGCGAGGACGATATGACAGTTCATATCATGTGGCTTATTCTTTGTACAAAAAGTTGACATCAATTGCAGATGCGCTTTATTCTGATCTTGATTATTATGCAAACCCCGGTGATACTAATGGTCATTTTAGGTTTGCGCGAATGGACTTCTACAATAAGGACTATGACACAAATATCACTTTGTTTCAGATAGATTCTGCTTGTTTTTCAAAACATGATATCAAACTAAAATCCGTCACAAAGGATTGGTATACTTTCGACAGACAAGTGGACAACAGTTATAGCAAGCCGCCTGCTTGATGACGACAATAAAACGATAGAACCATGAAAAAAATATTAATTGTATTTGCATTTATCTGCTGCAATGCATGCTTTGCACAGCCATTTTCTTGCGTCAAGATATATATTACAAACCCATATGTAAACCGTGCAGGGGTAATCAGAAGCCAGATGTATAACATGGATTATGTCCGAAGCCACTATGCCACGTACATGTTTTCGATGGAAGAAAACTACATAAACAGTCTTTATGACAGCTTGATGTCGCTCCCATTGACAAGAGTGGCCCATGACAGCGTTTTTTTACTTATTCCGTCATATTGGGGATCAGGAACCATCGATATGGATTTTGAGCCTTGCATTGTTATAGACTTTATACGTAAAAACAGATTTAATACGAATGATGAAGTATGGACGTTTTCTATGAATCGTCAAGGCTATGTGTGTAGGACATTCCCTCCGGAAGGGAACCTATTATGCTATCCAAACAAAAAATGCCTTGATTTCTTAGAGCGGCAATACCCTGGTTTGTTTTTCTTGATACAATAATAATCCCCGGATGCCATCAACCCACCCCCGGCAAGAAAAGGATTTCTTGCCGGGGCTTTTTATTGTTGTTTCTGTCTACAGTCCCCCGCTCCCAAAACCATATCAGCCCAAAGCACCCCCAAAACCCATCCGGAACCAATCAAAATCTCACCCGAAACAGATCCAGTTTTCACCCCCTTTTCGATACAAATATAGGGTACATTTAGAGAAGGTAAAGACTACATAAGGAGTTGGTCCCACCAACTCCTTATCAACTATATACTTACGATTTACGTTCTATATATCAAAATCGGGTGGTGCGGCGATTTTGTAAATCTTGGTAATGTATTGTGTTTTAGCTATTTGTGTAGATTTTGCAGATTTTGGGCGTAAACGGCTGCAATCGGGTTTCGGAGGGGGTGGGGCGGCGTGGTGTGCGGGGACTTTTCGAGGGTGAAAATTGTCGCAGCGGGGCAATAAACGGACGGCGCTGCCGTTATGGTGGTATGGAAATTAAAATATTATGGGCCGATGATGAAATCGACCTTCTGAAACCGCACATACTGTTTCTCGAAGAGCGTGGCTACAAGGTTGTTCCGGTAACCAGCGGCAACGAGGTTGTTGACGAGATGGAGTCGGCAGCGGCCGACATGGTGTTTTTGGACGAGAACATGCCGGGGCTGTCGGGCCTGGACACCCTCTCGATAGTGAAGAGCCGCTGGCCGCAGGTGCCCGTGGTGATGATTACCAAGAGCGAGGAGGAGCATATAATGGACGAAGCCCTTGGGGGCAAGATTAGCGACTACCTTATCAAGCCGGTCAACCCCAACCAGATACTGCTTACGGTGAAGAAACACACGGAGGCAAGGCGGCTGATGAGCGAGCGGTCGACCAAGAACTACCAGCAGCAGTTTGGCGACATCAGCATGAGGCTGGGCGGCAGGCTGGACCACCGCGAGTGGATTGATATTTACAAGGAACTGGTGTTTTGGGATATCGACTTGGCCGAATCGGCCGACGACAACATCCACGACATCTTCACCTCGCAGAAACGCGAGGCGAACCGCCTCTTCTGCCGCTACTATGAGCAGCACTACGAGGACTGGCTGTCGGGCAAGGATCAGGACAAGCCCACGCTGTCGCCGTCGGTGCTGAAGGAGCGGCTATTCCCGCTGCTTAAGGAGGAGAGGCCGACGTTCCTGTTCGTCATCGACAACTTCCGCTACGACCAATGGAAGTACCTGCAGCCGGCTTTCGAGCAGTATTTCCACACCGAGGAGGACGGCCTTTTCTACAGCATACTGCCCACCACCACACAGTTTGCCCGCAACGCCATGTTCGGCGGGCTGATGCCTGCCGAGATTCAGAAGAAATACCCGCAGTACTGGGTGGACGAGAACGAGGAGGGCTACAAGAATCAGTACGAGGACCAGCTGCTCGACGAGAACCTGCGGCGCCACGGGCTCAACATACGCCACGGCTACTGGAAGGTGCTCAACGCGCAGTACGGCATGAAGATGGTCGACAATATCCACGACATGATGAACAACCGTCTGAACGTGGTGATATACAACTTTATCGACATGCTGTCGCACGCCCGCACCGAGAGCAACATAGTGCGCGAGCTGGCGCAGGACGAGCGGGCGTACCGGAGCGTGACGAAGTCGTGGTTCGACCATTCGCCGCTGCTGGAGATGCTGAAGGGACTGGCCGAACGCGATGTCAACATCGTGATTACCACCGACCACGGCTCGACGCGCATCGACAACCCGGTGAAGGTGAAGGGCGACCGCGACGTGAGCGTCAACCTGCGCTACAAGCAGGGGCGCCTGCTGGACTATAACCCCAAACAGCTGTACGAGGTGAAGGACCCGTCGAAGATCTACCTGCCGAGGCTGCACGTGACCTCGCCGTATATATTTGCCCGCGCGGGCGACTTCTTCGCCTACCCGAACAACTATAACCAGTACGTGCAGTACTACTCGACCACTTTCCAGCACGGCGGCATATCGATGGAGGAGGTGCTGATACCGTATGTGGTTATGAGGGCGAAGGGAAATTAAGTTTTAAGCTTTTAGTGTTAAGTGTTAAGTGGCTGACGCGGTTTTAATTGAACATGAATCTCACGAATTACACGAATACGACTGCTGCGCAGTCGGGAGGTTCAATCAGAACTAAAAGAACTAAAAGAAAAAGGACTGCTGCGCAGTCGGAGAACTAAAAGAAATTAAAAGAGGCTGGCGCGTTACCGGCTTGCAAATCATCGGCTGCCGCCCCACTTATAACTTAAAACTTATAACTTATAACTAAGATTGGATTAGTTCTAAGCTTATGCGGCGGCGGTCAAGGTCGATGTCGAGGAGGCGCACTTTGACGTGCTGGTGCAGGTGCAGTACGGCGTGGGGGTCGGCGACGCGCCGGCCGAGGCGGCTGATGTGTATCAGGCCGTCTTGGTGCACGCCGAGGTCGACAAAGGCGCCGAAGGCGGTGATGTTGGTCACGATGCCGTTGAGCTCCATGCCGGGCTTCAGGTCTTCTATGCGGTGGATGTTCTTGTCGAACTCAAGCACCTCGAACTTGGCGCGGGGGTCGAGGCCGGGCTTGTCGAGCTCGCGCATGATGTCGGTAAGGGTGGGGAGGCCTAGGTCGGCCTCGGTATTCGCTATGCTGGCAAGGAAGGCGTTGAGGTCGATGGCATCGCGCAGGGCTTTGTTGTGCATCAGCTCTTCGACCGTGGCGCCCTGACTGGCTGCCAGCTGCTCGACGAGGGCGTAGCGCTCGGGATGCACGGCACTGCGGTCGAGGGGGTTGCTGCTCTCGCGCACGCGCAGGAAGCCAGCGCACTGCTCGAAGGCTTTGGCTCCGAGACGCGGCACACGGAGGAAGTCGGCACGCGAGGTGAAGGGGCCTTCGTTGTCGCGGTAGTTCACTATGCTGTCGGCCAGCGCGGGACCGATGCCGCTGACGTAGGAGAGGAGCTCGCGCGAGGCGGTGTTGACCTCGACGCCCACCTGGTTGACGCACGACACGACGACGTCCTCGAGTGCCTGCTGCAGCAGCGACTGGTCGACGTCGTGCTGGTACTGTCCCACGCCGATGCTGCGGGGCTCTATCTTGACCAGCTCGGAGAGGGGGTCCATGAGGCGGCGGCCTATGGAGACGGCGCCGCGCACGGTGATGTCGTACTCGGGGAACTCGCGCCGCGCCACCTCGCTGGCACTGTAGACGCTGGCGCCGCTCTCGTTGACCATAACGGCTATTACCTTGCGCTTGAAGCGGCAGCGGGCGACGACCTCCTCGGTCTCGCGGCCGGCGGTGCCGTTGCCTATGGCTATGGCCTCTATCTTGAAGGCCTCGACGAGGGCTTCGAGCTTGCTGACGGCGGCGCGCTCCTCGCGCACCGAGGCGAAGGGGTGGATGGTTTCGTTGTGGAGCAGGGCGCCTTGGGCGTCGAGGCACACGAGCTTGCAGCCGGTGCGGAAGCCCGGGTCGATGGCAAGCACGCGTTTGGCGCCCAGCGGCGGTGCGAGGAGCAGCTGGCGCAGGTTGTCGGCAAAGATGCGTATGGCCTCGCGGTCGGCACGCTCTTTGAGGACGTTGCGCAGCTCGTTCTCGAGGCTCGGAGCCATAAGGCGGCGGTAGCCGTCGACGATGGCGTCTTTGACGAGCTGCGAGGCGGGATTCTTGGCTTTAAGGAACTGGTCGAAGAGCAGCTGTAGGGCTTCATCCTCGTTCTTGGGTGCCAGCTTGATACGCAGCAGGCCTTCGGCTTCGCCGCGCAGCATGGCGAGTATGCGGTGCGAGGGGGCTTTGGCGGCGGGCTCGCTCCAGGCAAACCACGACCGGTACTTGGCGGCTTCGGCTTCGCGGGCTTTCACCACGGTGGAGGTGAGCACGGCGCTACGGCGTAGCAGCTGGCGCTGCCGGTGGCGTGCCTGCGCTGACTCGGAGACGCGCTCGGCAATGATGTCGCAGGCACCGGCAAGGGCGGCCTTGACGTCGGGTACATCCTTGGAGGGGTCGACGTAGGCGGCGGCCAGTTGGTCGGGGTCGGATGGCTCCTGCCGCATGAGGGCGTCGGCCAATGGTTCGAGGCCGCGCTCGCGTGCCACCGAGGCGCGTGTGCGCCGCTTGGGACGGTAGGGGAGGTATAGGTCTTCGAGCTGTGCGAGGTTGTCGGCCTCGGCAATCTGCTGCTCCAGCTCGGGGGTGAGCTTTTCCTGCTTGCGGATGCTCTCGAGTATTGCTTCGCGGCGGCTGTCGAGCTCCTTGAGCTTCTGCAGCGCGTCGCGTATGGCGGCAATCTGCACCTCGTTGAGGCCGCCGGTGGCTTCCTTGCGGTAGCGTGCTATGAACGGCACGGTGGCGCCGCCCTCGAGCAGCTGGATGGTGTGTTCTACCTGACGGGTGCCCAGATGCAGGGCTGCGGCAATCTTCTCGGCGTGGGTGGACATAGATACGATAGATATAATAGATGTGATAGAGGCGATAGATATGATAGAAATTTAAAATCGCGTCAGCTACTAATAACTAATAACTTAAAACTTATAACTAAAAACTACTCTCCTTTCAGTTCGCGAAGGAGTTCGACGGCTTGGGGGATGGTGGCGGCTTCGGTGGTGGAGAGGGTGAGGCGGCCGTTGTTCTCCTTGAGGCGGGAGGTGCGTGGATGGGCCTGAGCCCAGGCTATGACGCGGCCGAAGTTGGAGGACTGGTAGAAGGCGTTGTCCTCGCCTGCGGCGAAGAAGAGCACCGTGCGCTCGCGCTGCGTCTCTCGGTCTTCCTTGATTATGACGCGCTCCACGCCGAAGGCTTTGCAGAGGCGGCGCAGCGTGATGGTCTGTATAAGCTCCTGCGTGGGGAGCGGCATGGGGCCGAAGCGGTCGATGAGCCGCTCGCGGTAGGCGTCGAGCTCGGCCTCCTCGTTGAGGTCGTTGAGCTCTTTGTACAGCTGGAGGCGCTCGCTGATGTTGGTCACGTAGCTGTCGGGTATCAGCACCTCGAGGTCGGTCTCGATGGTGCATTCGCGCACGTAGGGGCGTTCCTCGCTGTGGGGGAAGAGGTCGCCGAAGGTGGTCTCGCGCAGCTCCTCCAACGCCTCGTTGAGAATCTTCTGGTACATGTCGTAGCCAATCTCGCTGATGAAGCCGCTCTGCTCGGCGCCGAGTATGTTGCCCGCGCCGCGTATGTCGAGGTCGCGCATGGCTATGTTGAAGCCGCTGCCTATGGAGGTGAACTCCTCGATGGCGCGTAGCCTCTTCTGTGCCTCGGGGGTGAGGATGGAGTGCGACGGCACCATCATGTAGCAGAAGGCCTTGCGGTTGCTGCGCCCCACGCGTCCGCGCATCTGGTGAAGGTCGGCCAGGCCGAAGTTCTGCGCGTTGTTGATTATCATGGTGTTGACGTTGGGGATGTCGAGGCCGTTTTCGATGATGGTGGTGGCCACCAGCACGTCGATGTCGCCGTTGATGAACTTTATCAGAGTGTCCTCAACCTGACGGCCCTCCATCTGGCCGTGGGCTATGGCGGTGACGGCGTCGGGCACAAGGCGGTTGACGAGTCCCGCCATCTCGGCAAGGTTCTCGACGCGGTTGGAGATGAAGAAGGTCTGTCCGCCGCGCGACATCTCGAAGCGTATGGCGTCGGCGATGACCTCTTCGTCGAAGGTGAGCACCTCGGTCTGTATGGGCTGCCGGTTGGGCGGCGGGGTCTGGATTACCGACAGGTCGCGTGCTCCCATCAGCGAGAACTGCAGGGTGCGCGGTATGGGGGTGGCGGTTAGCGTCAGGCAGTCGACGTTGACCTTCATCTGGCGCAGTTTCTCCTTTATGGCCACGCCGAACTTCTGCTCTTCGTCGATGATGAGCAGCCCCAGGTCCTTGAAGCGCAGCTTGCTGTTGGTGATGGCGTGGGTGCCGATGAGTATGTCGATCTTGCCCTCTTCGACCTCCTTGAATATGCGGGTGCGGTCTTTGGCTGAGCGGAACCGGTTGAGGTATTCCACGCGCACGGGCATGCCTTGCAACCGCTCGGTGAAGGTGTTGTAGTGCTGTAGGGCCAGTATGGTGGCGGGCACGAGCACGGCCACCTGCTTGCTGTCGGCCACGGCCTTGAAGGCGGCGCGTATGGCGACCTCGGTCTTGCCGAAGCCAACGTCGCCGCATACCAGGCGGTCCATGGGGGCGGGCTGCTCCATGTCGGCCTTTACCTCCATGGTGGCCTTGAGCTGGTCGGGCGTGTCCTCGTAGATGAACGACGCCTCCAGCTCGTGCTGCAGGTAGGTGTCACCGCTGAAGGCGAAGCCCTTGGTGGCCTTGCGCTTGGCGTAGAGGGCTATGAGGTCCTTGGCAATGTCCTTTACGTGGCTCTTGGTCTTCTGCTTGAGCACCTGCCAGGTGTTGGAACCCAGACGGTTGAGCGTGGGTTCGACACCGTCTTTGCCTATGTAGCGGCTTATCTTGTGCAGACCGTGGATGGAGATGTAGAGGGTATCGTTGTTCTTGTAAATCAGGCGTATCACCTCCTGTGTCTTGCCGCCCGGGGTCTTTATCTTCTCCAAGCCGCTGAAGCGGCCCACGCCGTAGTCGATGTGGGTGACGTAGTCGCCGGGGTGCAGCTCGAAGAGTTCCTTGAGGGTCATGGCCTTGCGACCTTTCGACAGGTCGCGCACCGTGTACTTATGGTAGCGCTCGAATATCTCGTGGTCGGTGAAGCACAGCACCTTGTTGTCGTGGTCGATGAAGCCGTTGGCGAGGTTGGCCTCCATCAGTTGCACGTCGTCGCCATGGAATGGCAAAACCTGTCTGCTCTGGGCGTCGCCCTGGGCTTTGAATATCTTCTCCAGACGTCGGCGTTGCTGGTCGCTGTCTACGCAGATGTAGCAGCGGTACTGCCGTTCCATGTATTCGTTGAGGGTGGAGCAGAGCAGGTCGAAGCGCTTGTTGAAGGCTGGCTGCGGCTCGCTGCCGACCTCTATCTTTAGGCTCTTCTTGAAGAATGAGCTCGAGCCGGTCTCGATTATCTTGCAATCTAGTAGTTGGCTTAAAAGGTCGTTGTCGATGTTGTCGGCGGTGTGTGTCAGTCCGTGAGTCCATATTATGTCGCTGCCGTCGAAGTAGTTCAGCAGCGACACCGTCTCGGCGCTGTCGGCTTCAATGCTCTTCATGTCGGGCATTACGGCAATCTCGTTGGTGGTTTGTAGCGAGAGCTGTGTGGCGGCGTCGAAGCAGCGCAGAGTAAGCACTTCGTCGTCGAGGAACTCGATGCGGTATGGGTTGTCGTTCGACCACGAGAAGAGGTCGATTATGCCGCCGCGCAGCGCGTACTGTCCGGGCTCGGTTACGAAATCGGCGCGCTCGAAGCCATATTCCTGCAGCACGTCGATGATGAAGTCGGGCGAGAGGCTGTCGTGCTCGTGTATCGTCAGGGTGTTGGATGCGATGGCGCGTGCCGATGCCACCTTCTCGGCCAGGGCCTCGGGGTATGCGACTACGAGGAGCGGACGGTCGGAAGCCAGCTGCCGCACCACGTCGGAGCGCATCAGGCGGTCGGCGTTGCCACGGTCGGTGGGCCTATGGTCGTCGCCCGAGGGGAAAAGGAGCACACGCTTCTCGTCGATATTGGTGGCTGAGGCCTCGCCGAGGAGACTTTCGAGGTCGTTGGCGAGGTAGCAGGCGCTCTCTTTGTCGGGAGCAATGAAGAGTTGCGAGCAGGTGGTGTTGGATTCAGCTATGGCCGCACCTATCACCGAAGCCAGCGAGCCTGTGGTGCCTGCAAGGTGCAGGCGTGCCTTTGGCTCGGCCAGGGCCTCTTTTATCGATGCCAGCAGATGCGACGGGAGGTATTGTTCGAGTAGGGGAAGCAAAGAGTCTTAGTTTTAAGTTATTAGTTTTAAGTTATAAGTGGCTGGCGCGTTACCGGCTGCCGCCCCACTTAAGACTTAAAACTAAGAGTTTTAAACTTTTAATTTATGATTAATTTCTTGGTGTAGGTGGTGCTGGGGGTGGTGATGGTGACGATGTAGATTCCTTTCTCGAGGCTTTGGAGGTCGAGGCGGGTGGCGTCGTGCTTGGTGATGAGGGGGCGGCCCTGCATGTCGTATATCGTCACCTTCTTTATGTCGGCCGAGGCGGTTATCTGCACATAGCTTTGAGCGGGGTTGGGGTAGAGGAGGCAATCGTCGGCGGAAGCATCGACAGACTGTATGGCCTCGACAGTGCCGTTGACGGTCACGGTGACCGACTTGGAGTCGCTGCAGCCCAGAGTCGTTCCGGTTACGGTGTAGGTGGCGGTGCGCTCGGGATAGAGCATAAGTGTGGGGACACGGTAGCCCTCGTTCCATGCATAGCTGTTGGCGCCGCTGGCTGAGAGCAGCACGGACTCACCGCGCTCAATGGTGTCGGCTGTTGTGTGGAGGGTTATGCTTATGGGACTGCCGACTGTGAGCGTGAGGTAGTTGACCACGGAGCGGGTGCTGGAGTCGACAAACAGGTAGGTGCCGGGCTGGAGGCCTGCGGCTATGTCGGTGCCGCCCAGAAGGTAGGGCTCGCCTTGGCATACGGTGTCGACGTAGAAGCGGTAGGCAGTGCCTGAGACGGGGAAGGTGATATTGTCAATCCATGCACAGTCGGAGCCTTCGGAGCGGGTGTAGTCTTTGCTGTACTTGAACTTGAAGGTGTGGCTGCCTGCCGGCACGAAGAAGGCGGCGCGGCTCCACGCCACTTCGCCCGAGAGGGTTTCGAGCGTGGTGTTGTCCATGGTGAGGGTGAAGACGTCGTAGCTCTCTTCGGAAGAGACGCGGCGGTAGTAGCTTATGGAGTCGTCGACGGAGGAGGTCCAGGAAATGGAGAGCTCTGAATTTCTATTGCGCGAGCTGGAGGTGAAGGAGTAGGAGCGGGCCGAATAGGTTCCGGCGTATACGTCGGTCGAGTTGGAGATTATCTGCCATCCGTAGGTGCTGTTCTGCCAACGGTAGGCGGTGAAGTCGCCGCTCTCGAAATCTTCGGTGGCACCGGTGCCTATCTGCAGGAGGAGCGTGTCGGTGAATGTATATGCGCCGTTGGAGAGGGTGACATAGAAGGGGAGGAGTATGCTTTGGGGCAGGCGGTTGTCGAGCTGTGCAGAGAAGTTAACCGAGAGAGCGGCACCAGGGGCGAATGCGGATGGGGCATTGACGTTGGACACCGTGACCAACGGGCAGGGGCATACGACTGAGGCGGTTGCAGGGGTGAGGCTCTGGTTGCCGCCATTGCGGTAGGAGGCCGAGAGTTGCAGGCTTGCGCCAGGCTGCGGCTGTGCCGGAGGCGTATAGCTTTGGCGCGTGAGCTTGGGAGCCGCAACGGTGAGGGTATGGAGCGAAGAGCTCTCGACCTGAGTGCCGGCGGCATCGTGCCAACGTGCCATGCAGGAGAGCTGTGTTTGAAGGCCGTCGGTCAGTCCGTTCCACACCATCACGGGCAGTGCTGCTGACAGCGTCACCGTATCGCCAGCGGCTACGGGAGCGACAGTACAGCCGGCAAGGGGGAGGATGGCGGCGGGGTCGCTGCGTAGAGCGATGACGACGCTGTCGGAGGGGGCGTTGCCGATGTTGGCCAGCGTGATGTCGAGCCAAGCGGTGTCGGCCGATGCGAGGAGACCTGAGAGCACCTCGGGATGGCGTGCCACCTGACAGGTGCGGTTGGGCTCGGCCTTGAGGGTGACCACGTAGGCGCCATTGGGCGGAGCCACGGTGACGCTGCGGAAGAGGGGCTGGCGGTCTTGCGCGGTGGCGGCCAACTCGTAGTTGCCCGGCACGAGGGGCTCAAAGCGCAGGGTAGCCGTGCCTGCGGCATCGGCAAAGGCGGCTGCGACGACCTCGTGGTTCATGTCGGTGAGTGCGACATAGGCATAGGGGGAGGACTGAAGGGTGAGCGCGGTGGTGCCGGCCGTGATGCTGGATGGTACAACAAGCACGCCAGGATCGGCCTGGGTGAGCCACGGTATGACTGAGGGATCGCCCATGAGATGGTAGATTTCCCAATAGTATTCCTTGCGGTCGGAGGTGGAGTTCTCGACAGCCATGTTGCCAGCCATAATCATTGCGCCTGCCGAGGTGTAGTGGCTGCTGCGGGGCTCGCCGTGGGAATGGACGAGGCAGTCGTACATGCCGAGGTTGGCGGCGTTGTAGGCGGTGTTCATGCTGTTGGATATGTTGGAACGGATGCCGACGCTCCAGTAGAAATCCTCGCTCCAGTAGGTAGAGTTGCTGCCACCGATATAGGCCACGGCTCCGCATAGGTCGGCACGCCGCAGGAGCGACTCGCCGAAGCATTCGGAGACCTGGAAGGAGTTGGAGAGGCAGCAGTTGCCTATCATGAAGCCGAACTTCTGGCTGTTGTTCATGGAGGCCACCTGCGCGGTGGTGAACTGAGGTATGGACCATTCGGTCTCGCCGCCGTGGGCGGTGTAGTTGATCCAGCCTGCGCCCGCCGAATAGAGGTCGCGGAGGGCCTGCGCCTGCGACGTGTTGTTGTTGCCGCCGTTGTAGATGACGTTGACGTTGCTGCCCTGTGGGATGTTGGATGTGTTGTTCTTGTAGTAGGTTACTTGGGTGAAGCCTGCGGCGCCGTTGATGTAGGTGGATATGGCGTAGTCCATGGCCGGGTCGCCGTAGGTGTAGGCGTTGTCGCTTTGATAGCCACCGTCGACGCCGGCCACCATCACGGCGCGGTCGAGGAAGGATGGGTCGGCGAAGGTGTACTGTTCGTACATGAGGGTCTTTTCGATCTGAGGCAAGAGCTGGTCGATATTCTGAGCGGAGAAACGGCCGTAGTAGCAGTCGGGGATGATGTCGCCGTCGGTCCACGAGGCGTAGTAGAGGTCGGTTACGTGGCTGTCGAAGGCGGTGGTGTGCCGCCCGTCGAATGCGGGTATCTGTTCCACGTCGCCCACCAGTAGCAGGAAGGTCGGCGCGGGATTGGACGCAGTAGCCTCGGTGTACTGGCGTTTGACGTAAGCGGCTATTGAGGTGTTGGTGGTGCCCACGCTTTGGTCGCCGGTGTAGACGATGTCGGTTATGAAACCTTTACGTTTTTTCCAGGCAATGAAGCCGTCGAGCTGTCCGCGGAAGCTGTTGTGGGCCACGATGAGGTAGCGCACAGGCACACCATTGACGAGCTCTTTTGTATTAGCGTTTCCTTCAAGCGGTTGATTTATGGTCGGCACAGGACTGTAGGCTCCAGAGCTGTGCAGGGCAGCCATGCGCTTTGTCTTCTCCATGCGCGGATTTACGTATACGATTTCCGCCTCCACGCTGCGCAACACTATCAACTCGCCTCTGACGGGGTTGTACCTTACTGGCGAGAAGACCAGTGCGGCGATGTTCTGGCAGCGGGCTATGCCGCGTGGAATCACTTTTATGGGGACATCGCCAAGAAACAGGTCGGAGCCATAGGCCACGGGGTCTATCACGAGAGAATGCCGTGCTGTGTCGGACTTGGAACGTGAGGGCTGGGCAGGTATTACGGGGAATTGGAGACCCAGAGCTTCGGCCGTGATGGTGTCGGCCACCATGGATGTGATGTTGATGCGGAAACCGTCGCACAGAGGGGTCTCTATCATCTGTACCAGCGTGGGCAGAGCGGGCTGGCCGACGGCGCTGGAGGCAACGAAGCCCGGCATCTGCAGAGAGGAATAGGTACTACCGTCGATGGTCAGGTTTTGTACATTCAGCTCGTCCGAGTAGAGACTTACCTGCAGGTGTCGATAGTTGCTTTCCTTGACTTCCGTGTGCTTGTTTTGTGCATTAATCCCAAGAGTTGTCATCACCAATAGGGTGATACAAACTAAAGATTTGGATATGTGTTTCATGTATTTATAGTTCTAAGTTATTAGTTTATAGTTCTAAATGGCTGACGCGATTTTAATTCTTGATTTTTAATTCAAACATCCTTACGAACTCCTCGGGCGGGGGGGCTTGGACATATATGTTTTCGTGTGATACAGGGTGCACGAACTCGACGCTGCGGGCGTGCAGTGAGATTGACGCGTCGGTGTTGCTGCGCGGGGCACCGTATTTAAGATCGCCCTTGATGGGACAGCCCATATGCGCCAGTTGGCAGCGTATCTGGTGGTGGCGGCCGGTATGAAGGGTTACCTCAAGTAGGGTGTAGCCGCCTGCCGATGTGCCGATGGTGCGGTAGTCGAGCACGGCTTGTTTGGCATCGCGACCGGAAGGAAGCGACGTCCCGCTATGGTGGTCATCCCGTATTGTAATGAATGACTTGTTCAGTTTTTCGTTGCGCACAATCCAGTCGTTCAATGTACCTTCGGCATTTTTGGGCGCCGGTTTCACTATAGCCCAGTATATCTTGTTCAGTTCGTGGTTCTTCACAAGGTTGTTCATCCTCGTCAATGCCTTGCTCGTCTTGGCAAAGATGCACACGCCGCTCACTGGTCTGTCCAGTCGGTGCACCACGCCGCAGAACACGTTGCCCGGCTTGTTGTCGCGATGCTTGATGAAAGTTTTTATCTCGTCGGCAAGGCATGTGTCGCCGGTCTTGTCTCCCTGAATAATCTGTCCCGGCAGCTTGTTGATGATTATAAGATGATTATCCTCGTACAGAATGTTCATCTTTACACAATCCTTGCTATGGGGCTCACGCCGTTGCGCACGGTGTCCTGCAGGTCGACATTCACCTCGGTGCCCAGAGGCAGGAAGATGTCGACGCGCGAGCCGAATTTGATAAAGCCCATCTCTTGGTTCTGTTTCACCGTGTCGTTCTCGTGGGCGTAGCACACTATGCGGCGAGCCATGACCCCCGCCACCTGCCGCAGCAGTATGCGCTGTCCGTTTTCGAGCCGCATTCCCACCGACGAGTGTTCGTTGAGCACCGACGATTTAGGGTATGAGGCGACGAAGTAGTTGCCGCGGTGGTATTTGACGTATTCAACCGTACCGGATATGGGATAACGGTTCACATGCACGTCGGTGCCATTCATGAATATCGATATCTGCAGGCATTCGCTGTTAAGGTACTCCTTCTCGAAAGTCTCTTCGATAGTCACAATGGTTCCGTCGGCCGGGGCGATTATCGACATGGCGTCTTCGGTGAATATACGACGCGGTATTCTGAAGAAGTATACCAGCAGGGCGAGGAGGGTGAGAAGTATGCTCAGGAACAGGTAGTGGAACAGATTCCAGTGCTCAATGAAGAACAGCATGGCGGCAAACACCGTCATGACGATGAGCGACAATACTAGTAATAGTTTTCTGCCTTCTTTGTGGATGTACATTGTTGGATGTTGAAATGTTGATAGGTTTAATGTTGATAGATTGATAAGTTGTTCGCGTCAGCCACTTAAAACTTAGAACTAAAATAGGTTTACAGGATGGATATTATACTAGAAACAAAAGAGACATGATAAGTTGGAACGGTATGATGGCCAACATGCTGTCGAAGCGGTCGAGTATGCCGCCGTGGCCGGGCATGATGTTGCCACTGTCTTTCATGCCTGCACTGCGCTTGAGCATCGACTCGGCGAGGTCGCCCAATGTGCCGACAACCGACACCATAAGTCCCGTGGCCGCCCATTGCAGCCAAGTGTATGGGATGTTGAACAATGGTCCAACGATTATGGCAGCGGCTATGCACAGCACAAGTCCGCCTAGGCAACCCTCCCATGTCTTGCCGGGAGAGTGGCGCTGCCACAGTTTGTGGCGTCCTAAGGCCATGCCGCTCAGGTATGCACCCGTGTCGTTAACCCACACGAGGATAAAGGTCATCATCAACAGCCCGGAGTATTCGGTGATAAAGGCAAAAGACTTCATCAGGCTGAATGGCAGAACAACATACAGAACACCAGCCAAGGTTAGCGCAAGCGTCGCAAATGGTAGCCGGTCGTGCTTGAACAGTTGCCAGAACAGCCCTACCGGTGTAGAAAGCAGCAGTACCATGAGAAGAGATGTTATGGCAGTGGATGTCACCGTGCTCGAGTTGAAGTAAGATGTAAATGTAAACACAATGGCAAGGTATGTGAGACAACCAACCATGTAGCCGAACGGTTTGTTGACGTTGCTTCCGCTCTTCTCAATGCATCTGAAATATTCGAATAGCCCTATGGCAGCCATTACGCCGAACAATACAGTCGGCACGATGAAGCTTACATGGGTGTTGTTGGTCCACTGTCCAATATATATAGCCGTAACAATCAGGCCTATATAAACAGCCCCAGACATGCTTCTTATCAGTACCTTTTTCATTTTGTTACTTGTTTTCTTATTGGATGTTCAATGGGTTTTCTTTAGGTTTATAGCATAAATCCGTTTATGCCAGCGATTTCTCGAGGAATTGCCTCAGCTGTAGCGGACTTACGTCATGCCGTATCACGCCCGCTTCGGCGTAGGATATTGCTCCAGTCTCTTCGCTCACAATCACGGCGATGGAGTCGTTTTGTTCCGTCATGCCAATGGCCGAGCGGTGGCGTAGCCCAAGATTGGGGTCGATGCTGTTGTTCGACGATACGGGCAGGATGCATCTGGCGGCAATGATGTTGTTGCCGCGCACTATGACGGCACCGTCGTGCAGGGGCGAGTTCTTGAAGAAAAGGGTCTCTATCAGGGCCGCCGAGGCTGTGGCGTCTATCCGTTCGCCGGTGGCTATAATCTCGCTCGATTCGTTCTGCCGCAGGAAGATGATAAGAGCGCCCACCTTTTGCTGCGACATGTGCATGCAGGCTTGTATGTAAGGGTCGAGGTTGACAGAGTTGCTGCCTATGTTTCTGCGCCAAAACAGTATGCGTTTGCGGGCACTGTCGCCGCCTATCTGGGTCTTGGTGCCTATCAGTAGCAGGAACCGCCGTACCTCGGGCTGAAAGACGATGATAAGGGCAAGGAAACCTATGTTGACAAACTGTCCCAATATTTCCGATGTGAAACGCATCCTAAGCCTCGATGTCACGAGCCATCCAAGATATATGACGACAATGGCCCAGAATATGCGTATGACATTGGTGCCGCGCATCAGTTTGTATATCTCGAAGAATACGAAGGCAACGAGGAATATATCGACGATGTCGGTGAAATGTATCTGAGGTAGTCCTTGTATTGCTGCTGTGTACATCTGTTTTGCTTGCAGTTGGTGTGTTGAGGGGTGGGGAAGGGGTTAACAGTTTGTCTCAGGGTATTCGAGCAACGTTATGGCTTCGCGTGCGGCCTTTGGGTCGTGCACCCTCAGCATGGCGGCTCCGCCTATAAGTGCCTGGGTATTGAGCACTGTTGTTCCGTTCAGTGCGTCGTCGGGCGTGCAGTTAAGCCTCTTGGTAATCATGCTCTTGCGGCTAAGGCCTGCAAGCACTGGCTCGCGAAACAGGGAGCACAGCTCGCCGAGGTGTTGCAATATGTAATAGTTCTGTTGTAGCGTCTTGCCAAAGCCAAACCCAGGGTCGAGGATGATGTCCTTTGCCCCGCGTTTGTAGAGTGTCTCCAAGTGCCGAGAGAAGAACAGCGCCAGCTGGCTTATTGCGTCGGGTTCTTCGGGCATGGTGTGCGAACGCATCCGTTCCGGGGTGTCGGTGGTGTGCGACAGGACGTAGGGCACCTGTAGGTCGGCAACGGTGTCGAACATCTTATTGTCGAACTTGCCACCCGATATGTCGTTGATGATGTCGGCACCGGCTTTCTTCGTGGCTTCGGCTGTCGCCGCGTTGTAGGTGTCGATGGATATGAGTATGTCGGGCCATTCGCTGCGAATCATCTTCACGAGTGGCAGCAGCCGTTCCTGCTCTGTCTTTGTGTCGATGAGGGGTGCGCCGGGTCGTGAGGATGCTGCGCCGATGTCCAATATGTCGGCACCCTCGTCCACCATCTGGTGGGCATGCGCCATGAACTTCTCGTCATCGTTATAGCGCCCGCCGTCGTAGAACGAGTCGGTGGTGGCATTAAGGATAGCCATCACTGCTGGCTTTTCAACAGTGATGGCTTTACCTCTGCAGCATATTATGAAAGGCTTCATCGCAGCAGTGTCACCGTGCCTTTCACATACTGGTCTTTGCCGGTATGGTTGTCGGGCTCTGTCTTGATGACATAGACGTAGGTTCCTTGCGGGCATTTATGACCATTGTGTTTGCCGTCCCAGCCTTGCTCCGGGTCGTCGGTCGAGAAGACCAACACTCCGTTGCGCGAGTAGATGTCCATGTGGAAGTTCGTGTTATGGAGTGAACGCACATAGAAGATGTTGTTCACTGCCTCGTCCGGAGTGAATACGTTGGGAGCCCAGACCTCGTCGTTGACGATGTCAACCCGGATCACCGATGTGTCGAAGCATCCTCCGTTGTAAGCGATGAGGGTTACGGGGAACGAGTCTACCGCATCGACGGGAATCACGTAGTTGATACGGTCGATGGCCTTGGAAAAGTATCCGTCGGGGAAGTACCACATCACGCCGAGTGCGTTGGTGCTCAGGTTGCGGTAGGTAACACCGTTCGTACCGCGGCGTATCTGTGCCGGGTCGCAGATTCCGAACGATGAGGGCAGCACACCGGTCATGATGCTGTAGGTGTAGCTGTTGAAGCATGTGCCGTTAACAGTCGTCACCGTGTAATCCGTTTGGTTGTGCGGGTCGACGAAGGGATGGTAGCTGTGCTCTTGGCCTATGAGTGTCGCATCGCTCGGCACCGCCGTCCAGGTCACAGGCGCGAAGGTCTCGCCGTCGAGGTAACGGCCGCGTCCCACGCAGCTGCTGTCGCAGTCGATGCCTTGGTAGTTCTGCCCGTCGCAGATTGTAAGCTCAGGCCACTGGTCGACGCGCACATGTACCGAGTCGGCAGTGCGGCACAGTGTATCGTCCGAGTAAGAGTATATCCAGTACACGAAGTTGCTGTCGGGATTGAACTCTGTCGGGCTCGGCAGTGTCGGTGTGTAGGTGTGGCTGGTGTCGGGCACTTGGGTGTCGCCGCCGTCCCACGAGTAGAGGTTGGCGCCGGAGGCTTCTATGGTTACAGTACCCGGAGCCACGACGTTGCCGTCGGGCATTGTGCCACCAACGCACAGCTCGTGCGTCGAGGCCTCGATGTGCAACTCGGGATAGGGCACCATCACTACGGTGTGGCACACCTTTGTTGTGCAGATGTGCAGGTAGGACTCTACGCAGTATGTGGTGGTCTCGTTGAACTTCAGTCTTATGGTGCGGTTCTGAGCCTGACGGTTCAGGTTGCGGTCGCCGGGATCCGAGCTCCATTCAACGCGAGTGCCGTTGGTGTTGACGTACAGCTCCACGGTGTCGCCTTGGCAGAACTTGTTGGGTGCGACGATATTCGCATAGGAGTATTCGTATACAGAGATGCGTACAGCGGCTTTCGACTTGCACATCAGGTTCGACGAGGCTCCGTATACGGTGTACACCGTGTCGTGTGCCGGGGTCTCTGTCCTGCGGTTGTCGGTGGTGTAGGTGAGACCGCCGTCCCATGAGTAGAGTTCGGCACCGCTCACGGTGAGTATGATGCTCGAGCCTACGCAGATGGCGGTGTCAGATGCCACCAGACGTACCTGCGGCACATCCGATATGGTTACCACGGTGTCGGCATGGTTCGTGCAGCCGAATACGTCGCGTCCGTAGGCAGTGAACGTTGCGCTGTAGCCTCGGCGCGGCATGGTGTCGTGATAGTAGTTGGCAGTGTAGGTGACGCCGCCGTCCCACGAGTATTCAATGCAGGTGCTGTCCTCAACGGTAAGTCTCAGCTGGTCGCCGCGGCATATGTGCGGTCTGTCGGGATGCAGTACCATGACGGGCAGCTGGTGCACGGTAATCTTTATAGAGTCTTTGGTTACGCACATGCCGTTGGCGTTAGCGCCTGCTATGGTGTAAATATGCGTGCTTGGCGGCTGCATTGTTGTGGTGAAACGCTGTCCCGATGTCCATGCACCGCCTTCCCACGACAGTCTGTCGGCGCTCTCGGCGGTGAAGGTCACAGACTCGCCGAAGCATATCTCGGTGGTGTCTACGCTCAGGCGGAGAGTGGGATACGGCATCACGGTTATGACGATGGTGTCGTTGGTGCGGCAGCGGTAGCCGTCTGAGAAGTTCTCGCCCACGATTACATACTGTGTCGTGCTGTCGGGCCGCAGTATGTGTGTGGTGTTGTAGCCGAAGGCATCACCGGCAACGCTGTAGTACTCGGCACCCGTCAGGGTCAGTATCACGGTGTCGCCAGCACATACGGTGTCGCTGCTTGGTGTGGCTGTCGTCAGCGGGGCGGGATAGATGGTCAGGTATACAGAGTCTTTGGCAGGGCAGATGCCGCCGGCATATTTGCCGTACACATACATCCAACCGGTGCTGTCTGGCGCGAGGTACACGGTGTCGCCCTCCGACTGTGCGTCACGGGCCGTGTATGTGGCGCCGTTGTTCCACGATATCGAGTCGGCATTGCCGCGATAGATGAAGCGGATAGCGTCATACTGGCAGCGTGCTGCTGCCTCGGTGAATATCGATACATTCGGATATTCAAACACTGCAACCTCCACGCTGGCACTGTTGCGGCAGCTGATTTCGGCAAACTGCTTCTCGCCGTACACGGTGTAGATTGTCGTCGAGTCGGGACGCACTACGTGTGTCGCCTCGGCATCGTAGCTACGTCCGTTGTTCCACGAGTAGGTGTCGGCACCTGTGGCGGTGAGTGTCGCTGTGCTTCCCACACAGATGCTGTCGGGCGAGGCTGACAGGGTCAGCGTCGGCAGCTGCTGCACTCTCACGTGCACGGTGTCGGGCTTCACGCAGAGACCTATGTTGTCGCGTCCGTAAGCCACGATGTCGGTGTCTTGGAACACGGCTACATGGAACACTCCGCCAGTGGTGAACGTTGTGCCGTCAATGGAGTACTCTGTGGCTCCGCTCACCGTGATGATGGCTGTGTCGCCGCTGCAGTATATGCTGCGGTCGGCGTAAGCCTCGGTGTTGGGATATTCATGTACACGGATGATGAGCGATGCGCTGTCGTAGCACATGGTGCTGTCGGTTGCGCCGTACATCATTATGTTGGTAGTAGTGTCGAGTGTGGTGATATAAGAGGTGTCGGAGGTCAGCCACGGTGTGTTGACGTCGGCAGTGAAGAATCTTGCTCCGTTGGCAAAGATCTGCACGGTGTCGCCACGGCAGATGTCAATGCGCGAAGAGGTGAGGTAGAAGTTGGTCGGGTAGTTGTATACGGTCACACGGCAGGTATCCCAGTTGACGCAGTAGTTGACATCGCGGCCATATACTATATATGTACGTGTTGCCGGCGGCATGTCGATAAGCGAGTTATGGATTGTGGAGTAGTCGTTAGTGTCGCCCCATGAGTATTCGCCACCGGTACCGGCACCCTGTGCGTTGAGTTCAAACTCTTCGTACTTGCATATTGACAGCATGTGGCCCTGTCTGATATGCACGTGTGGCAGCTCGTTCACGTGGATGTAGATGCTGTCGCGTATTGCGCACATAAAGAGGCTGTCGGCATAGTTGATGGCTGTTATAGGCATGTAGCCAGAGCGTGTGAGTGCAGTGTCGTGACGGGTGACGGTGCTGTAGGCCGTGTCGCCGTGCCACTGGTAGTAGGCCGTTATGCCGGAGGTCTCACTGACGGAGAGGACTATAGAGTCTCCTGAGCAGATGGTGTCGTCGTTGCTTGTGAAGTGCAGCTCGGGATACGTCCAGCGACGTATAGTCACGCTGTCGTGACTGTAGCAGTATCCGGCGTTGGTAAGGCGACGGCCACCCACGTAGTAGGTGTTGCGGCTGGCGGTAACGGTGTCGTAGTACAGCGGGTTGCTGCGGTAGAGGCCGCCGTTCCACGAGTATTGGTCGGCACCCGACAGGCGGGCCGAGAATACGTCGCCCACGCAGGCGTCGCTCACCGAGGTGGCGATATACAGTCTGGGCAGACGTGTTACATTGACGGTCACCGTCGCAGCACTCACGCAGCGTCCGTTCTCAGCAAGACCGTAGAAGCGGTACGAGGTGGTGTCGGTAAGGTTGCGGAAGCAGTATTGCGTGACGTTGTTGAAGTGTGTGCGGTCTTCGTCGTTATAGGAGTAGCTCAGGGCTCCCGACAGGTTGATGCATACGCTGTCGCCTTCGCATATCTCGGTAGCGGTGGCGCGGGCCTGCAGGCTGGCGTATGTGAACATGTTCACATGGATGGATGCCGAGCTGTAGCAGCGGCTGCTCTCGTTGGCGCCGTAGCACACTAACGTTGTGTCGCTATAGATGGGTTTGATAACCGAGTCAGTGATAAACAGGCTGTCGGGGGTGCCGGCAAAGTGGGTGCGGTTGCCCCACGAGTACTGCATGGCGCCCGAGGCTACAAAGAGTGTCAGGTCGCCCTGGCAGGCGTTGGTGTCGCCGTCTATGCGTATTGTGGGGATGCTGTTGACCCACACGCTGTCGGTGAAGCTGTTCAGACAGTTGTGCTCCGACTTGCCGTAGAGGGTGAAGTAAGCCCAGTGGCCGGTGTTGCCTGTCGGCACGGTGTCGAGGGCCACGCGACGTGCAACATAGTGGTTGGTGTCGCTCCATGAGAACCAGCGTGCATCGCCGGTGGCGGTGAGATGCACACGGTCGCCGATGCAGATGTTGGTGGTGTTGGCCTGGGCACGGACGTAGGGCAGAGGATACACTGTTACATGAACCGTTGCCTCGCTTACGCACATGCCGTTGCTGTTGGCTGTCTGTACGGTATAGTTACGTGAGTTCTCCGGTGTGCGTGTCACTGTATTGTAGGTCACCAGACCCATGGTGTCGTCCATCCAGCGGTAGTAGGCACCGGCATCGGAGGTGGCGGTGAGGGTGATGGTGGAGTCGTGGCAGAATGCCGTCAGGTTCGACTCAAGGGTCACAGGGTGATACTGGAGCACGCGCAGCGTACGTGTCGCTGTTCTGGTGCATCCGTTGCCGTCGGTGGCTGTGACGGTGTAGGCCGTCGTGGTGGCGGGACTTGCCGGACGCTGTGCGCCGCTCAGGCCGTCGTTCCACGAGTAGCTCACTGCTGTAGGCGATGTGGCCTGCAGCTGCACCGTGTCACCCACGCACATCGAGTCGGGCGTGATGGTCATCGACACATTGGGCAGCGGGTTCACCGTGATGGTGATGGTGTCATAGGATATGCAGCTCGAGTTTCTGAAGCGGGCTTGCACGGGGTAGCGTGTCGTCGAGGTGGGCTGCTGCGGGTAGCGGCTTATGGTGTTCTCGGGGAAGCGGTCGAACTTGTACAGGTCGGCACCGCTAAGCTGTATGTTAACACGCTGGCCGTAGCAGATTGTGTTGTTCGCGGCATCGCTGCTGACGCTGAGAACTGGGTAGTCCTTCACGCCTATGCGTATCGACTCCTGCGAGTAGAACGCCAGGTTGGCGGTCTGGTTGAAGCCTCTTACATATATGGTGGTGTCTTGTGTCACGGTTAAGCCTATCGCGGTCTGGCTGCTGCTCGGCACGGCAGGGATGAAGTGTGTGCCGTCGTACGACCACTGGTAGTACAGTGCTCCCGACACATACACCGAGTCGGCATCGCCGCGGCACACCGTGTCGTGCAGGGTGCTCATGGTGACGCTCGACGGCATGTCGATGAACTGCGTGGTGCAGCAGGCACGGTTCTTGCACTGGTTGTTGTCGCGTCCGATGACGCAGAACTCATGGCTGCCAACGATGCCGTAGGTAGTGGTGTTTGTGTTGCTTGAGACGAAGGTCGCTCCGTCGTCCCACGAGTAGGAGGAACCGCCTCGTGCCGTAAGGGTCACCGTGCGGTTGATACCGGCGGTGCCGGGGCATTGCAGCAATATCGAGGGCAGCTGGTTGACGATGATGTTGCGGCGTACCGTCACAGGGCACATGCCCGAGGCATCGGTTCCGACAATGGTAACGCTGAAGTTATGCTGCGGTCTGATGTCGTAGGTCGAGGTAGTGCCCGACAAGCCGCCGTTCCACGAATAGAGGTCGGCACCCGAGGCACGCATGTGCGCTGTGTCGCCAATGCAGATGGCTGTGTCGGGCGATACCTGCATCGTGGGATACTGGTGCACCGTTACGATGACCGAGGCTGTGGCGCTGCACACGGCACCGCCCGGCACCTCACCCTCAACGGTGTAGGTCGTCGTGGTTGTGGGTCTGAATCTCTTGGTGTTCGAGGTCTCCATTGCGCCGCCGTTCCACGAGTAGCGTGTGGCGCCGCCTGCCGTCAGGGTCACGGTGTCGCCGTTGCAGATGTCGGCGTGGTTGGTTGTCAGGGTCACCGTGGGCAGGTTGAGCACACCAATGCGTGCTGTCTTGCTGCTGCTGCAACGGTTGTTGACGGCGCTGTGGCATATCACCGTGACGCGTTGCGAAGCCTGCGGGGTAATCGTGTAGGTCGTTGCAGTGCTGTAGGCGTTGCCGTCGAAGGAGTATTCATAGTCGCTGCGTGCGGGTGTCGTGGTCAGCGTCACCTGCTGGTTGCGGCATATCGTAGTGGTGTCGGGGGTCAGGGTGAACACGGGTATCGGTGTGACTCTCACAAACACTGTGTCGGTGGTGTAGTATTCGGGATGCGCCGGGTCGTCGCAGCCGAAGAGTATCACAGTGGTGTCTTGTGTCGGGGTTACGGTAAAGCGGCTCGATGTGCCGTAGTTGGTGCCGCGGTTCCACGAGTAGTAGCGGGCGCCGCTGGCATAGAATGTCACCTGCTCGCCGCGGCATATCGATGTGTCGCTGGCTCTCAGCGTTGCCTCGGCTATGGCGTAGGCACGTACCGTTATCGTGGTGCACGACACGCAGCCGTTAGTGTTGCGGGCGCATACGGTATAAGTGTGGTCACCCTCGCTCAGAGGCTCGGTGGTGTAAGTGTTGCTTGCACTGTAGGTGCCGCCCTGCCACGAGAACTGGCATCCCGAGGCGTTGGCGGTCAGTATGGCCTGGTCGTTCTCGCCGTAGCTGCTCTGGTTGGCGCTGACGGTAAGAGCTGTGGGCTGGAACACTGTTATCGTTATGTTGCTGCTGCTCTCGCACATGCCGTTGGCAAGGGTGCCGTACACTATGTAGTTGCTTGTGCTTGTCGGGCAGTCTCTCTTCTGGCTGTTGTTGGCCTGATAGTGCGTGTTGTCGCCCCACGAGTAGCGGGCGGCACCGCTGGCGGTCAGCACTACGCAACTGTCGAGGCAGAAACTGCTGGCCGACGGCGTGATTTGTATTGAGGGATAGCTGAGCACTGTGATTGACGTGGTGGCTGTGTTGGAGCAGGTTACGCCGAGGGTAGTGTCCTGTCCAGTCACCGTGTACTGCTGTGTGCCGGCCGTGGTGGGTGCTGTGGGAGTGTAGGTGTTGGTGCTTCTGTAGGGAGCACTGCCGGTGAACGAGTAGAGGTTAGCACCCGTCGCCGTAAGGGTAGTGGTGCTACCTAAGCACAGGCTGTCGGGACTGGCCGTCAGGGTTAAGACGGGCAGAGCCTTCACACGGATGCTCACGGCCACGTTGCTCGGGCACTGTGCGCCCTGCGGCGTGCCGAATATCGTGTAGGTGGTGTCGCGCTGCGGCGTTACGGTCCAGCTGTTGTTGGTGCCGTAGGTTCCGTTGGTGCCGAATTTATAGCGGTCGCTTCCGCTCACGGTTATCGTGGTGCTGCTTCCGCGGCAAATCACGGGTGCGCTCACCGTGCTGTGCAGCTCGGGAGCCTCGTACACGTGTACCGTTACCTGTGCCGTGCGGTAGCACAGCGGGTCTTCGTTGGCTCCGTACACGGTGAAGGTCGTGTCGCGTGTCACCACGAGGTTGTAGGTACCGGTGGTGCCGTAGGTGTTGCCACCGTCCCACGAGTAGATGCGTGCTCCAGTGGCGGTGAAGGTCACCTGGTCGCCGCTGCACACGTTGGCGGTGTTAACACGCAGCTGAAGGTTGGTCGGGTAGGTGTATACACTAACGGTTGTAGTGTCGGTGTTCACGCAGTTGTTGCGGTCTTTCGCATATAATATATAGGTGTTGGTGGCGGGACCTGTCAGGTTGCTCACCGTGCCAGAGGCTGTCGTGCTGTAGCTGTTGGTGTTGTTGAACGAGTAGGTGAACGGTGTGCAGCCCTGTGCGCTGTAGGTGAAGTTCACACTGCCGCCGGTGCATATCTCGGTGTGGTCGGGCGTGAGGGTGGCGGCGGGCAGCTGGTGCACTGTAACCTGCACGGTGTCGGAGTTGACGCAGGTGCCGTCGGGGTTCTGTGCAAACACGAAGTAGTTGTACACCGTGTCGGTGCAGCTACCCACTGTGGCATGGTTCTGCGGCGTCACGGTCTGCGTGGTGGTCGAGCCGTAGGTGCTGTCGTTGAACCACGAATACTGTATCGTCGGCAGGTTGTCGCGGTTGCTGGCGGTGAGGGTTATCGATTCGCCGTTGCATATCGCTGTGCGGTTGGCGGCTATCGACACCGGTGACGGGATTACCACTACCACCGTTACGTCGGCCTCCTGCTGGCATTCTATGCCGTGGCTTGTGATAAAGCCGGTGACGTTGTAGTTGGTTGTAGTGATGGGCGATACGTCGCGCACGGCATTGGTGATGCCGCCGTCGCCCCATTCATAGCGCGTGGCACCTGCGGCTGTGAGGTGTTCGCTTTCGTGCTCGCAGATGCTTATGGTGCTGTGGAACGGCTCGTCGTTGATGGTGACATCGGGCAGCTCTATGGCGCTCACCGTCACCGAGTCAATGCCGGTGCAGAGGCCGTACTCGTCGCGCCCGTACACTACGAACGTCGTGGTGCCCGTCAACTGGCGGTTCCACACGTTGACGGCGGTGTAAGGACCGTCTTCGCTGTCAAGGCTGTAGGTGTGTGCGCCTGTGGCTGATATCGTTATCGTGCTGCTGTCGCAGGCCCATTGCGGCGCGGTTATCTGTATGTCGGGTATGGGGTGTACATATACCTTGGCCGAGTCGATGCCGTAGCAGTGCTGGTCGCGGTCCCAGCTGTACAAGATATATTTGTAAGTGGTTATAGATGTGCCTGTGGTTCTGAGTGTGGGTGTGTTGTAGTTGGGGGATAAGGAATAGTTGTTGGCCCATGTGCCGTTGGCGTTGCGCCAGCGGTAGTAGTAGCTCAGGTTGCTGTAGCCCGTGCCGGTCAGCGTCACGTTCTCGCCGTCGCACAGCGCTATGCTGTCGGGATTGACGGTGGGTGTCGGAATCTCCCACACTGTTATCTCTACGCTCTGCGTGTCGATGCAGGTGGTGCCCACGGTGCGGCCGTACACCGTTACCGTTATATTGCCCGCAGTGTTCATGGTGCGCATGAATGTGGTGGGTTCGGTGGCCCATGTAGAGCTGGGCAGTACACGGTATTCAAGCGTCGAGTCGCTCAACACGGTCAGCCGTATGCTGTCGCCCTTGCAGAGCTGCATCGGCGTGGATCTCAGTTCGAATTCGGGGTTGTGTATGGTTATGTGCACCGTGTCGGAGCCGGGGCACACCCTATTGCGGTTCATCGCGCTGACCACAAAGTCTATTGAAGAGTCGCCCAGCGTCACCTGGTAGCTGTCGCGGTAGGCGTTGGCTCCGCTTCGCGGCACAGTGGTGGTTGTATCGCCGTTCCAGTCGAAGAACCAAGCGCCCCACATGCCGTGGCTACCATCGGCGGTCACCGTCACGGTGCTGTTGGGACACACGTCGTTGGCGTTAACCGATGCCGACACCTGCGGACGTTTGTAAGTGGCTATGTATATGCTCGCCGTGTCGCCGCACACGTGGTCGCTGGTGTGGCCTATGACGGTTATCAGCGACTGTGCTGCCGAGGCGTAGTTCGGTGCCTGCGGCGGCATGAAGTCGCGCGTAACGCTGCTGCTCCAATCACTCCAGGTCAGGCCGTTGTCCACCGAGTATTTGTAGGTGTCGGCACCTGAGAACGACATGTGCACCGAGTCGTCGTTGCACACGTGGCAGATGTTGTTGGCGTCGACGCCCGGAGTGCTTTGCACTGTTATATGCGGTATGGGATGCACGGTGACGGTCACCACCGCAGTGCCTTCGAACCAGCGTCCGAGGTACTGCTTGTAGGATCTGACTATGTACTGCGTTGTTGTTGTCGGCGTTACCGTTAGGGTGGTGCTGCGGGTCTCTATCGGGGTGCTGCTCTGGCTGTTGGCGTACCACACGCAGCTGTCGGCGCACGACACGCTCATCGTGTACGGCTCTCCCGCGCAGATGGCGCCGTCGCTGCCGGCGTTGAACAAGCACTCGAATGCACCTACCACTATGGTGTCGCACACCTCGTTGTGGCACGAGTCGTGGGCACACACCGCTATCTTGCGCGGCGGCTGCAGCGGCAGCGTAACCGACGTGCCGTGCTGGCTGGTGAGGGTCGTGTAGGGGTCGTACCAGTTGATGGCGCGCTGCGACAGGCCTCCGCTAAAACTGGCCGTCAGCGTAACGGTGTTGTTGCCGCGGTTCTCAGTGCGTTGCGTCGACACTGCCATCGGGTTGGTGTTCTCAATCCATATCGTCATCGAGTCGGCGTCGATGCCCGGGCAGCTGCCGTGCAGTGAGTAGTGCAGCACCACGCTCTCCAAGCCTTCGCTGACACCGTCGAGGACGGGGCAGAAGGGGATGACCAGCGAGTCGCATCCCGCGGGGAATGTGTAGCTCGACTCGAGCGTATAGTCCTGTCCGGCCGTCGCCGTGCCCGACGTGGTCACGTCCAAGGTGCGTAGCGGCGAGTTGGGGTCGGTAAGACGCATTACTATGTGGGCGCAGCAACTCTCGTACACATGCGTCGGGTTGCCGGCGTTGGCGTAGTTGTGCACACTCGGTTGTTTGAGCTGGAACGAAGTCAGCGAGCCGGCCTCCAGGAACACGGCCGAGTTGTTATAGTCGTCGCTCACGTTGGTGATGCCTATCTTGATGTGGTACGAGCGGCAGGGCGTCACATGCGCCTTGGCCGTCAGCACCGTGGTGAAGCCGTTGAACTCTATGCTCGAGCCGCCGGCATTGTCAACATAGTACTGCGTGTTGGTGAGCACGCAAGTCGATGCACCCCACGCATAGCGAGTGCCGCCGTTGATGGTCTGTATGCCTATTGGCAGGGTGCTGTTGGGCACCACCGCGATGTTGGTGTTCGAATATTGCAGCGGGTCGCCCCCTTCGTTGCTCGAAAGGAAGAAACCGAACACGTCGCTGAACGAGCTGCCCACGAAGCTCGGGTACTCCTCCGAGGCAAACACGAAGCGGAACTGCACAGTGTCCGAGCGCGGCGTGAAGTCGAACTCAAGCACCGAGCAGTCGTAGAGCACGCCGTTGGCGATGCCGCTCATCTGTGCATCGCTGTAGGCAGAGCAGCCCGTTGCCGACGACACGGGGTCGTCAACACCGCTGTCAGGTCCCACGGCGTCAGTCACGTTGCCCGTGCTGATGATGATACCCGCGCCTATGCCCAGGTTCGTCGGCGTGGCACCGGTGGTGAACCGGCCTATGGCATCGCACGAGATGGCTCCGCTGTTACCGTTGAACGTTACGTTGCTAACGTTGACGCCTCCGCCGGTGAGCACGCTGTCCACCAGCTGTTGGGGTGTCCAGCCCAGTTGGCTGCACGACGTGACCTGCAATTGTGCATTGGCATTTTGTCCAAAAAACAGAAATGACGACAGCAAAGCCATCATTACCATTGAACGGCAAAAAGTGTTTGTCATATTGTTAGTATTTGTTTTAGTGCAAGTTGTGAAGTTTTGTCTCATTTTTGGAAGCTTTTTGTGCGCTATTGTTTCAATTTGCAAAGATACGCAATTATTATTATATATTAGCAAAAAACGGCGTTCAGGCCTTCAATTTCGGTTTTATGTCATCATTTTTTTGTCCGGTTTTGTCGTTGGCAAAAGTTGCCCTTTGTATAGTATAGACGGGAAAAACAGCCATTTTGCCACAAAAGTTGAAAAATTTTTTATTAACTTTTTTCTGTTGGTATCTTTTCTTCTCTCAGAGTCAGTCAACTACCGCCGCGAAAAATTTTCAAAAAAAATGCATTTTTTTTACCCCGACACACTTTTTCCGCCTCCCGACGACCCGAAACCAACCTCCCGAAGATGCCCTTTTTCGACCTTGTCTCAACTCTTAAAAAAACAAAAAATGCAAAACTCCCCTCCGGCATGGGTGACTCTTCCAGTATGCGAGAAACAAACTCTACCCTATAGGTGGCTATCGAGGGCGCGTTTCTCCGAAACGCATGAGTGTTCTATCTCGCTGCCCCACACTGCGTTCCTTGTGCGGGGTTATTGAGGGTCAGCCTCTCCGAGGCTGGTTTGTTAGTGGGGACTTGTCTACAGACGGATACCGTGCCAGTGCCGGGTCGTTGAGGGGCGGCCTTTCCGAGGCTGGTTTGGTAGTGGGGGCTTGTCTACATACGGATGCCGTGCCAGTGCCGGGGCGTTGAGGGACGGCCTCTCCGAGGCTGGTTTGGTAGTGGGGGCTTGTCTACAGACGGATACCTTGCCAGTGCTGGAGCGTTGAGGGGAGGCCTCTCCGAGTTTGGTTTTATAAGGCAGGTTTGTCTACAGGCTAATAACGTGCCAGCGGCACGTGCCCTCAATAACCCCTGACAAGAAAATCATCGATTTTCGCAGTCTGGGGGCTTGCGAACCCCAGCCGTATGCGTTTCGGAGAAACGCGCCCTCGATTGTAGATGTCGTTATAGGCAGATGCTTCAGCCAAGCCTCATTAACAAGGTCGCATTTGGGTTGCTGCTTGCGGGGCAGTCATGGCTGCTGAGACCGTGCCGGAGGCGTTACTGATAGGCATCTGTAACGAGCGTCAAAAAACAGTCGGAAAAGTGTCGAAAAATCGTTTTGCGCCAAAAAGTCGCTTTTTATGGCGAAAATCGTTGTAAGTATATGATAACCAATCTAAAACAAAATATTTTCATTTTTGCTTCAGACCCCGATTTTGATATATAGAACATAAATCGTAAGTATATAGTTGATAAGGAGTTGGTTGGACCAACTCCTTATGTACTCCTTATGAACTTTATATGCACCCTTTATTTGGTGCGGAAAGGGCGTCGAAAAGGGTCGGAAAAAGTGTCGGAGATGGCCGGAAAAAGTGTCGGAGAGGACCGGAAAAAGTGTCGGAGTGGGTCGGAAAAAGGGTCGAAGAGGGTCGGAAAAAGGGTGGGAGAGGGTCGTGAAATTGGTGCCATGAGGGGTGGATTTGCTACCGATTAAAGGCAAGGGTATGGCTTGCGAGAGGGGGTGAAGTAACGGGTTGGATAGGTTGGCGTGACTGGCGGGAGGGGGAGGACGGACGGGTGGGAAGGGAAATTGCTGGAGGGAGAAAGGAGTTGAACTGTAGAATGTTGCGGAATTGTTAATAACTTTTTTCGGGGTTGTTTGTGGCAAAATGGCTGTTTTTCCCGTCATATATAGCGTAGGGGCATAATTATGTATGGTTCTAAAACGGGTAAATATGTGCGGTTTCTGTATTATAAAGTTTTTTTATTATATTTGCAGTGATGTAACTTTGTGCAGACTATGGTGTAAGATGCAGATGCTTAGATGTATACGGGTGTTGTTGTGCGTGGTGGCTTCGTTGCTTTTCTTTGGCGGCGGAGTTATGGCGCAAGACACGATAATTATGCCGCAAAGAGGATCTGCCAACCGTGCTCTGGCTCCAAACCGATTGTATATTTTGATGGACAATAACGGTACGGGCAATTATCTAGGGCCAAGTTCGGCAAGCTTGTATTTGTCTGCTCCAGCGGGATATGAAATAGTCTTTGTAGGGGATTATTGGATAGACCCAGATTTTGACTTTTTGAAGATTTATGATGATCAGGTGCTAATATCTTCAAGTATAATTGGCTCATATTCGGGAAGAGGGTCGTTGAACGTGTCTTGTGTGTCAGGCTATGCCAGTCTGGCTTTCCATGCAAATGGTATGTCGTATGATATACATGACCTGGGGTTCGAATTACAGGTGATGTGCTGCCCGATTAATTCGCCGACCGCCAGTGTGTATAATATATCGGTCACCAATATTACAGACCATTCGGCTATGTGAGCTGGACAAGTGCAAACGGTGCCACGGAGTGGTACGTGCAGTATGATACTACGCCTCGTTTTAATTATTATACGAGCGACACTGTTGTGACGCATGTGCCTTATGTAACGTTGACTGGGTTGCAGCAGAAGACCACTTATTATGTGAGGGTGTGCGATAACGTGGGATTTGTCGACACTACTGTTTATTGCATAGACAACAGACAGAGGTTTATCACCACATGCCCCGGCGATCCGCCCGCCTGTATAGATTTTACCGATTTTACATCGTGCTGGACTACTGCTACCTATGGAACATTTGAGAACCCCGACGTCAATGAGGGAGCATACGATATGGGTAGTGCCAGCCCTTTTTCGCGGCACACAGTGCATACCAGCCGCAATGAGTATGACTACAGAACAGGAAACGCTCTGCGTACAGTACCGCCAGGGGAAACGGCGTCGGTACGTCTGGGTAATTGGAGGACAGGGGCAGAGGCTGAGAGTATCAAGTATGAGTTTATGGTTGACTCCTCGGTAAGCGGTTTGCTGATACTTAAGTATGCAGCGGTAATACAGGACCCCAGCCACCATCCGTCTCAACAGCCCCGTTTCACGTTTAGGGTACTCGACGAGAGGGGTGACGAGATAGACTCGGTGTGCTATTCGGCTGACTTTGTTGCATCGCGACACTTGGGTTGGAATACAGTGGTGGGTAGAGATATACTATGGAAGGACTGGACAACGATAGGTGTAGACCTGACGAGGCTTCACGGCAGGCGCATCTTTGTGAAACTGACTACCTACGATTGCTTAATGACAGCCCACTTTGGGTATGCATATTTCGTTATAAAATGTGGAGCCAAAACATTGATGTCGTCTTCGTGCGGCAACGTGGTGGAGAACACCTTTACGGCGCCGGAAGGCTTCTCGTACGAATGGTTCAGCAATGACGACACCAGCACGATAATATCCAGGCAGAGGTCGCTTCACGTGACATCGGCCGGGACGTACAGCTGCAAGTGTAGCTTTGTGGGCGCGGGCGGCAATGTGCCGTGCGGTTTCGTGATGTCGACGATAGCGGGTACAAGGTACCCGTATGCGGATTTCTCATACAATATTGTTGACACGTTAAACTGTAGGGGGGTGCGCTATAGGTTCTACGACAACTCGGTAGTTGCTCTCGACTCGGCACTGCAAAACAGGACAAACATTGCCTGCGAGGATGTTGTGTGGGATTTCGGCGACGGGACGAGATCGACGCAAAGAAATCCCGTGCATATGTATAGTACCAGTGGAACATACAGGGTTCGCATGGAGGCGTCGCTGAGCGGCGGACAGTGCAGAGACACGGCAGAGACGGTTATACATGTCGACGCGCCATGCATAATATATTATGACACGATATATGTTACTATTTGTGACAGCGAGAGCTACAGGCTGTTTGACACGGTACTAAGGACGGCGGGCGTGTATGTGCGCGACAGCGCCGATGTTGTACGCACCTGCTATCTGCAGGTTAGCGGCCCTTGCCCCGTATACGAAACGGTGCATGTTACTATTTGCGACGGCGACAGTTGCCGACTGTTTGACACGGTGCTTAGGACGGCGGGCGTGTATGTGCGCGACAGCGCCAATGTTACGCGTACCTGTGTTCTGCATGTCGGTGCACCGTGTCCGGTGTACGACACGGTGTATGTGACAATCTGCGACGGCGACAGTTACAGTCTTTTCGACACTGTGCTTAGAACGGCGGGCGTGTATGTGCGCGACAGCGCCAATGTTACGCGTACCTGTATTCTGCATGTGGGCAGGCATTGCCCGGAGCACGACTCGGTGTATGCCACTATCTGCTACGGCGACAGTTACCAGTTGTTTGACACTATGCTGGCGGCGCCTGGCATTTATGAGCGCGACAGTGACTGGCTTACACGCACGCTGTTCCTCACGGTGGTGATGCCAGTGTATGCGTCGGTGTATGACACCATTGTTGAGAACCAGCTGCCGTGGACCTACAACGGGCACGTTTACAGCGGGGCTGTGGCGGGTGACACGGTGGTCCTGAATACCGTGTACGGGTGCGACAGCGTGGTGAGCTACTATCTGCATGTGTGGCCAAATGTGTATGACACCGTGACGAGGAGCATCTGCGTTGATGACTTCCCTGTGGAATGGTACGGCGAGACTTTTGCGGGGCCCGACGTGCGCACGCTGACGCTGAGGGGCAACCACGGCGTGGACAGCCTGCTGACACTGGTGGTCAACATGCTGCCGAACACCTACGACACGGTGTGCGACACAGTGCACGAGGGATACCTGCCGTGGCATTATCACGGTGCGACGTTCTACGACTCGGCCGAGCATGTGCAGATAATAATCCGCAACAGCTACGGGTGCGATAGTATTATAGACTACTCGCTGTCGATAATACGCACGCTGTTCACGACGTGTCAGCAGTACCTGTATTTCCCCAATGTGGTGACCGCTAACGGCGACGGGATAAACGACCGCTTTGTGGTTGTGAACCTTATAGAGGAGAGCTGCTACCCCATCAACTCGTTGGCGATATACAACAGGAGGGGCAAGCTGGTGTACCTGCGCAAAAACATAACGAAGGATGATGAGTTCTGGGCGCCGGTGCAGAGCGAGGTACCTGCGGGCACCTATTTCTTCCACTTTGCAGGGTCGGGCTACAAGGGCTCCGTCCAGCGGACGGGGGTGATAGAAGTGCTGTACGAAGATTAGCGGTGCGAGTCTCTTACGAGACGGACGGCTCTGCCAAAATGACGTTGAGGAGTAGCGGCGATATCAACCCTGGTTATGGAAAATGTTAGTGAATATGCTTGGCCGTCGTTGCTTTCCATGTGTGTTGAGGACCAATAGCATCCATTGCTGTTTGACGATTCACCGGATACTTTTGCGTTGGTTCGTTGTCTGGTCATTGGAAGGAATACGGCACCGCATTGTTCCATGGCAGACCAGTCGGAGGCAGAATAGGTATTTGAGGCATAACCAGTGCCCGCAGCATTAATATTTATTGGTTGCGTTATGTTGTAAGGATGGCTGTATGTGTCGGGGAAGATTATCATGCCATCTATGCCGTTGATGCGGGCTTTTGCGTAGCGTCCATTTGATGTGCCGTTAACAGTAGATGCGGTGCGAGTGTTGAGAAGGTACACCCATTCGTCTTTGGTTAGCGTGCGCCACATGCCGCTGGTGTTACCGCCGTTGTATATGGGGTTATACACGCCCCAATCTGCCTGAGCGTATGGCCCTGTGAGGTCAATGGATAGGGAACCGCCAGGATTGTATGATTGTGGGGCTGTTGTCGTCGCATAAGGTTGGTAACAGGTGGCGCCGCTGTTCCAGCCGCTGGTGCCCCAGCCGAAGAGGTCTATCCAGCCGGTGTAGGACGATGAGATGTTGCGGTTGAGGGTGCCGAGGGTGTCGTATTGGTTGGTTGCGAAGCGCCAGGTGCCGCTGCTGGCCTGATACTGCAGGTTGCCGCGCGAGAACTGCACCGTGTCGGAGGCGCTGACGCTGAAGAGGCCGTTGAGGACTCCGTCGACGCCCATGCTGACGGTGTAGATATGTCCTGGCGCGAAGTAGTGCTTGGCGGTCATCTTGCGGGTGCCTATGACGAGGCAGTGGGTGTCGGCCGGTATGGGCACGTAGAAGGTGGAGTACTTGCCGGGGTTGCTGACGTTGAGGGTGCGGACGGCGGCGCCCGAGGGGGCGGCGGTCCACTGTGAGCCGTCGTGTGTGTAGACTATGGTGCCTGCTAGGCGCGTGGTGTCGAGCTCGGTGATGACAAGGTTGTCGGCACCGGCACCGGTGTAGGAGAGCTGCAGTAGGGCGCAGACGTTGGTGAAGTGTATGACGTGTGACTCCTCGGCGATGCCCACCATGGGGCAGTTGACGGCCGTGGACGAGGTGATGGTGATTGAGGAGGGGAAGGCTACGGCGAAGGAGGAGCCTGAGAAGGAGGCGGCGTTGTCGGTGCCGCTGCCGTTTCCGGGGAAGCAGGCGTAGAAGAGGCCGCTGGCGGCGGGCTCCACGTCATTGGCGAGGGCTGCCTTCCACTGGTTGTTGTCGTTGACGACGGCGGCGCGATGGGCGTCGTCGGTGCCGTTGATGTAGATTATGTCGCCATCGTCCCAGAGGTCGGATGTGCCGTTGACGGAGGTCTTGCCGCTGGCGGTGTAGTCCTGCGCGTCGAGGAGGAAGAAACAGCGGTATTGGTCGCGCTTACAGGCTGTGAACAGCAACAGCGAGGCGAGGCAGAGGAGGGTAAGGAATCGTTGCATGGATGAGGATGCTAGAGACGTGTAATGAATATGTTTATAATGTTTTAACGTTAATTACCATTAATCGGCCATTAATTAACCGTTAATTATAGACAACCTATGATAATCATTTAACCACGAATCAATCTAATATGCAAAATTAATGTATAATTATACGATAATTAACGTTTTAAAATCATCGCAGGTATTGCTTAGTACCAGATGGAGTACTCGCAGAGGGAGTATTTCATGCCGCGGTCCTCTTCTTCGAGGGCGGAACAGACGGTGCCGCGCTCCTTGAGCTCGTCGGGCGAGAACGACTCGACGGCGCCGTCGTAGCGGTAGCAGCGGCAGTGCTTGGTGCAGGCCGAGAGCGAGAGGAGCGCAAGGCAGGCTATGGCTAATATGACTTTGGCTTTCATTTATCTTACGAGATGGAGTTTGCGGAGTACGGGGGTGACGAGGGCGCGCTCGTTCCACAGCACCACGGCGATGTAGAGCAGCAGGCCGAGGGTGTTGACTACGAGGCGGAGGGCGGTGGAGCATGGTTGAAGGAGGAGCGAGAGGCCGTAGAGGGCTATGGCGAGGAGGGTGTAGCCGCCGATGGCCTTGAGGGGATAGGGCACGGGGTTGCGCTTGCGCCCCACGAGGTAGGAAAGCAGCACGCAGGTGCCGTAGCCAGCCACGCCGCCCCAGGCGCATGCCATGTAGCCTATGCGTGGCACGAAGATGATATTGACGGCCAGCAGTACCACGCAGCCCACGAAAGAGAAGATGGCTCCCCACCAGGTTTGCTCGATGAGCTTGTACCAGAAAGAGAGGTTGAAATATACGCCCATGAGAATCTCGGCAAACATGACGATGGGCACGGCGCGGAGGCCTTCCCAATAGCCGTCGTCGATGACGTACTTGAGGAGGTCGAGGTAGCTGGTGACGGCGAGGAAGGCGAGGAGGGTGAAGATGAGGAAGTATTTCATCACCAAGGCCTGGCTCTCCTTGCTCTTGGCATCCTTGCCATTGCTGAAGACGAAGGGTTCGTAGGCGTAGCGGAAGGCCTGCGTTATCATGGCCATAATCATGGCTATCTTGACGCAGGCGCCGTAGATGCCCAGTTGTACCTCGCCTTCGGGACCGGGGACGATGAAGCGGTAGCATATCTTGTCGGCCACCTGGTTGAGGATGCCGACGATGCCGAGGAGGAGCAGCGGCCAGGTGTAGCGCAGCATTGACTTGAGCATCGGGAAGTCGAGGCCGTGGCGCAGCAGGCGCAGCTCGGGCAGGAAGCCGAGGGTGACGGTGGCAGTGCATATCAGGTTGACCTGGAAGACGTAGCCCACCTGGCGGCTCGGATCGTACCAGCCCATGAGCCAGTCGTAGGCCGGGTCGGCGGCCAGGACGGGTGCGAGGAGGAAGACGAAGAGGTTGAGACCTATGTTGCAGAAGATGAAGGCCAGCTTGAGGAAGGCGAACTTCCATGCGCGGCCCTGGAAACGCAGAAGGGCGAAGAGGATGGCCTGGAAGGCGTCGATGGCCACCACACAGGCCATGACGCGCACAAACTCGGGATGTGCGCCGTAGCCGAGGCTGGTGGCCAGCGGGCCGAGGAAGAGCAGCACGACGGCCACAAAGAGCGCCGACACGGTGCCCACGGCGATGAGCGAGGTGCTGAAGACGCGCTGCGCGGCGCGTTTGCCTTCTTCGGGCGAGGCGGCCTCGCGGCGCACCTTGCTGGCGAAGTAGAAGAAGGTGGTCTCCATGCCGAAGGTGAGGATGACCTGCAGCAGGGCGGTGTAGGCGTAGATGTTGGTGATGACGCCGTAGCCGCCGCTGGCGACGGCAATCTTGTAGGTGTAGAGAGGCACCAGCAGGTAGTTGAGGAACTTGCCCACGATGCTGCTGAGGCCGTAGATGACCGAGTCGGAGAAGAGTTTCTTTAATGACGACATGGCGAGAGGGTTATATTGTGTCGGCAGTCAAGGCCGAAGGTGTGTCGGAGAGGAAGAACGAGGCTATCTCGTGCTCATTGATGGAGCGGTAGCTGTAGGTGTAGACCACCGAGTCGCCGTCGAGCAGGAGGATGAGCGGGAAGAGGCCGTAGGTGATGTGCAGGAAGGTGTCGGGCTGCAGGTTGACCTGTGCGAAGTGTTGCGCCGGTATGTCACGGTAGAAAGCGCTGTAGGCGGCGGTGTCGGTGAGGGGGAAGACGGTGACGAAGGCCTGTGCCGGCAAGTCGTTGCGCTGCTGTATGCCCGTCAGCTTCTGCGCGGCGAGGCGGCAGTAGGGGCAGCGGGGGCTGTAGAAAGCCACGAGGCGGCGTGCGGGGTCGGCGGGCTGCGCGGCCAGAGGCGCGTCGGCGGCTATGGCGCGGGCGAATGACGCTTTGTTATACGGCTCCTTCTCGGTGTGGAAGAGCCAGTTGTCGGGACTGGACACGATGAAGACCGTGGCTAGGGGAGCGACGATGACGGGTATCCACAGCGCCCAGTGGGGTCGCCAGCGCCACGACGGCACATACATGGCCACGACGGTGAGCAGTACGAGCACGGCGTTCTTGAGCAGCGACTGCTGCGGGTTGAACGGCAGCAGGTCGCCGAAGCAGTGGCAGCTGTCGCTGCGTCCCGTAAGGAGGGCGTAGCCAAGGAAACAGGAGAAGGCAACGAGCGCGAGCATCGTGCAGAGCGTCACAAAGCGGCCGTGGAGGTTGCTGAGCAGCCCTATGGCAAGGAGCAGCTCGACGGCGATGCAGAGGCGTGCAACGATAAAAGAAGCGTTGAGGGAAAGGAAGCCGTAGCTATAGACGTAGAGTTCAAACTTGTCGATAGCCAGCAGTTTGGTGACGGCAGAGAGAGCGAAGACAAGTCCGAGGAGCATCTTGACGACAAAGGCCGAGATGCGAAGTGCCTTAGCGGTTGTCGGAGTCAATGTCATTCTTCTTGACTTTCGTGCACTCCACCTCTTTCATCTCGCGGCGAGTGCTTGTGCCGGCGGTAATCTCGTAGCCCATGTGCGTTATCTTGGAGCACGACATGGTGGGGTCTACATAGATGTAGCTGGTCACCGGCTGGTCGGGGTTCTCGGTGGTTATGCAGCGGCACTTGGTTTCCTTTTTGCATGAGGCCATGCAGAGCAGCAGTGCTGCTAAGACAAATGACAGGAGGATAGACTTTTTCATATACCTGTGGTTTGTTGGCGTTAAACGATGGATGAGTGCGGCGGTTATTCTTTGAAGATGCTGTCGCCCACGAACTCAAAGTCGGTGCAGAAGACGGTGTCCCACACGTCGAGGATGGTCTCGTTGCGGTCGTAGCGGACGTAATAGAGGTCGTTGCAGTTGCCGCGCTTGAGGGTTATCATGCGGACATCCTGCCCGCTCTTCACGGCGCAGCGGCACTGTTTGTCTTTGTGGCAGGCCGTGCAACAAAGGGCTACCACGGCAATTATCAGAAGAAGAAACTTTTTCATGACGGTATATTTTAGAGAGGTGTTATACAAGCGGTGCAACGGGTGAAGATGCCGACGCCGATACCTGCCATAGCAGTCCGCGCGGTGCCTGCGGCAGGGCGGCGTTTAGCGGCAAGTGGATGTTTGTCAGCAACTTCATGTTATTATTATTGTTTTCTATAGAAATGCAAATATACGATAAAAGAGAGAATTATGCAAAAGTTTTTTATGGCTGCCAGCCGATGGCGGCCGGGGTGGGGGAGGGGTATATGCTATAGGTTGCGCAGTATTTCTTCGAGTTCGACCTCGCTCTTGACCAGCACTTCGCGGGCTTTTGCGCCGTTGTAGGGTCCCACGATGCCTGTGGCTTCGAGCTGGTCGATGATGCGTCCGGCGCGGTTGTAGCCCAGCTGCAGCTTGCGCTGTAGCAGCGAGGTGCTGCCGAACTGCGAGGCCACGACGAGGCGTGCGGCGTCGTTGAAGAACTCGTCTTTCTGCTTGGGGTCGAAGTCTTTGTTGGGCTCGTCGTTCTCGTCGATGTACTCGGGCAGGAGGAAGCCGTCGGAGTAGCCGCGCTGCTGTGCTATGAACTCGGTGATGCGGTCGCACTCCTCGGTCTCGATGAGTGCGCACTGTATACGCACGAGGTCGCTGCCGGCGAGCGAGATAAGCATGTCGCCGCGGCCTATGAGCTGGTTGGCGCCGCCGGTGTCGAGGATGGTGCGCGAGTCGATGGCCGAGGTGACGCGGAAAGCCACGCGGGCGGGGAAGTTGGCCTTGATGGTGCCGGTGATGATGTTGGTGGTGGGGCGCTGGGTGGCTATGATAAGGTGTATACCCACGGCACGAGCCAGCTGCGCCAGTCGGGCAATGGGCAGCTCCACCTCCTTGCCGGCCGTCATGATAAGGTCGGCAAACTCGTCGATAACCAGCACTATGTAAGGCATGAAGTGGTGCCCGTTCTCGGGGTTGAGCTTGCGTGCTATGAACTTGGGGTTGTACTCCTTGAGATTGCGCACGTGCGCCTGCTTCAGCAGGTCGTAGCGGTTGTCCATCTCGATGCATAGGGAGTTGAGCGTGCGCACCACCTTCTTCACGTCGGTGATGATGGGCTCTTCGCTGTCGGGCAGCTTGGCGAGGTAGTGACGCTCTATCTTGTTGTAGATGGAGAGCTCGACTTTCTTGGGGTCGACCATGACGAACTTGAGCTCGGCAGGGTGTTTCTTGTAGAGCAGCGACGCTATGACGGCGTTGATACCTACCGACTTACCTGTACCGGTGGCACCGGCCATGAGGAGGTGCGGCATCTTGGCGAGGTCGGTGACGTAGGGCTCGTTGCTGATGGTCTTGCCGAAGGCAATTGGCAGCTCGTACTTGGTGTTGTTGACGAAGGCGTCGCTGTTGAGCATGGTACGCATCGAGACCACCTGCGGCTTGGCGTTGGGCACCTCGATGCCAATGGTGCCGCGTCCGGGGATGGGCGCGATGATACGTATGCCGAGGGCGGCGAGGCTCAGGGCTATGTCGTCTTCGAGGTTCTTGATTTTGGCAATGCGGATGCCAGGCGCGGGACGTATCTCGTAGAGCGTCACCGTGGGTCCCGGCGAGGCCGATATCTCGACAATCTCGATGCCGTAGTTGTGGAGGGTGTCGACAATCTTGTTCTTGTTGGCCACCAGCTCCTCGTTGGTAACCTTCTCGTTGCGCACCTCGTAGTCGACAAGCATGTCGGTCGAGGGCATCTGGAAGTCGCGCAGCTCCAGCTTGGGGTCGAAAGGCTCGTCGAGGCCGAAGTGCTTGCCGTAGTCGTCGGGGTCGTCGTCCTCCTGCGGCTGCTCCTCCGCGGGCTTGTCGGCGGGAGGCTGGGTTGTGCCGTCCGACTGCGAGGCGCCGGTGTCGATAACCGTGAACGCCACTCCGTTGGAGGCTTTGTCGTCTTGCTTGCCGTCGCCCTCGGTGCCAATGATGGCTCCTGCCTCTTTCATGTCGCGGGCGCGTTGGTTGACGCGGGCAAACTCATCGTCGATGTCGAAGGTGACGGGTGTCGGCTTGTTGCCGTCGTCCTTGTTTGCGGTGTCGTCGGTGGCAGGCTCCGCATGCGCGGGTGTTTCGGCGGTATGCGGACGGTGGATGATGCGGGGCTCGTCGTCGGCAACGTCGTCGTTGCCAACTATGGTGAAGGTGGGGTCAGAGCCTTTGTGCACCAGCACCATGTCGTCATCGTCGGGCTCCTCGTTGTCGGGCTCTTCGTCTACCTTCAGCACCGGCGGCGTGTCGTCGTCGGGAATGTCGTCGGTATCGTTGTCAGACTCCTTGCTTGTGGCAGGGACAACCTCGCGCGGGGCGCGTTTGGCCAGCAGGTTCTCCTTTACTGACTTGGCTATCTTTATGGCCCTTTTGAAGCGTATGTGATGCGCAAAGACAAGGGCTACAATGGCAATGAAGATCTGCAGCACGGGTGCACCCACTTTGAGGGCGTCGTGCAGGACGTTGGCCAGTACGCTGCCGAAGGTGCCTTCATACAAGCCGCGGTTGTCGGAGTTCAGCGAGAAGAGGCCTATGGTTACTGAGAACCATGCCATCCAGAATACCGTCAGCAGTAACGTCCTCCACCACGGCATCAGCTCCTTGCCCCACAGGCGTACGCCATAGACGAAGAACAGCAGGCTGAAGCCCAGTGAAGCCACGCCGAATATCTTCTTCACGAAGAACGAGGCCACGGCGCCGCCCAAGCGGCCACAGATGTTGCCTTCGTGGTCTGCCCCCGAGAAGAAGAAAGATATTACAGCTATGAACAGGAAAACGGAGAACAGTATGTACACTGCTCCCCTGAACCGCGCAAAGTCGGTGCTTTTCGCAAACTCCTTGAGTTTGTCCCAAAAAGTTTTATGTTCTTTAATCTTTTTACTCTTTGCCACTTATATTGTTGATGTGATGCTATTTGTGTTGTGCTGTGTGTGGTTTGGTGCTATTTCCACTCCTTGATGTTGCCTTGCAGCATTTCCCTCATGCGAGGCCAGTCTATCTCCACGCCGTTGCCCACCTGCTCGAACCTCTTGCGGTCGAGATTGGTGGACACGTCCTTCACTTGGATGTGATATACTTTGTCGCTAATGTTGTGTATGGGGATGGTAATCAATGCGTCGGCCAATATATAGTCAAAACCGTACAAAGGCGCACTCCATGTCGTCACCTTTGCCGCCGCCACGGCCCAAAACATGCCGCGCTCTTCGGGCAGCTCGTATTCGTAGTGGTCCACCTCTATGTCGGCAATCGTGGATTTGATGCCGTCGGGACGGAATGTCTTGTTGCGCCAGTAGTCGGCTTCCTCCTTAATGCCGTCAAGGCGCTGCCTGTAGAATTCGAGAGCCATCATGCCCTTGTCGCTCAAGATGTCTTCGGGAAGTGCTCTGGAGAAGTATGTGTCCAAAGATGTGTCGGGCTTGAACGCTATGATATATAAGTTCTCTTTCAGATTGTAACGTATCCTGAGCGTGCGGTATTCAAAGTAACCCTCCAAAGTGTCATAGGCATATATCATCTCTTCGCCCTCGAAGACGGGCAGCTTGGGTTGACCATTATACTCATGGCCTTCAATAAGTCTGTTTATCTCGTCGTATTCCTTGAGGCTTTTGTCCATAAGTGAGGCATTGTAGATAACCGTACCTATGAAATACTTCTCGTTCTCTTTTTCGTTCATCTCATTGTCGTCGGCCTTCTTCTCATTGTCGTTCGTGGCTTTGGTACTCTTCACCTCAACTCTCGTGTCTTTGCCCTTCTTGCTGCCTTTTTTCTTGCTCTGGGCCTGGACACCTCCAGCTGTAAGCATTAGTGCCAGTGCTAGTATGATTAACCTTTTCATCTGTAGTGTCTGTGTTGTCGTGCCACACGTACTGTGGCACCGTTAGTACTTCGTTGTTTTAGTGCTTGGGTGTGTTCACGCAGACTATTCGAGGAGCTTGGCGGCGTCCTGGATTTCCTGCATGATGGTGGTGAACTCCTCTTGGCTGGTCTTCTTGAAGCCCGAAGGCAGGAGGAAGTCGACCTCTTTCACCTTGCCCTTCACGATGCTGGTGGCCGTGTAGGTGATGGCCTTGCCGTCGTTGCCGGCAATGGTGAACTGCAGCGGCATACCCTTCACTATGATGTTGGCGCTCGAGAAGAGGAAGTTGTACTCGGGACCAATCTCGTCGCAATACCATATCTCGGTGGGGTGGTCGGTGCCCTCGTCGTCATAGCGGTGCATGACGGCCTTCTTGCAGGTGAAGCCCTGTATCTTGTTGGTCTCGCCGGCTATGTTCTCGATGTAGTAGTGCTCGGGCTCGGTGTCGGGAATGTAGAGGCTGTCCACCGACTCCTTGGTCTGCACCTCTTCGATGAGCAGCTTGCCGTCGCCGGTGTACGATGCCAGCTCTATGTCGTTGGCGGCAAGGTAGGCAATGGCCTGGCTCAGGTCGATGTTGGCCGTAATCTTCATGCCTTCCTGCAGCATGTTCTGGTAGATGAGCTTGTCGCCCATCACCTTTATCTCCATGGTGGCATTCTCGGGTTTGATGTTCACGGCCACTTCGCCGGTGGATTTCACTTCGTATTTCACGATGCCCTTGAAAGAATTCTGAGCCGTCAGTGTGGCGCTGATGAGCAGCATTGCGGCAAAGAGGGCCGCCAAAACAATTTTCTTCATGGTTTATTGATGTGTGTTTGGTTTATTCGTAACAGAAAAGGGTTAGTTTATGCGTTTCTTGATGATTTTCGGATGCTTGAGGGGCTGCGGTTCGCCCACGCTGTCGAGCGGGTCGTTGGCAGGCACCATGTCGCGCTCGAGGCTGAAATGGATGGGCAGGTTCACCACCGACCGTACCGGCGACTGCTCGCGCATGGCAGGGCTCCACCGTGGCATGGCCGCCACCACGCGCAGCGCCTCCTCCGAACAGGCACTGTCGATGCTCTCAATCACACGGGCGTGGCTCATGCTGCCGTCCTTCTCTATGAGGAACCTCACCACCACGCGCCCCTCCTTGCCTGCAAGGCGCGCGGCCTCGGGGTAGCGCAGGTTGCGGGCCAGGAACGCCGTCAGCGAGTCGGCTCCGCCGGGAAACGAGGCCTGTATGTCGATGGTCGGCACCTTGACGGTGACGGTCTGGCTCTCGTTCACGCGCAGCGTGCTCGCGTCAATCTTGCTCACCGACGCCGTAGGCTCGGCGGCTTTCCGTAGCGTGGCCTTCTCGGGTTGCTGGGCATGCGCCGCAGGGGCGGCAACGAGCGTTGCAACTGCAAGAAAGACACAATATAGGTATGATAATTTCACGATGCAAAAATACTACTTTTTCACGACATGACGAAAAAAAGTTTTGCCATTCAAGAAAAAGATTGTAATTTTGCAGTCGCTTTGTGCCCCGTTATGGTGGTTGCGAGCTAGTGTCAAGTGCGTGGTAATGAGCGGGGAACAGGTATGACAGGAAGGATGGCAGAGCGGTCGAATGCGGCGGTCTTGAAAACCGTTGACCTTCACGGGTCCGGGGGTTCGAATCCCTCTCCTTCCGCAGAATTTAAGAAAAAACTTGGTTTTTCGAAGAACAGTTTCGGAAAATCAAGTTTTTTTATTCATGCATAATCTGCGTGCCGATAGGTACGCGATTAGCATAAGGCAACCTCTAAAAATCAGCCCTGAAAGGGCAATGATAAACATGGCCCAAGGCACCGCCTTGGGTAAATCAGCAAGTCACAATAACACGTCCTGTAAGGGCATAACCATAAACCAGCAAGGGCATAACCATATAAAGAGGTTCCTGGTAAATGATAGAACACGAATAACGCGGATGATACCCACACCGTTCACGATGCATTTCGTCCCCCTTTCCACCGTCAATAAAGGGGTACATTTAGAGAAGGTATATAGATGATAAGGAGTTGTTCCCACCAACTCCTTATCATCTATATACTTACGCTTTACGTTCTATATACCAACATAGGATAGTTGAGCGGTTTTGAATATAGCTGATATTTATTGTGTAAAATGTTGATAT
>JAGCUZ010000063.1 GCA_017962615.1 Bacteroidales bacterium | reverse complement strand
ATTTGCAGGCTGATATCCCCACCCGTCAGCGCATCAAATATAGGGTACATTTAGAGAAGGTATATAGATGATAAGGAGTAGTTCCCACCAACTCCTTATCATCTATATACTTACGCTTTACGTTCTATATACCAAAATAGGATAGTTGAGCGGTTTTGAATATAGCTGATATTTATTGTGTAAAATGTTGATATATAATTAATAAAATAGCTGCATATTCGCACCGCCACTCTGTGATGCCGTAGGCATCGGACAATGGTAGCCAGCCAATGAATTGGCTGGCTATCTCTGTCATGCCCCGCTGGGGCATCGAGAGTGCGAGATATCGTATGCTATCTGGCGTGCAGGATGCACGCGCCCTCAATAACCCCTCACAAGCGAAGCGCAGTGTGGGGTATGGACCGACCGACTCCTCAATATGCGTGCCGGGGGCACGCGTCCTCGAACCGAGCCTGATATAATACGTCCACGGCTGTATATATCACCACGTTGTGTGTGGTAATGCGCAAACTGGACACCTAATAACGAAGCAGCAGCCATCTGTACCGAACTGCGGCTACGAGGGCGTGTTTCCCCGAAACGCATGTGTATTATATTAGGTTAACCCCACACTGCGCCCTGATGGGCTTGTGCGGGGTTACCAAGAGCACGTGCCGCTGGCACGTTATTTGCTGTGCGGATTGTGCCGTGTTATTCAATGTTATGCCCCGCTGGGGCATCTGTCGTACATCGAGCATACAAAACAAAAAAGAACACCGCATCTGTGGTGTTCTTCTCGTTTTGCTCCCCAAGCAGGACTTGAACCTGCGACCCCCTGATTAACAGTCAGGTGCTCTAACCAACTGAGCTATTGAGGAAGGTTGCTTTTTTCTCGAAAGCGGGTGCAAAGATACAACCTTTTTTGAAAATAGCCAAATTTTTTTTATTTCTGTCGCTTGTGATACGCTACAACAGTCTAAACATCACCAATCTATGTACTTTAAATTTTCGATGATGTCGGAGGCTATGAGTGACGATTCTGTCTGCTTTTCCACTGCTAAATCGCCGGATTTGCCATGTATGCGTGCACCTATGCATAATGCCTCATACGGTTCAACGCCTTGTGCCATAATGCCTAACACTATTCCAGTGAGTACGTCGCCGCTGCCGGCGGTGGCCATGCCAGGGTTGCCTGTGGTGTTGGTATAGTTCTGACCGTCAGGACTAAAGACGGTGGTGCGGTGCCCTTTGAGTAGCAGGTTGTGCCCATAGCGCTGCGCGAGGGCGGGCTGCGCTGCGCGGCGCTCGGCATCGCTGTCGAAGGGGCCGAAGAGGCGGTCGAACTCGCCAGAGTGCGGCGTGAGGGCTGTGCCGTGGGGTAGGAGAGGGTGCAGCTCGTCGCGGCTGCGCGAGACGATGTTAAGGGCATCGGCATCGAGCAACAGTCGCGGTGGCTGCGGCAGGGCGCGAAGCTGCAGCAGAAGGGCGCGTAAGGCGTCGCAGGTGCGCGGGTCGGTGCCTAGGCCGGGGCCTACGGCTATGGCGCTGTAGCGCTCGAGGTGCTGCGGCAGGGTGGTGAAGAGGCTGTCGTCGGCGTCGACCGAGACCATGGCCTCGGGGCAGCCTATCTGCATCAGCTCCACGCAGCGCCGCGGCAGGTGCACGGTGAGCAGCCCCACGCCGGCTCTCATGCAGGCACGGGCGGCAAGAAGGGCCGCGCCCCCCTTGCCGTAGCTGCCGGCGATAAGGAGGGCGTGGCCGTAGTTGTACTTATTTGTATCAGGATCGCGCTTCACTATTTAGCGGTCTCGGGTTTAAGGGTGACGACGACGTAGTTGTTGAGGTTGAACACCTTGGCGGCCATCTCTTTGACCTCCTTGGCGGTGACAGACTTCACAAGCTTCGAGTAGTCGGCCAGATTGCCGGCGAAGTCGCGGTTCTCTTTGTAATAGTAGCTACCATAGATCTGGCCCATCCAGAAGCCGTTCTCCTGCATGTTGGTCTCGCGCTGGCTGATGGTCTGCTCCTGTACCTTGGCGAGGGTCTTCTTGTCGGGGCCTTTCTTCACATACTGTGCAATGAGCTTGTTGATGGCTGCCTCGATGACGGGGGCCTTGTCGGGGTCGCAGGCGATGTAGAACATCCAGGTGATCTGCTGGTCGGGCATAATCTCATAGCTCACGTTGACGCTGGGGCTGTAGGTGCCGCCCATCTTCTCGCGGATCTCCTCGAGGGCGGTGATGGTCATGGCGTCGCTGAGCTGGTCGACGACGAGGCGGTTGTGGTAGGTGGTGTCGAAGCCGTCGACCTGGCCGTAGACGATGAGCATGCCTTGGTTGTCGGTGCCTTTATAGACGGTCTCGCGTGCATTGCCGCTGAGGTAGTGGTCGGGGTGTTTCTTGAAGGTCTCGCCGCGCTGCTTGCCGTTGGCGGGCAGGTTGCCGAGGTATTTGGCTATAAGCTTCACGTCGGCATCCTTGATGTTGCCAACGAAGAAATAGATCTGGGCGGAGGCATCGTTGAAGCGCTCGCGGTAGATGGAGTACATGCGGTCGAGGTTGAGGCGGTTGATGTCGGCCTCGGTGGGGATGACGACCTGACGGGGGTTGTTGGGATAGGCTGTCTCGTAGAACTTCTTGAGGAATACGTACTGCGGGTTCTCGTTGATAAACTTCATCTGATTGCGCAGGTTGTCGATGTTCTTGTCGAAAGATTCCTTGTCCTTGCGGGGGCTCTCGAAGAAGAGGTAGAGGTACTGGAGGAAGAACTCGAAGTCGTCGGGCGAGCAGCTGCCGCTGAAGCCCTGGGACTCGCCGCTGATGCTGGGCGAGAGGCCGAGGGTCTTGCCTTTGAGGAGCTTCTGGAGCTGGGTGCTGTTGAACTGGGCTATGCCGGCGTCGTCGATAAAGCCGGCGGCGTTCTGGGCCAGGTAGCATTCTGCGTCGGAATAGAGCGAGGTGCCGCCGTAGCCGAAGGAACGGAACTGTATCTGGTCTTTCTTATACTCGGTCTGCTTCACGATGAAGCGCACGCCGTTGGGGCAGGTGTACTCGGTGTAGCCGAGGGCGCTGTTCTGCTTGGTGACCTTGGGCTCGACGGCGTTGAGCTGCTTGGCGAAGAAGGGCTCGTCCTTGAAGTTGTCGACCCAGGGGGTGGTGGCGGCGTTCTTGGTGCGGTTGTATATTTCGAGGATGGTCTTCTCGTTGGGCACGCGGTAGCCGTCCTGCTTGGGGGCAGTGAGGTAGTAGACGAAGTTCTCGTCGGTGATCCACTGGGATATCAGCTTGTTGACCTCATCGATGGTGATTTCGGGGAGGAACTCCTGGGCGTACTTGTATTCCTGCATGATGCCGGGGATGACTTCGCCTTCGAGGAAGTTGTTGGTGTACTCCTGCGCGAAGCGGACGTTCTCGGTCTTGGAGGCTTCTTTGGCCATGCGTTTGTAGTTGGCAAGCATCTCTTCTTTCTGGCGCTCGAGCTCGGTGGGGAGGAAGCCGTGTTTCTCGGCGCGTTTCAGTTCGAGGAGGAGGGTCTCGGTGGCTGCCTCTATCTTGTTCTCTTTGGCGATGGCGTAGCCCTGGAAGGCGTCGCAGCTGCGGCCGAGGAATCCTTCATAGCCGGCGTCGGCCATGATGAAGGGGGCGTCGGCTTTCTCGGCGAGCTCGCGGAAGCGGTCGCTGAGCATGTGGTTGACGAGGTTGCGCACCAAAGAGGCGCGGTAGTCGCCGACGGTGCCCTGGGGGGCTTTGGAGTGTTTCCAGAAGAACATGACGGTGGCGTTGGTGGCCTCCTTGTCGGTGGCTATGGCCACGAGGGGCTCCTTGTTGCCGGGGATGTCGTAGACGGGGCGCTGACGCGGGTTCTCGCGCTTGGGATAGCTCTCGAAATACTGCTTCACTTTGGCTTCGATCTCGTCGACGTTGATGTCGCCAACGATGATGACGGCCTGCAGGTCGGGACGGTACCAGTCTTCGTAGAAGCGCACGATGGTTTCGCGCTTGAAGTTGCGGATGACCTCTTCGAGGCCGATGGGCAGACGCTCTGCATACTTGGAACCCTTCAGCATGATGGGCCATGTGGCTTTGCGCAGGCGCTCCTGTGCGCCGAGGCCCATGCGCCACTCTTCGAGGATGACGCCGCGCTCGTGCTCAATCTCGCTGGGGGTGAAGAGGAGCTTGCCGGCCCAGCCGTCGAGGATTTTGAAACCCATCTCGACCATCTCGGGCTTGTCGCTGGGGAGGTCGACATAGTAGACGGTCTCGTCGAAGGAGGTCCAGGCGTTGATGCCGCGGCCGAACTCGATGCCGTTCTTCTGGAGCTCGCTGATCATGGTGTTGCCCTTGTAGTGCTTGGTGCCGTTGAAGGCCATGTGCTCGCAGAAGTGGGCGAGGCCCTGCTGATCTTCGTCTTCGAGGACGGAGCCGGCGTTGGTCACGAGGCGGAACTGCACGCGGTTCTCGGGTTTCTTGTTGGCGCGGATGTAGTAGGTCAGGCCGTTGCTGAGCTTGCCTACACGCACCTTTTTGTCGACGGGGACCTTGGCGGTCAAATCAGTTGTCTTCTTGGTGTCGCTCTTGCCGGTCTGCGCCATGGCGAAGCTGGCCGTCAACACCAAAGCCATGAGGAAAAGAATTGCTTTTTTCATGTGTGTGATGTTTTTTTGTTTGTTTGTTATTTTGTTGAATATTAGTTGTCGTCGATGATTATCTGAGGCGGTCGGCGGCGCGCACCTTCTGCTCGTCTTTCTTGATGGCTCGCTGGGCGAGGAAGAGCAGCAGGGCGGTGGCTATGGGCAGCCAGGTGCCGACGGTGAAATGGGTGGTGACGTCTTCCATGTGGAACCCTTTCTGCTCCAGCTTGGCGAAGCAGGAGACGGCCCAGGCGAAGACGAGGCCTATGTACAGCACGTCGAGCAGGAAGGCGAAGGCTACCCAGCGCACCTGCCGCATGCGGTTCTTATACATACACAGGGCGGTGGCGGTGATGACCTCTATCAGTATGACGAGGGCCAGCAGAGGCCACGTGTGAATGTAGAGGCTCTGCGGCAGTTGGGTGGTGTCGGCGCCCTGCTCGAGGTCGGACATGTAGGTGCCGGGCACCTGCGAGGGTATTATGTTGACGGCCGACTCGCAGTGGGTCTGCCCCATCGTGCAGCTGTGGGTGAAGACGGGGAAGGCCAGCAGCATGGCCGTAAGGGCTATGGCTAGAATCATGTATAAAGACTGGATGCGTTGTATCATAATAGATTTAAGTTATTAGTTTTAAGTTCTAAGTTATTGGTTTTAAGTTTTAAGTGGCTGACGCAATCTTAGTTTTAAGTTATAAGTTCTAAGTTTTAAGTAGCTGATGCACATGACATATCAACCTATCAACATCTAACATATCAACGTATCAACTTATCCACAATATTACGGCAGGGCCACGGCGGCGAAGTCGTAGTCGTTGATGAGTTTGTCGGCGTTGCGGTAGTGCCATTTGCCCATAACCTTGGCGTCCTTGAGGAGGATGAAGCCCGGGTTGGAGCGCACCATGGTCTCGATGGCGGTGGCGTCGGCAAAGTAGTACATCATCTCTTCCAGGCCGTTGCGTGCGAGGAACGCCTCGGTCTCCTCGGGCAGGGCGCAGGTGAGCAGCACTATGTTGAGCTTGTTCTCGACGGCGAACTTGTGCACCGCCTTGAGGGCGTCGGCGCCGCGGTCGTCAACCTTGTCGATATGGTGTATAGTTGCGATGAGCACGGGGTCGGTGGAGCCTATTATCTCCTTGGCGTTGTCCTCGTTGTCGAGGCCCAGCATGGAGAAGCCGTCGGCCTGTATCTCGAAGGGGTCTTCCACGCGGCTGTCCTGCCACTCCCAGGTGGCGGCCCATGCCGAGTCGGCAAGGTACTCCATAAGCTTCGACGACTCGAACTCGATGGTCTCGCCGGTGTTCTTGTTCTTGTAGGTGACGTAGCTCTTCACCTCGTTGTTGCCGTCGCTGAAGGGTATCATCTGGTTGCCCACCTTCCAGGCGCGGAAGTCGAGGCAGGGCTCGTTGCCTATGTTGTAAAGGCCGAAGATGACCATGGCGACGATGGCGAATATCATTATGAGGCTGTCGCGCTCGAAGCGGCGGCGGCAGTGCCAGCGGCGGCAGAGGAAGATGATGACGGTGGGCACCATGAGCACCACGTTCTTGGCAAAGGTCTGCCAGTTGGTGAGCTTGATGAAGTCGCCGAAGCAGCCGCAGTCGGTCACCTTGTTGGTTATGGCGTCGTAGAGGGTGGTGACGGTGAAGAACACCATCATAAGCATCAGCAGCCAGGCTGTGAGCTTGCGGTGGGCGTTGGTGATGAGGAGTACGCCGATGGTGAACTCGACGGTGACCAGCGCCATGGCGAGGAAGGTGGCGAAGGGCAGGGCCCATTCGAACGAGAGGCTGCCGAGGCTCCAGGCTGTCATGTACTCCTGTATTTTGAAGGAGGTGCCCATGGGGTCCACGCCTTTCACGAAGCTGGAGAACAGGAACACCAGGCCTACAAAGATACGGCTCACGAGATCGATTATCCTTGTGGTTTTTGTCTCTTTCATATTTGCTGTTTTTATTGTTTGTTATCTGTTGGGTTGTGTGTGCCTCGGGGCTTATGCCTGCTGGCTTTCGCGCATCTTGATGAGGCAGAAGATAGAGTAGTTGATGATGTCCATGTAGCCGCCCGTGACGCCTTCCGACACGAGGGTCTTGCCGCCGTTGTCTTCTATCTGCTTGATGCGGCGCAGTTTCATGAGTATGAGGTCGACCATCGAGCTCTCGCGCATCTGGCGCCAGGCTTCGCCGTAGTCGTGGTTTTTGTCGAGCATAAGGGTGGTGGCAAGGCCTATGTGCTTGTCGTAGAGCTTCAGGGCGGTGGCGAGTGGCAGCTCCTGGGCGTCGTCGGGACCAAGCTCTTCTTGTATCAGTGCCATCACGGCGTAGTTGACCATGGCCACAAACTCGTCCTTGCTGTCGTCGCCCACGCGGTTCTCGCCGGTCTCCTGTATGCTGCGTATGCGGCTGGCTTTGATGAATATCTGGTCGGTGAGCGACGGCAGGCGCAGCACGCGCCACGAGGTGCCGTAGTCGCGCGTCTTCTTCTCGAACAGCTCGCGGCACATGGCTATCTCTTGTGCAAACTCTTCTTTGGTGTTGTGTTGGGTCATTATTCCTGGTCTTCGATTAGTATCATGTAGAACTTGTGGTCGTTGTAGTCGGGCACCTACAGCACTGCCACCTCGTCGGGGCATGCGCCGTACATCTGTTCCATGTTGGCAAGGGCCGCCTGCCAGTCGGTGGTCACCTGCGAGGTGAAGGCCACGAGCACGGTCACTGGCGGCATGGCCTCGAGGGTGGTGCCGAGTCCCTGCATGGCGGTGACCGCCACGGTGCCGTTCCAGGCCAGCAGTGCCTCGCAGGCCACTATGCCTACCTTCGGCGCCTCGCCAGGCCTTACGGTGCGCACGTCGCCCTGCACCAGGTTCTTGACGAAGCCGGTGAGCGAGTCGCTGCTGCATATCATCGCGGTGCTGCTGTACTGCGAGCATACGTGCGAGAGGCGCAGCCCGACTTCCTCCTCGTTGGCGCAGTAGTAGAGTGTGCCGCCGGCTTTGGTGAACTGCTGTGCGAAGACTATGGGCAGGTCGTCGTCGGGCAGGTCGAAGTACTGCTCGGTCTCCGAGGGCTCGGGCTCGCATTCGGCCTTGTCCATCAGCGAGGAGCGGAGGCTTTTGATGATTGTTTCTTTGGAGGACTCTTTCATTGGGTTATAGATGCGATAGAAGCGATAGAGGCGGGCGCGGTGGTCTCAGCGGGGTTGGGGTCGGGCTGCTGCGCCGATCTCGGCGCAGCAGGGGTGTCGTCGGAGGCAGGGCTGGCGAGGGCATCATCGGCCGCAGCGGGGCTATTGTCAGGTGCAGCGGGGGCAGGGGTGCTGTCGGTGGTCTCAGGGGTTGCGGGGGT
>JAGCUZ010000062.1 GCA_017962615.1 Bacteroidales bacterium | reverse complement strand
TTTTGGTGTGTATTATATTTTATATTCCTCTGCAAAAATAAATAATATATTTAATATATGCAAATTTTATTTTTCTCGATTGTTGATTTTTAAAACGAATGCTGCCGCCAAGTACTCTTGGCGGCAGCATAATTGCATTTAATTTGCTCCTGAAAAGGGTAGGGTAAGCCAGTTTAATTGCGGCGGCTTAATATGCTGAGTATGCGGATGAACAGGTTGATGATGTCGAGGTATATGTCCAGGGCGCAGTCAACGGCGTTGTCCACCGTCTTGGGATATTGCTGCGATTTGGCTATGTCCCAGCCTATGTAGCCCGAAAAGACCATTACAAACAGCCAGTCGAAGGCGCTTCCGCGATAGCCCAGCAGGAACGAGGCTACAATCTCGCCCAATATGCCTACTATCAAGGCAATAAAGATCGTGCGGCCTAATCCGAGGAAGAACGTTGGGAAGGTAACACCCAGCACTATCATAGTTGAGGTTACGATGCCAGTGAGTATCAGTGCTTTGTTGAGTATGTCTATCGGCACTGTTGGTACGATGATGCACAGCATTACGCCCATGGGCAGTACCAACATGTTGAAGCCCAGAAAACTCACCATAGGATTGTCGGACTTCACGCTGAGCATTATGCCGCCGAATGCGAGTGCAAAGTAACCTATAATCAGTGCTAATGGTCTCATTCCAAGTACCAGCGATTGTATCGGCTCTGCCAGATAGGTGACCATCAGCGCATTGGCAAGGAATCCCCATGCCAGTACACTGCACATTACGAGGTTGTATTTTCTGTCGCTTATGATACCTGTTGCATCGGCTTCGAGCCGCAGGCTTTTTCGGTTGCCGATTTGGTCTAATAGTGTGACGCTGCTGTCCATTTGTTTGTTGGTTTACATATATATACGACAATAAACGGCATAAAACTCCGTATATGTGGGGAGTCTGCCGTTATTGCTTTTTGTCGAAGGACTCTGACGCGCTTCTTAAGCTTCAGCGCCTTTCTCGATGGCCAGCTTGCCGCGATAGTAACCGCACTCGGGGCAAACATGGTGGCTCAGTACCTGAGCACCGCAGTTGCTGCATGTGCTGGTCTGGACGGCGGTGAGGCTGTCGTGGGTTCTTCTCTTTGCTGTTCTAGTCTGTGAGAATCTGTGTTTTGGATGAGGCATATCTTATTGTTTTTTATTTGTTTGTATCGTTGTTATTTGAGTTCTTTCAGCTTCTCCCACCGTGCGTCGATGGTCTTGTCTGATGCTTCGTCTGGTGCGTCGGTCGGCTCGGCTGATATGTATTTCGTCATCTCGGGGTCGCAGTCTTTGGGGTCGTGCAGGCATTGCATCGGCATGGCAACGGCCACATATTCATACATCCACTGTGCCAGGTCAATCTTGTATTCGTTGCTGCGCAGGAAGACGACATCTTCTTTGTCGCTTACCTCGGTGTCGCTAAACTGCACACATAACGCGTCTTCTCCACTCACATCCACGGTCATCTTGTCAAGGCATCGGTCGCACACTGTCTCGATGGTGCCGGAGAAAGAAAAATAAAACATCATTAGACGTTCGTTTTTCTCCAATCTCACTGCAAAATCGACCTTCCCGTCGTGGATTTTTTCGTTTTCGAACCTCGAAAAGAAATCTCCTCCAAGTTGGATATCGTAGTTGTAAACGCCTGGTTTTAGGTCGTTAAACTTTATCTCGGTATCGGTTTTACAATTCATTTCCTGCACTCAACGAGTTTGCAAAGATACGCATTTTTTTTATTCTGTATGTTTTTTATTGCGTTGTTGCTGTTTTTTTGACCTCGGTTCAACGATGGTGCCGATGATGTCGTTCTCGAAAGCATCGGTGATTTTCACTATGCAGAAGTCGCCTGGTTTGGCTCTGGTGTCGCATTTTGTCTTGATGAGCACCTCGTCGTCCACCTCTGGCGAGTCGTATTCGGTGCGCCCCACGAGGTAGTTGCCTTCGCGTCGGTCTATTATGACTTTCAGCGTCTTGCCAGCCTTGCGCTGGTTGTTTTCAAGCGATATTTGCTCCTGTATCGCCATCAGCTCGCTCACGCGGCGGTTCTTCTCCTCCTCGTCCACGGGGTCACCCAGCCGGTAGGCGTCGGTGTTCTCCTCGGGCGAGTAGGCAAAGACTCCGAGGCGGTCGAAGCGTGCCTTGGCAACAAACTGTTTCAGACGCTCGTAGGCTTCTGCGCTCTCGCCCGGGTAACCCACTATGAGCGTTGTGCGTATGCTCACGTCGGGCAGCTTGGCGCGTATCTGGTCAAGGAGTGCTATGGTGCCTTCTTTGTCGATGCCGCGGTGCATCGACGCAAGAATCTTGCTGTCAATGTGCTGCAGCGGAATATCGATATACTTGCAGATGTTGTCGTGCCGCTGCATCACGTCGAGCACCTCCATCGGGAAATTGCTCGGATAGGTGTAGTGCAGCCTTATCCATTGCGCCCCACTCTCTTGCGCCAACCGTTCCATAAGGTCGGCCAGTCGCCGCTCGCCGTATAGGTCGAGCCCATAGTATGTAGTGTCCTGGGCTATGATTATCAGCTCCTTCACGCCGTTCTGCGTCATCTGCTTGGCCTCCTGCACGATGTCGTCCATGGGGCGCGACACGTGGCGGCCGCGTATCAGTGGAATGGCGCAGTAAGAGCAGTGGCGGTCGCAGCCTTCGGCAATCTTCAGGTAGGCGTAGTGCTTGGGTGTGCTCTGTAGGCGGCGGCTCTCAAAGTCTCCGTCGTGTAGGCCGAGTATTGTCTCCCATTCGTGGGTGCCATACCATTCATCCACCTCGGGCAGTTCCTGCGCCAGCTCGTCGCGGTAGCGCTCAACGAGGCAGCCTATAGCGATGAGTTTGCGACACTTGCCGTCGCGCTTGTGTCTGCGGTTAAAGTCGGCCTTGGCTTTGCACTGCTCAACGAGTACGTTGACCGACTCTTCCTTGGCGTCGCCTATAAAGCCGCAGGTGTTCACAATCACTGTATCGCAGTCGTTATGCGTGCGGTCGAAGTATACCTTCAGTCCCGCCTTGGCCCAGTGTCCGGCAAGATGTTCCGAGTCGGATGTGTTTTTGGAACATCCGAGTGTTATGATGTTTATCTTCAATGCAATGCGTGTTTGTGTTGTGGACTATTCGAACAGGGCTTCCACGAACTCGTGCGGGTTGAATACCTGTAGGTCTTCCATGCCTTCGCCAAGGCCTATGTATCGCACGGGTATCCCGAATTGGTCGCTGATGCCTATCACGACACCGCCCTTGGCGGTTCCGTCCAATTTGGTGAGGGCTAAGGCGTTGACATCGGTTACGGCGGTGAACTGCCGCGCCTGTTCTATGGCGTTCTGTCCGGTCGACGCGTCGAGAACCAGCAGCACCTCGCTCGGGGCTTCGGGCATCAGTTTCTGCATCACCTTGCGTATCTTGCCCAGCTCGTTCATCAGTCCAACCTTGTTGTGCAGACGTCCAGCGGTGTCGATAAGTACCACGTCAACGTCTTTTGCCAAAGCCGATTGCAGCGTGTCGTAGGCTACTGACGCGGGGTCGGCGTTCATGCCTTGCGACACGATGGGCACCCCAACGCGTTCCGACCAGATGGTCAGCTGCTCCACGGCGGCGGCACGGAACGTGTCGGCTGCGCCAAGCATCACGCTTTTCCCGGCTTTCTTGAACTGATAGGCGAGCTTGCCTATGGTGGTGGTCTTGCCCACGCCGTTCACGCCTACCACGAGGATTACGTATGGCTTCTGCGGCAACGGTGAATCGAAGCCGCGCCAGCCGTCGGTGCGGCGCTCGGTGACAAGTCCGGCTATCACGCCTTTCAGTATGCCGTTGAGCTCGTCGGCGCCCACATATTTGTCTCTTTTTATGCGCTCTTCGAGCTTGCCTATAATCTTCAGTGTTGTGTCCACACCCACGTCCGACGACACCAGCACCTCCTCGAGGTTGTCGAGCACCTCCTCGTCAACTGTCGACTTGCCGATGATGGTCTTCGTAAGCCGTTCAAAAAAACTGGTCTTTGTCTTCGAGAGTCCTTTCTCCAGAGTCTCTTTCTTTTCCTTGCTGCCGAATATGGAAAATAATCCCATAGTATATTGATATTATGTTTGCAAACAATTTGCAAAGATACTGTTTTTTTTTGAATTGTTCGTTCTTTTTGATATTTATATTTTTTTCTTTGCAAAAAAACTTGTATTTTTGCAGCAAATTTGGCATGATGAATATAAAAGTATATACTATTGCAGCTCTTTCATTGTTAATGTGTTGCGCGTTGTCGTGCAAGCGTGGCGAAGCCGAGGTTGCCGACACTGCCGTCGCCGGTGTCGACTCGGTGCCGGGTTTTGCTGTCGAAGAGCAAAACAGCGACGATTTTTACGGCGACGACATCGTCTTTGATGATGAGACTCCCGATGACGCGCCCGTCGTGAATGTCGGCGAGGCGGTGGCGGAGCCCGATGGCGAGGCTGTCCAGCCGCAGCCCGTGCGTCCCCATAAGCCGTTCAAGCGCGGCAAGTCCTACAAGACCGGTTTCGCCAAGGGCTACGAGCAGGGTAAACACGACGCAATATTCTGCGAGTCATACCACTACGGCTTCAACAATCGCAGCAACTATGTGGGCACCGAGGCCAACGAGTATGCCCAAGGCTACCGCGACGGCTACGACGAGGCCTACAACTGCAACTTCCAGATATCCAGCAATCCGCAGAACCCTGCGTGGAATTAGCCACGCGCCCTCTGCCGTCTATAACGCAAGCCCCGCATTGATGTCAATGCGGGGCTTGTGTTATTATGCTCTTTGTGTATACAACAAAAAAAACCTAGCACTTTCGTGCTAGGCCAAAACAAAAGCGTATGAAAAAAAACTCAGTTATTTCTTTTTCAGATATTCCTGCACCTCGTCCGAAGGAACAATCTCTTCGGCAAACATATAGGCGTTCGTCTTGGGTGAACGAACCATGCGGATTACTTTCGCGAAACTCTTGCCAGAGCTGGTCTTTAAGGTTGCAACAACTTTCTTTGCCATAATTCTATATCTCCCTTATTTTTACTTGATTTCTTTGTGAACGGTTACTTTCTTCAGGTAAGGATTGTACTTCTTAAGTTCAAGGCGTTCAGGGGTGTTCTTCTTGTTCTTCACCGTGACGTAGCGCGACATACCCGGCACTCCGCTGGCTTTCTGCTCTGTGCATTCCAGGATAACCTGTACTCTTGCGTCTTTATTTTTCTTTGCCATTTTCTTTACGTTTTTGGAGTTGCAAAAGTACTACAAAATTTTGAATTGGTGAAAACTTTTTTGAAAAAAAACATTATTTATTGCATATTATGCTGATTATCATTGCTGTTTTACGGGCGGTATTTTCCGCGTGCGCATTGTTTTTACGGTGTTTTTCTGTTGATTTCTGTCTCGGTTGCCGCTTTTTGGGCCTTATTTAAGCTGTGTTGCACAAGGTTTGCTGCAATGTGTTAAGCGTCAGTGTGATGATGGGCTTTTGACAGTGTCCGCTCGGTAGTATTCCGATATGTCGCCGAAGTCGGTGCCGTCCACAAGCACCCGCCCCTTGGTCACCCTGCCGAGGAAGCAGCAGTTCAGCCTCGCCTCGTCCATCTTCAGCAGGTACCGGTCGTCGTTATCCTCGCTCAGCGAGATGACGAAGCGCACGGCCTCTTCGCCGAAGAGGAACGCGTCGAGCCGCACCTCCCTGCAGGTGAGTATGTCGAAGCCGCAGCGGCCGGCAGTGGCTGTGGCCAATGCCTGGAATATGCCACCATCCGACACCTGCAGCATGCTCTTTATCATGTTGTTGTCGCGTAGTGCGGTAAGTATCATGTCGATGTATTCCTCATCCTCTTTGGCCGATGGCATCTTGATGGGCTCGCTGGCTATGTGCAGGTACTTGCGTGCATATTCCGAGTCGAGGAACGCCGTCGACACGTCGCCCACCATATAAATAAGGTCGCCGTGCCTGTCAAACAGGTTGTGCGGCTCGGCCGCCGCACAGTTGTCGCAGCGTATTATGTTGTGGGCTATATCGATGCAGTCTTTCACCCTCGGCTCGCGTATGTCTTTGTGGGTCGTGTCGGTGCCGTCGTACAGGTATTCCTGCCGCTCCACGGTGTTGTGCTGCCCTTTCAGCCAGCCGTACAGGCTCTGCTGACGGCCGTTCGACTCCCACATGGCTAGCAGGTCGCTCAGCTCCTCGATGGTCGGCATGCGGCCTATTATCTTCTGTATCTCCTCGAGGGCTGCCTGCGAGATTCCCATCGATTCGAGAATGCCGCTGTCGAGTATCGGACTGTCATTCATGGCTGTACGGTTGTTGCAGCGCGTCGAGCACCCCGGGTAGGTAAGTGCGGCCTATGGGGATAGCCGTCGGACAGTCCTTGACGGTCAGCGAGCTGTGTGTGTGACTTGTGATACGGTTGCGCGGCACTATGTACGACTTGTGCACCCTGATGAACATCTTTGGTGGCAGCAGCTCCATCAGCGACTTCATGCTCATCTGCGACAGCAGCGTGCGCCCGTCTTCGTGGTGTATCTTCACGTAGTTGTCCATGGCCTCCACGTAGCTGATGTCGGCCAGCCTTATGTGCAGCGTCTGGTAGTCGGCCTTCACGGCAATCTCGCCGCCGTGGTCAGCCGCCGGCGTGTCCTGCCGTGGCGCTATGCGCAGCACCTTCTCGATGGCGGCGGCGAAGCGGTCGTAGGCAAAAGGCTTGTGCAGGTAGTCCACGGCGTTGAGCTCGTAGCCCTCCAGCGCATACTCGGCATAGGCTGTGGTAAATATAAGATGCGTGCGCTGAGGTCGTTGGCGTGCAAGGTCGACACCTTTCACATCGCCCAGCTCTATGTCGAGAAACAGTATGTCGGGCTCCGATGCCTGCACGGCCTCCATGCCCTCCATGGGGTTCGTGTAGCACGTAAGGCTCAAACCGCCGTGCCTTTCGCAGAACGCGCGGATTATGTCGAGCGCCAGAGGCTCATCGTCGATGGCTATGCAGTTCAAGTTGCTCATTTTGTTCTGTTGGTGTATCGAAACAGGTCCCCAAGAAAACCGCTGCAAATTTACACGTTCTTTCCGTAAATTTTGGCAGGGTTAGAAGAGGAGGCCGAGGCTGATGTAGAAGCCGGGCTCGTTGGTGAGGGATGACCAGTGCACGTCGGCTGAGAGGGGGCCTATGATGGAGTTGTAGGCGTATTCGAGGCCGAAGCCGTAGTAGCCTTCCGAGGGGTTGTCAGTGCCCGAAGCGGGCATCAGGCTGTGCACGGCGTGTAGGTAGTTGGCCATAAGGGTCAGATTGTGCCGTCCGAATGGGTTGTAGCGCATGTCGCAGCGCAGAAGGGCGGCGTTGTCGTAGGTGGCGTAGGGGTGGTTGATGCCGATGAACGGCAGCTGGTGGCGCAGGTAGCGTCCGGCCACGCCGCCGCCCGCCTGGTTGTTGTAGGCGAAGTGGTGCTTGTCGCCTGCCACGGTGCGTGCGTACAGCTGCGGTATGAAGGTGAGCTTGTCGGCGGCAAGCGACAGGTAGGCTCGTGACGTCAGCATGACGGCGCCGAAGCCCTGCTGCGAGTAGTCCACGTCCTGAGTGAGACCTGTGGTGTTGTCGATGCGCCACTCGCCCACTATGCTGCCCAGGAGGCCGTGCTTGGCATAGAGGTCGCCGTTGGTGTTGTCGTAGCGCATCAGGGCGAAGGCTCCCGCCGTGGAGTTGTGCAGGCCGGTGCGTGAGCGGCCGAGGGCTTGCGTGCAGGCGGGGTCGACGATGAGCTGGTCGAAGGCGTGAGTCTCTTCCATGAGACCTGCGGCGATGTTGAGCGGGTGGTCGCCGGGGCGTTCGAGCATGAGGCGCACGCGGTGGTTCTGATTCTTGACGGCTTCGTAGGTGTCGGTGGCCGTCAGCAGGTCGCAGGTGAAGGCGTGGAAGTCGTAGTCTACTTTCAGGGTGAGGCGGTTGTGCGGGCCGGTCCACGATACGTAGGGACGTGCCCAGGGGTTGCCGCTGAGGCGCCCTTCAATGCCGTAGCGCCAGCCGTGGGGGTTGTTGGCGTTGAGGTCTAAGCCCAGGAGGAAGGCGAGGTTCTCCTCGGAGTCGAACCTGAGGCCGATGCCGAGCTTGTGGGGCGCTGGCACCATGCTCTTGCGCTTGCGTATGCTGTTCATGAGCTTGGTGACGATGGCTATGGAGTCGGCGGTGCGCACTGAGTCGGCGGCCCGCAGCAGCGACTGGTTCTTGGCTATGGCCTTGCTCTGCCGCTCGGCTTCGTGAAGCATCTGCACCGTGGGAACGGGGCCGGATTGACGGCGCGGCGCGTTCTTTGGGAAGCAGGCGGCGACGAGCTTGATGGCTTCGAGGCCGCTGCCAACCTGACGGGCGGCACGGTAGCCTTCGGCCACCAGCGAGTCGATGTTGTCGTGGCAGGCGTCGACCCTGTCGGGCGAGATGTAGACGTTGCAGAGCTCGTGGCTCGTCTCGGTCTTGGCGTTGACCGATGCGCTCATGAGGTGGTTGAGGAGGCGCGTCCACGATGTTGCGTTGGCCGAGTCGATGTCTTTGGAGGGCGGCAGCTCGGCACCGATGATGATGTCGGAGCCCATATCGGCGCAGATGTCGGCGGGGAAGTTGTTGGAGAGTCCGCCGTCGACGAGCACCGACTTGCCTATCTGCACAGGCGACGAGACGCCGGGACGCGCCATGGCGGCCCGCAGCACTTGCGCTATCTTGCCGCGCGATAGCACCATCGACTTGCCTGCGGCCACGTCGGTGGCTACGCAGGAGAAGGCTATGGGCAGGGTGTCGAAGTCTATCTCGTCAGGGTAGCTCGCCGCAAGGCTGTCGAAGAGGGTCGACATGGTCCATACGACGGGCTTGTTGTCGGGGGTGTAGCCCTCCTCCTGCTCGGGTACACGCGGGTATATGATGTCCTGATGCGCCGTGGCGGCGAGGCTGCGGCGCTCGCCCGACTTGAAGTCCATAGACATGAGATAGGAGCGTCCCGCGCTGCGGCTGCCGCGCTGTATGCGTGTGCCTTCGGGCACAAGGCCCTCGATGCGCGAGTGGATGATGTAGACGTTGGTGTCCTTGGGAATCTCGGGCAGCACTATGGGCTTGGGCTCTATGAGCACTGGCTCGACGATGGTGACCTCCGAGTAGAGGTGGCTGGCGCGTTCGCGGCCCGCCATGATGGCGGTGATGTCGTCGAGCGAGTAGCCCATGGCGTAGAGGCTGCCCACCACCGACCCCATGCCGGTGCTGACGATGTAGTCGATGGGTATGCCTATCTCCTCTATGTAGCGCAGCACGCCGATATAGGCGGCGCACTGCAGGCCACCGCCGCCAAGGGTGAGGCCTATGGTCGGGCGGTCGATGTCGGCGGCTGGGATGCGGTAGTTGCGCATGTCCTGCGCCTCCTCTTCCCACTCGTCGGCGTACTCAAGCTTGCCGGCGTAGGGGATGGGCTCGCCCGACAGGAATGCGCCGATGAAGCGGTCGCCGTTGGAGTAGTACAGAACGCCTATGCCGTTGGGCTTGTCGAGGTGGTAGGAACCCACGTAGCGGTCGCCGTTGTCGTAGTAGGTGGTGCCGAAAGAGTGGTCGGCACTCGAGAACCAGGTGGAGTCGTTGCTCGGGTTGCCCCATGCGCAGAGCGTCCACAGAGTGAACACTGCCAGCAGTGTCAGCGCTTTGCCTGCGAGGGTTTTGTGTGTTGTTTTTGGCACTATTGTTTGGCGGTTTGCTTTACGTCGATCATCAGTTCGTCGAGCTGTTCCTGGGAGATAGGGGCGGGGGAGCCGCTCATCACGTCGCGGCCGCTGTTGTTCTTGGGGAAGGCAATGAAGTCGCGTATGCTGTCGGCGCCGCCGAACAGGGAGCAAAGCCTGTCGAAGCCGAAGGCCAGTCCGGCGTGTGGCGGTGCGCCGTAGGTGAAGGCATCCATCAGGAAGCCAAACTGCTCGTAGGCCTTCTCGTCGGTGAAGCCGAGGGTGTGGAACATCTTGTTCTGCAGCTCGCGGTCGTGGATTCTTATGCTGCCGCCGCCCACCTCGACGCCGTTGATGACGATGTCGTAGGCGTCGGCGCGTATGTCGCCCCAGCGGCTCTCGTCGTCGAGGAGGCTCTGGTCCTCGGGCTTGGGCGAGGTGAAGGGGTGGTGCATGGCATAGTAGCGCTGCGTCTCCTCGTCCCACTCAAGGAGCGGGAAGTCTATGACCCACAGCGGAGCATATACGTCGGGGTTGCGCAGGCCCAGCTGGTCGCCCATCTCGAGACGCAGGGCGCACAGCTGCATGCGGGTCTTCATGGCGGGACCGCACAGGATGAGCATCAGGTCGCCGGGCTCGGCACCGAACCTGTCGGCGACGGCTTTCTGCTGCTCCTGCGAGAAGAACTTGTCGATGCTCGACTTGAAGGTGCCGTCGCTGTTGTATTTTATGTACACCAGTCCGCCGGCGCCCACCTGTGGCCGCTTGACGAAGTCGGTGAGGGCGTCGAGCTGCTTGCGCGTGTACTCGGCGCAGCCTTTGGCGCAGATGCCAACCACGAGCTCGGCGTTGTCGAAGAGGGCGAAGCCGTTGCCTTTGGCCACGTCGTTGAGCTCCACAAACTCCATGCCGAACCTGATGTCGGGCTTGTCGCTGCCGTAGCGCCGCATGGCGTCGTGCCATGTGATGCGGGGAAACTTGTCGAAGTCCAGCCCTTTAACCTCGTGGAAGAGGTGCTTGGCCAAGCCCTCGAACATGTTCAGGACATCCTCCTGGTGCACGAAGCTCATCTCGCAGTCTATCTGCGTGAACTCGGGCTGACGGTCGGCGCGGAGGTCTTCGTCGCGGAAGCAGCGCACTATCTGGAAGTAGCGGTCCATGCCGGCCACCATGAGTAGCTGCTTGTACTGCTGCGGGCTCTGCGGCAGGGCGTAGAACTCGCCGGGGTTCATGCGCGAGGGCACCACAAAGTCGCGTGCCCCTTCGGGGGTCGACTTGATGAGCATGGGGGTTTCTATCTCGAGGAAATCTTTCCCGCTCAGGTAGTTGCGTACCAGCATAGCCATACGGTGGCGCAACTCGAGGTTGCGGCGCACGGGGTTGCGGCGTATGTCGAGGTAGCGGTAGCGCATGCGCAGGTCGTCGCCGCCGTCGCTCTTGTCCTCGATGGTGAAGGGCGGGTTCTTTGATTTGTTGAGGATGTTAAGCTCGTGCACCTCAATTTCTATCTCGCCAGTGGGAATCTTGCTGTTCTTGCTGGCGCGCTCTATCACGGTGCCCTTGGCCTGGAGCACATACTCGCGGCCCAGCTTGCGCGCTTTCTCGCACAGCTCGGGGTTCGTCTCCATGTTGAATGCCAGCTGCGTGATGCCGTAGCGGTCGCGCAGGTCTATGAAGGTCATGCCGCCAAGGTCGCGGCTGCGCTGCAGCCATCCGCACAGGGTGACTTCCTGACCTTTGTTCTTGAGTGTCAGTTCTCCGCAGGTGTTTGTCCTATACATTGTTTGTGAATGCTTTAGTTGGGTTGAGTTATGGGTTTGGTGTAGTGTTATTCTCCAGGGTTCTCCTCTGTGACGGTTTCCTCTACAGTCACTTCGGCAGGGGCATCGGCGGTGGAGCCGTTGTCCACCACCACCTCGATTATCTCCACGGGCTTGGGCTGCCACACCCAGCGGTGCTGTGTAAGGCGGAAGCCGCCGACAAACAGCGCGGCGAGGATAACGAGCCATATAAGGCACTTCTTCCACCATGCCATCTTCTTGTCGGCAAAGGGGTCGTCGAGCACAATCTTCGGGTATTTGGCTATCTGGGTGAGCGTGGCGCCGAAGGCGGTGTTCACCTTCACGTTGCTGTTCACAGCCCAGCCGTTGGCGTTGAGCACGGGGCTCAGGTTGCGCTTGCGCAGCTTCAGCCATGCCAGCAGCATCGACGGGCCGCTGATAATCACGACTACGGCGGCAACGAGGATTATGGGGTTGTACCATTTTGCGAAGGCAAACTTGCCCAGGCCGGTCAGGGCATCCAGCACAAAGCCGATGGCCAGGCCGATGGCGGCAAAGATACCGGCAAACTTGGCAATGTCGAAAGGCGACGGGGCTTTCTTCTTGTCGGCCTTGGCTTCGGCGCCCTCCTCCGTCTTGTTGGCAAGCTCTGTGGTCGTCTCGTCGGCCTTCGAGGTCATCTCCTCAAACTGCTTGCTCTCTTTCTCCGACGCGCTCTTGGTAATCTTCTCCGACACCCAGTCGCCAAACTTGCGGTAGGGGCTCCAGAAGGCCTGGCGCACACTGATGGGGTTGTCTATGATCTTGGTCACAGTGGCGTCCCAGTCCAGACCGTCGCGGTCGTAGAATATGGCGTTCTTGCCCTCGTGCAACCCTCCGATGTCGCCGTCGGTCATGGCGGCAACGATGTCCATCTCCTTGCCTCCAACCTTACTGGTGCAGTGGCAGTAGATGAGGTACAGACCGCTCTTGCCGGCCGATGCGGTCGACTTGCCCATGTCGCTCACCTTTATGCACAGGTCGCAGCAGCGCTGGTCTATGTAAAGCTTGCCGGCCTGGAACACCGACAGGTGCTCCTCGCTGCGGCTGTAGAAGTCTTTGAAGACAACGTAGTTGTGTATCAGCCTCATGTAGTCGCGGCAGTAGCGCAGCAGGCGCTCCACGGGCTCTATGGCGGCGGCATGCTTGGCAAGCTCCTCGGCAATGGCGTCGTTCATGGCTGTGGCTCCGGCGTTCTTCCAGGCCGTGTAGCCGTCAACCATCTCCACTATGGCGTTCCAGTCGGCCTCGCTGATGGCATCCTTGCCAGCAAGGGCGCCGCCCACGGTGCTGCACAGCGTGGCCATGGCTCCCTGCCATGCGGGGTTGATGCCCTCGGCAAGCGGCAGCATACCGTCCTTGTTCGGGCGGGCGAGGGGATAGGAAGCTATCTCGGCGGTGCGGTCCACAAGGTCGCCGTCGCTGATGGCGGCAATCTTCTCCACCTGCACGTCGAGCGCTCCGCTGGCTTCCTCGTCAAACAGCACCAGCTTGCAGCGCATGAAGTAGTCGCCAATCTTGGCTCTCACGGCGTTTACGGCCTCCTCGGCCTTGTCGCTATCCTCGCCGAAAGGCTTCTCGTAGGCCTCGGCGGAGGCACCCGTGTACTCCTCGCGGCATTTCTCCTCGTAGATGGCCATGTAGTCGTTCACATCCTGCAGGCTTATCTCCTCCTTGGCAATGTTCAGGCTCTTGAGTATCAGTCGGGCAGCCTCTATAACCGTGGCACCATCCTCGCTGTTGGCGTTGATGCACGAGAAGGCGATGCTGTCGCGCCCATCCTCAATGTAGCTCATGTCGATGAGCACCTTCTTCAGCCATTGTGCGGCTGCAATAACCTCGTTCACACGGATCTTGCCGTCGTTGTCCTTGTCCATGAGTGTGAGGGTGCGCTCGTCGAACTCCAGCCCTTTCACGGGGCAGCTCAGCACCGTCCACAGTTTCTGGTCCAGTTCGTCCAAGTGGGCGATGTCCTCGCCGCTCTCGATGTTCACGCGGGTAACGCCGCCAACAGTACTGAATTTCCAATCATAGTCAGTCTTGCCGATAATTTTGCTTATTTTCGCCATGGCTCTTTTGTTTGATAGTTGGTGTATTTTGTTATTTGATTTAGTGTCAGGTTTCTTGTAACGGCTGCATTTCAATGTGCTTGTCTTGTCGTGAATGACGCTTATTTATTGTATACCTTGTAAATAACGGCTTAAGTCTCGAGATAATGTTGTTGAAATTAGTTGCAAAATTACACAAAATAATCGGGTCTAGCAAAAAAATATTTTGCCAGTCCAAAAAAAGTTCGTAATTTTGCAGTCGGAAATCAATAGGGGAACAGTCCAGTTCAGACGTCCATAATTTGGCGATGACCTTCTGAGTGAGCCAGCCTGTCGATTTCTTTTTGATGAATACTAGGTCGTTATTTAAAAGTCCCAGAGGGACTTGCTCTTAATAACCCCAGACTAAACGAAGTGCAGTCTGGGATATTGAAAATCATATAGCTATGCGTCTCGGAGAGACGCGCCCTCGATTTAGGTATAACATTTGGTGGTTACTTCCGATTTATAGTCTTTTCGGAAAAATTGTCATGTACAAAATGGCCAAAAATACCCAAATTCGGAAATTTTGTCAGCAAAAAGAGCCTTTTCTTTGATTGGCATCTCTTTTGCAATGTACAAGGTGACTGCATGATTAAAGGGCACGCAGTCAGGAACCCCGAGAAACAAAATAAACAACAATTAAAATAGGAGATTAAAACCATGTTACTTACAACAAGAAATCAAGAATTCATGCCTTCGCTCTTCAACGAACTTATGAACTGGAACAACTGGAACAAAGACCTTATGGCCGAAGAACGCCGCGCCATGCCCAAGATGAACGTGATAGAGAGCGACACCGACTATCAGCTGGAGCTCTGTGTCCCGGGACTCAAGAAAGAAGACCTCAGCCTGTCGGTCGACACCGACAACAACCTCGTCATCGAGATGGTGCAGAAAGAGGAGAAGAAAGAGGCCACCGACGCATCGCGCAGATACCTGCGCCACGAGTTCGACACCCTGCAGTTCAAGCAGCTGCTGTCGCTGCCCGACAACGTCAAGAAGTCGCTCATCACAGCCAAGGTCGAACACGGAGTGCTCCACGTAACCCTCCCGAAGGTCACCGAGGAGGAGAAACGCCAGCAGGCACAGACCATCACAATCCAGTAACTCCACACCAATAGAGGTTAAACCACCAGCGGGCCCGGCATCGCCGAGCCCGCTGGTTCCGTATTGCCACCCCCCGTTCCCCAATAAGCCACTCGCAGTAAAACCACCCCGCTCCATCCCGTCCTTTCCTCACCCCATCCATTCTCAAAAGATTCACAAAGTGTTCTCAGATTGTTCTCAGATTGTTCCCAGATTATTCCCAGATTATTCCCAGATTATTCTCAAATCATTCTCAAATTACTCTCAAAATATTCCCAAATTATTTTCAATTTTCCACCCCTTTCCGACATAAATAAAGGGTACATTTAGAGAAGGTATATAGATGATAAGGAGTTGGTCCCACCAACTCCTTATCATCTATATACTTACGCTTTACGTTCTATATACCAAAATCGGCATGTAGAACGGTTTTGAAAATGGTTGCTCTTTGTTGTATAAGACATTGATATATAACAAAGTGGCGGCGCATTCGCGCCGCCACTCGTGTTTTATCTCAATCAGTGGCATGCCTGCGAATACCTATTGAATCAATAAAACTAATGAGCAACGAAAAGAACAAAAAGAAATTCTGACTGAGAAAAGAAAAAAATCTGATAGTTCTTTTAGTTCTGATTGAGCCCACTGACTGAGAAATCTGGTTGAGAAAATCGATGAATTTCGGGAGTGCTACTTCAGATTTTCAGCGAAAATCCGAAGTGGCGGTTCGGATTTTCTGCATTATTTTTTTTGTTTAGTGTCTCAATTAGAAGTCTTTGCCTGCTTCTTATTCCCCGCTGGGGCATTGAGAGTGCGAGATATTGTGTTCCATGCGGCGTGCAGGATGCACGCGCCCTCAATAACCCCGCGCAAGCGCAGCGCAGTGTGGGGTATGGTGATGCCCCTCTCTATCTGCGTGCCAGCGGCACGCGCCCTCGAACCAAGCCTATGATAATATGGGTGCAACTAATATATGTCGCTGTGTGGCATGTATTGGTGCACCGACTGCCTACCTAATAACAAGACCGTTACCATCGTACAGAGCTGCTGTAACGAGGGCGCGTTTCTCCGAAACGCATGTGTACTATATCGGGTTAACCCCACACTGCGCCCTCTTGGGCTTGTGCGGGGTTATCGAGAGCACGTGCCGCTGGCACGTTTGGGTATTTGTTTATGTGGTTATCTCATGAGGCCATTGTTGGTTGGTGTCCTCTGGCGGCTACCGCACGAGGACCTTGTGGGTGGTGGTTCCTGTTTGGACGAGGTAGAGGCCGGGGTATGAGACCGGGATGACTATATCACCGGTGGCGTTGGGGAGGGCGGCGATGAGGCGGCCGGTGAGGTCGTAGACCTTCACGGGCTGGCCGGTGAGGCCGGCGACGTGGATCGTCATGGCGTGACTCCAGGCGCGCAGCTCACCGCTCTCGGCCTCGTCGATGCCTTGCGTGGTGCGCTCGAAGTAGGCGGTGTAGGTGGCGGCATAGCGCACTGTGATGGTGATGGTCTGCTCGCGCTCGCCGGTGCTCCAGCGGAGGAAGCGGCTGCCGCTGTTGGGTGTGGCGGTGAGCGTGGCCTCGTCGCCTATGGCGTACAAACCGCCGCCTACTACGCGGCCAAGGCCGCCGTCGTTGGCGCGCGCCACTATCTCTACGCTGTCGGGCGCAAAGGTGGCCGTGAGGGCTATGTCACTCGTTACGGTGAGGGTGCGCTGCGCGTTGGTGTTGCCGTCGCTCCAGCGCACGAAGCGGCAGTGCGCCGAGGGGTAGGCGGAGATATATGCCGTCGAGCTTTCGCGGTAGGTGCCGCTGCCGCTCACGCGCCCGAAGCTGGCGTTGTTGCTTGTGAGGGTGACGGTGTAGTCCTGCGGGACGTACACTGCGCGGAAGGTGGCGGTGAAGGTGGTGTCGCTCAGTATGGTGACGTTACGCGGGTTGGTGGTCACGCCGTCCGTCCAGCTGTCGAACTCATAGCCGCTGTTGGCCGCTGCGCGGATTGTCGCCGTGGTGCCTTCCTCGTAGGTGCCGCCGCCGAAGGTGCTGCCCATGGTCGGGTCGGCGCTCGTGACAGATAGAGTGTATGTCGGGATGCTCCGCACGAAGTAGGCTGTGAGCGTGGTGTCGCGCAGCACCTGCAGGCGGCGTGGGTTCACCGAGTCGCCGTCGCTCCAGTGGTGGAACACATAGCCGCTGGCGGGCGTAGCCGTCAGGGTGGCGTAGGCTTGGTAGTCGTAGTCGCCGCCGCCGCTAACGGTGCCTTGGGCGTAGTTGGCGGGCTGTGCCGACACATGGAACTGAGCCATGTCGAAATAGGCCGTCAGCGTCACGTCGCCCATGACGGTGATGGTGCGGCTGGCGTTGCTGTCGCCGTCGCTCCAATGACTGAAGCGGTAGCCGTAGTTGGGCGCTGCCGACACGTTGTGGCGCGCTCCGTGCTGCGCCATGCCTGTGCCGCTTACTATACCACGGCCAGGATTGCCGTTAACCACGGTTACCATGTAGCTCCTGGTTGCAAAGATGGCGGTCAGCACGGTGTCCTGCGTTACGGTGAAGGTGTAGGGGTTGGCGGTTGCACCGTTGCTCCAGCGCACAAAGAAGTAGCCGTTGTTGGCCGTGGCGCGCACCGTGGCGGCGTGGCCTTCCTCTACCTGGCTGTCGCCCTCCACGGAGGCGCGACCCATAGAGGCGTTGGCCGAGAGGGCGCTAACGGTGTAGTACTGCGTGTGGGGCGATGGCGTTATGGTGAGGTACAGGGTATCTATGCCCGCGCAGCCTTCCGCCGTTGTGTAGCTGTTGGTGTAGGTGCCGCTCTCGGTGTAGGTGGTTGTAGTGCCGTGGCTGGTCCAGGTGTAGCTGTCTGTGTCGCTAACAGTGTACACCATGTTGCTGTCGTAGAATATGGTGAGGTGCAGCGTTGCGGTGCTGTCGCAACCTGCGGCGTTGGTGGTGCGGTAGGTGGCCGTGTCGGTGGAGACAGAGAAGGCTCTGCCGTGCCATGTATAGCTGTTGCAGGCCGTGACGGTCTCGGTGCCTATAGTACTGTGGTTTATGGTGAGCACAAGGGTGTCGGTGCCACTGGTGTATGTGCCGCTTGTGGTATATGCGGTTCCGTGCCATGTGTAGCTGTCGCAGGCGGTAGTTTCGGTGGTGGAGCACTGGTTGATGGTGAGGTGCAGCGTCGCGGTGCTGTCGCAGCCTGCGGCATTGGTGGTGCGGTAGGTGGCCGTGTCGGTGGAGGCCGAGAAAGCTCTGCCGTGCCATGTGTAGCTGTTGCAGACCGTGACGGTCTCAGTGCCTGTAGTACTGTGGTTTATGGTGAGCACAAGGGTGTCCGTGCCACTGGTGTATGTGCCGCTGGTGGTATATGCGGTTCCGTGCCATGTATAGCTGTCGCAGGCGGTAGTTTCGGTGGTGGAGCACTGGTTAATGGTGAGGTGCAGTGTTGCGGTGCTGTCGCAGCCTGCTGCATTGGTGGTGTGATAGGTCGCCGTGTCGGTACTGGCAGAGAAGGCTCTGCCGTTCCATGTGTAGCTGTTGCAAGCTGTAACGGTCTCGGTGCTTGTTGAACCAAGGCGTATTGTAAGATGCAGAGTGTCTGTCACCGGGCAGCCGTCGGCATCTGTGTGGCTGTTTATATAGGTGCCGCTGGATGTATATGTGGTGCTGTCGCTTGCCCATGTGTAGCTGTCGCACACCGTTATCGTGGTGTCAGTATAAACTGGATATTCTGGCAGGCCTTGTATATTGCTGAATCCATTCCAATCGTTGGCGGCGCGATAAGCAGCTACAGAGCTGCATGGGACATACACTGGAATGGTGTCTGGGACTAACATAAACACAGTATAGCCAAGTGTTGGCGGCACAATGGCGAGGGCCGTTATCGAGGTCAAGCCTATGCAAGCCTTAAATGCATCAGCGCCAATGGAAGTCACCGAACCACCGATGCTTACCGAGGTCAAGTCGTTACAACCAAGGAATGCAGCATAGTCGATAGATGTTACTGAGTTAGGGATTGTTATCGAGGTCAAGCCGCTACAATTATCGAATGCATATTGACCGATGGTTGTTACTGTGTTGGGAATAATTGAGGTTTGGCAGCCTTGTATCAAAGTGTTGGTTGCAGTCTCTATAATGGCGTTACAATTATTGCGGCTATCATAGTGTGTGCTCCCCGATGCTACTACTAAAGATGTCAAGCTGCTGCACCTAAAAAATGGTGCATTGCCTATTGAGGTTACCGAGTTGGGGATGGTTACCGAGGTTAAGCCGCTGCAATCACTGAATGTGCCGCCGCCGATGGAAGTTATCGAATTTGGGATGGTTACCGAGGTCAAGCCGCTGCATCCACAGAATGTATTGGTGTCCATGGCGGTAACGGAATAAGTGGTACCGTTATAGGTTACGCTGCTGGGAATTGTAATATTGCCTGTTGGCATGACATGTCCAGACCATGCATACATATAGCCACTTGCGGGATGTGTGACGGTGGCGGTGTTGTTAGTGCAGTCGAGGTTGTAGTATAGCGTCTGGCCTGTGCTGCACACCTGACTTATCTTGGTTGTGCCGGTAGTGAACTGGGCTGTAATGGTAGTATCGATATTTACGACAAGAATGCGAGGGTTGGCAGTAACCCCGTCGCTCCACTGTGTGAACACGTAGCCACAGTTGGGGATGGCTGTCAGCGTTGCCGTGTCGCCTGCCGGATATCTGCCACCACCAGTAACTGTACCATAAATAGTATCCGACGGATTGGCCGTGACGTTAGGGGTTTCTGTCAAGCATTGTATGTTGCTGAAATAGTTCCAGCCATTGGTTGCGCGGTAAGTGGCCACAGAACCGCAAGGAACATATACAGGTATTGTGTCTGGAACTCTACCAAACGGAGACGGCCCAAGTGCTGGCGGTGCAGTGGCGAGGGTTGTGATTGATGTGAGGCCGCTGCAATCATAGAACGCCCAATAGCCAATGGCATATACGGAATTGGGGATGGTTACCGAGGTTAAGCCTATGCAGCCAATGAACGCAAACTCACCAATTGAAGTAACGGAATTGGGGATGGTTAGAGTGCCGGTCAAACCGCTGCAGTAACCAAACGCCCAGTTGCTGATGGATGTGACAGAATTGGGGATGGTGAACATGCCGGTCAAGCCAGTGCAGCCATAGAACGCATCGTAGCCGATGGAGGTGACGGTGTTGGGAATGACAGTATTCTTGCATCCTGTATGTAGCGTGTTGGTTGAAGTCTCAATAATTGCGTTGCAATTCCCACGACTATCATACACTGTATTGCCACTTTCGACCATAATCGAGGTGAGACCACTGCAGCCACCGAACGCACCCTCTCCGATGGATGTAACTGAGTTGGGGATGGTGAGCGAGCCAGTCAAGCTGCTACATCTAAAGAATGCATTATCGCCAATGGAGGTAACGGTGTTGGGAATTGTGATCGTGCCGGTCAAGCCACTGCAGTCAAAGAACACATCGTTGTCGATGGAGGTGAGGGAGTTGGGTAATGTGAGTGAACCGGTTAAGCCGCTACAACCATAGAACGCAGCGCCGCCGATGGAGGAGACGGAATTGGGAATGGTGAGCGGGCCGGTCATGTTGCCGCAGCCATTGAACGCTTCTTGGCCGATGTATGTGACGGAGTTGCCGATGGTGAGCGTGCCAGTCAAGCCGCTGCAAGTATAGAATGCTTCGTTCCCAATAGAGGTAACGGAGTTGGGGATAGTGAGCGAACCGTTGAGGCCGCTGCACCCCTCAAACGCACGATCGCCGATGGAGGTGACGGAGTTGCCGATGGTGAGCGAACCTGTGAAGCCGCTGCAGCTATAGAACGCAGAGTTGCCGATGGATGTCACTGAGTTGGGAATGGTGAGCGAGCCCGTCAAGTAGAAACAATGAGAGAATGCATTGTCGCCAATGGAGGTGACGGAATATACAATGCTGTCTACAACAATACTGGCAGGGATTGCCAATGAGCCGATGCAGGTGCTATCATATCCTACTAGGGTCGCCGTCGTATCGCAGTTGAGATAGTATCTTAGAGACTGGCCTGTGCTGCATACGCGGCTGACGATGGTTCCGCAAATGAAGGCTGTCTCACAGTGCATATTGCGGAAATAGTTCCAGCCATTGTTTGCGCGATAAGCGGCCATAGAGCTGCAATGAACATATACAGGTATTGTATCGGGAACATACCGAAACACATCCGTTCCAAGTGTTGGTGGCACAGTGGCGAGGGAAGTGATTGATGTGAAACCGCTGCATCCCCTGAATGCTTCTTCGCCTATAGTAGTTACTGAGTTGGGAATGGTTAACGAGGTCAAGCCGCTACAATCCATGAATGCACCGCTGCCGATGGATGTCACCGAGTTGGGAATGGTTAACGAGGTCAAGCCGCTACAATCACCGAATGCATATTCCCCGATGGAAGTCACCGAGTTGGGGATGGTTATCGAGGTCAATCCGCTGCATGAAGCGAATGCAGCATAACCGATGGATGTTACCGAGTTGGGGATGGTTACTGAGGTCAAGCTGTTACAAAATGGGAATACCAAATCGCCAATGGCTGTTACATTGTAGGTTATGGCGTTGTATGTTACACTGTCAGGTATGGTCAAGTCACCCGTGGGTGCTGTATATCCAGGCCACGTGTTAGAATAATCAGTGCTACTAGGAGTGACGACAGCGGCGGAACTGCCGTTAATAATACTATAGTACAAAGTCTGACCTGTGGGGGCTACGGCAGAGAAGTCGTAGTTCTGCGCCACGGTGTTTGTAGTAATAGCCATTGCAATCATAAGGATTGCAGTAAGGAATACTCTATGTTTCATTTGTTTGTGTTGTTATTGTGTTAATCATTCTGAACATACAACACATAAAAAAGCGCGGGTCTAAGTCTCTTTGCTTATCCCGCAATTGAGGCTCTCGCATTGCCTTGTAGTGTAGAATAAGCAATGCCGAAGCCCACGCATATGGATATAGTTAATATACTATAACCATCCGTGGACGTTGAGCATTGCGCTATTGCGACACTACAATTATGAATTTGCGAGATTCCAATTGCCGCAGATAAACGCCGTTACAACGTCTTTCTTATATGTCCTGTCGCCCTTCCTCCGCCCCGGCAGGACTCAAAAACCCAGCCCCGGCATCGGTCGAAACGGCGGTGCAAAATTACAACTTTTTCCCGACATGGCAAGAAAAAAGTTCGGAAAGGCCTGTCGGCTTGCGGCTGCCGGTGGCTGCGGAAATGTTCTATTTTATGCAATAAATACTCTGTACTGCATAAAAAAGTACAATTTTTATGCAATACGGGTGTTAAAGTGTGTAGACTTTGGCCTCTCGTTAGAGGTATTCGTAATAGGTCTTGCAGGTGCCGTCGCCGGTGCTGCGAAGGGCTGTGATGGGGTATTTGCCGTTGTACTGGTAGCTGTAGTGCATGCTGTACTCGTTGGTCTTGGTGTCGTCGCGGTATCCGGTGGCATGCATGCTCAGCACGTTGTTGCGGCTTGGCGGCGTGAGGGTGTTGAGGCTCACGGTGCCGTCGGCGGTGGAGTTGTAGTAGGGGTTGCGCTTCTTGTCGTAGGCAAACTCGTAGTGCATGGTGCCGCTGTTGTCGGCAATGTCTATCTGACTGATGTTGTTGCTCTTCCATGTGAACTCTATGGTGCGTGTAGCCGAGCCTTTGGCGCTGCGGTGCATGTCGCGCCGCATCATGTCGGCGGCTTCGCGGGGCAGCAGCATCGACAGGAGTTCGTCGTCGGGGATGTTGTTGTAGGTGATGACAATCTTGCTTATATGCTTGTCCTGATGCGTGATGGCGTATTTATGGGTCACGGCGCCGTTTGCTGTGGCCTCTATTGCCGTTAGCTGTTCGTCGCTGTAGCTGAAGGTGTATTCGATGTCGGAGGTGTTCTGGGCGGTGGAGTGGAGCAGGGCTTTGACGAGCTTACGGTCGCTGTCGTAGGTGTAAGAGAACGACTGCTGCAGGCTGGATTCCTGGTACTGCGACACCGAGTTGAGCTGCTTGCCGTTCCATTCCCACAGTTCGCTGGTCGAGTAGCTGCTGCTGTTGTCCTCCGAGGCGTAGACTTGTTGCACCTGGGATATCTTTTTGCCCGGATTATAGACGCCTTCTTTTTGGCACGATGCCAATAAAAGGAGTGTCAGTGCTGAAAAGAGGATTGTTTTTTTCATGGCGTATAGGGTGGCGGCACGGAGTCGCCGGTTATGTTTTGCCGAAAGGCATAGTCGTGAGGCTCAGCGGTCTATGGCGTTTCGGACGGTTGCGTTTACATGGGTTTGTGTTTTGCAAAATTACATATTTTTTATGACAAACCAGAAAAAAACCGTATCTTTGCATTTTATTATATAGTTTGCGTGAGGTGTTTTTGTGCAGGACGCCAAACAACAATAACGTCGCTTAACGATTGACCGACATGGAAATAACCGAACATTACATCGACATAAAGAAAGTGCTGGAGTCGAAGGGCATCACCAAGGTGTCGCCCTTGGCTGTGCGTTTTCTGAACCGACTGCTTCATGTTGAGGAGCTTAACCGCGACATATATGCCAACCGCGAGTATTTCGGCATCGACTTTGCCACGCAGGAGCTCAAGTCGCTCGGCGTGCGCATGGAGGTGCAGGGCGCCGAGCGCATACCCGTCGACGGCAACCCCATAATAGCCGGCAACCACCCGCTGGGAGGTCCCGACGGGATGGCGCTGGTCAGCGTGGTGGGGCAGGTGCGAAGCGACGTGCTGTTCCCCGTGAACGACTTCCTGCTGCATGTGCCGGGGCTGCGCGACGTGTTTGTGCCTATCGACAAGGTGCACCGCAACACCTCCAACGTGTCGGCCCTCGAGGCCGCCTTTGCGGGCAACAACGCGCTGCTTTATTTCCCTGCCGGACTCTGCTCGCGCCGCACCAACGGCGTGATATGCGACACCGACTGGAAGCCCACGTTCATCAAGAAGGCCCGGCAGTACGGGCGCGACGTGGTGCCGGTGTATGTCGACGCGCACAACCGCCGCCGCTTCTACACCATTGCCAACCTGCGCAAGCGGCTGGGCGTCAAGTTCAACTTCGAGATGGCGCTGCTGCCGGGCGAGATGTTTGCGCAGCGCGGCAACACCTTCCGCGTGGTCTTCGGCCAGCCCATACCGCACAGCGTGTTCGACGAGCGCCACACGCCGCAGCAATGGGCGCAGATGGTAAAGAGCTATGTGTACGAGCTTGGCAAGAACCCCGACGCGCAGTTCAACGTCAAGTAACAAGAAAAAATAATATAGATGGAAACCAAAGACTTGAGTTACATAAGGCCGCCTGTCGACCGCGAGTTGATAAAGAAGGAGTTGAGCAACCACAACTTCCTGCGTCATACCAATTACGCCAACAAGGACATCTACATAACCACCGCACGCCTGTCGCCCAATATCATGCAGGAGATAGGGCGCCTGCGCGAGCTTAGCTTCGCCACAGCCAAGGGCGGCACCGGGCATGCCGTCGACATCGACGAGTTTGACACCCTGCCCGAGCCATACTGCTTCAAGCAGCTGTTTGTGTGGAGCCCTGAGGACGAGGAGATTGTGGGCGGCTACCGCTTCATTCACGGCAGCAACGTGCTGCGGCGCGAAGACGGCTCTTTCTGCACCCCCACGGCCGAGCTCTTCGGCTACAGCGACGAGTTTGTGAAAGAGTATCTGCCTTATGTGGTGGAACTTGGGCGCTCGTTTGTCCAGCCTGCCTTCCAGCCAGGCAACGACCGCCGCAAAGGACTCTACTCGCTCGACAACCTCTGGGACGGCCTCGGCAGCCTCGCACTCGAGATTCCCGAGACGAGGTATTTCTTCGGCAAGGTGACCATGTATCCCCACATGAACCGCAAGGCTAAAGACCTGATACTCTATTTCTATCAGAAGCATTTCCCCGACCCCGACGGACTTGTGTACCCCTACGAGCCGCTCAACATCGAGAGCGACTATAACGAGCTCCACGCCCTCTTCAAAGGCCGCAACTACAAGGAAGACTATCAGATACTGATGCACAACGTGCGTGCCCTCGGCGAGCAGGTGCCGCCGCTGGTCAACGCCTATATGAACCTCTCGTCGTCGATGCGCAGCTTCGGCACCGCCATGAACCACGCCTTCGGCGAGACCGACGAGACGGGCATCCTCTTGACACTCAAAGATATCTTTCCCGAGAAGCGCGAACGCTACATAGAGAGCTACGTGGAGAAGAACCACGACTTCGACCGCGTCAGGATGTTCAAAATCAATATGCGTCGCCTGCCGTGGTGGCGCAAGAAGAGCGACAAGGCCGAGGACGAGGACCTCAAGCTGCTCAAACTCCTGAAACAGAAGCGCGAGGAGCACAAGGCCAAGAACAAGAAAAAGAAGAAGTGAGCCTCTGTCGCGAGCGCAAGTGAGCAACAGCCCTCTCTCGGGGCCGCACCGTACATCGTTATCCCGAAACACCGCAAAGCATTGGAAATTAAGAAGGCAACATTCGTAATCAGCAGCAGCAAGTACCAGCAGTGTCCCGACAGCACGCTGCCAGAGTATGCGTTTATCGGGCGCAGCAACGTCGGCAAGTCGTCGCTCATCAACATGCTGACGGGCGTCAAGGACTTGGCCAAGATCAGCGGCAAGCCGGGCAAGACGCAGCTCATAAACCATTTCCTTATCAACGACTCGTGGCACATGGTCGACCTGCCGGGCTACGGCTACGCCCGCGTGTCGAAGAACTCGCGCGGCAAGTGGCAGAAGATGATGGAAGACTACTTCGCCCACCGCGAGCAGCTGGTGTGCACCTTCGTGCTGATTGATTCGAGGATACCGCCGCAACGCATCGACCTCGAGTTCCTTTCATACCTTGGCCGCAACGGCCAGCCCTTGGCCGTGGTGTTCACCAAGGTCGACAAGCAGCGGCAGCGCGACCTGATGGCCAACATCAAGGCATTCAAGGAGGCTATGCACGAGGAGTGGGATCAGCTGCCCGACATGCTGCTCACCTCGTCGGTGACGGGCTACGGCCGCCAGGCCCTCCTCGACTACATCGACGCCATCAACCAAGACCTCCGCACCAACCAATAAACATCAGAGACACAACATTCCATCACTCCATCAACATATCAACCTATCCACATATCAACATTCAACGTATCAACATTCAACGTATCAACATATCAACTTATAAACATATCAACATTCAACATATCAACGCATCATCCCGTGAAACATAATCCCCATATCATCCTATTGCTTGTGTCGCTCCTTGCGGCGCATGCCTCAGAGGCTCAAGAGATAGTGGTGCCGCAGCACGACACTGCCATGCTCTCGTCGGTGGTCTCGTCGGTAAGCCGCCACCAGTCAATGAAACATGCCTCGTTGTCGGTCTGTGTGTACAACATAACGCAGAGTGTGCCTGTCTACGACTACGACTCATACCGCTCGCTTACACCCGCCTCGGTCAACAAGATATTCCCCATAGCTGTTGGCTTCGACCAGCTCACCTCCAAGTTCCGCTTCAAGACCTCGCTGCTCTACAGCGGCGACGTCGACCGCGAAGGGGTGCTGCACGGCAACGTCTATATCGTAGGCGGCGGCGACCCCATGCTGGGCTCCTACCGCTACCGTCAGACCCAGCCCGACTCCCTCTTCGCCGCGTGGCTCAAGGTCATCAAGGGTATGGGGATACGCGCCATCGACGGCCGTATCTGCTACGACGCCTCCATATTCGACAACCAGCCCCTCTGCGACAGCTGGCAGTGGGGCGACGTGGGCAACTACTACGGCAGCGGCGCCTACGGCCTCAACTACCACGAGAACATGTACTTCACCTACTTCAACCCCGGCAAGAAGCTGGGCTACCCCGCCACTGTTGCAGGTACCAAGCCGAAGAATGTGGGCGTGCGCAACCAAAACGAGGTAATCACCGGCGGCGAGAACTCGGGCGACCAGGTGACGGTCTTCGGCGACCCCTACACTATGCTCCGCAGCTTCCGCGGCAGCGTGCCGCTGGGCAAGAACAACTTCGCCGTCCGCGCTTCACTGCCCAACCCGCCCGACGTATGTGCACGCATGTTCTCGGTCTACCTGCGCAACAACGGCATCAACGTCTCCCACAACGTCTCCGAGGTCTTCGGCCGTCAGGACAGCTGCAAGGTGATGCTCGAGTACGAGTCGGAGAACTTCTACGTCGTGGCGCAGTATGCCAACCTGACGAGCAACAATATCTACGTTGAGAGCATCTTCAAGTACTTAGGCTACAAGCGCTACGGTAAAGGCTCATTCGCCAATGGCTCGCGTGCCGTGGGCGACTTCTTTCGCATCCACAACCTCGAGTCGTCGGGTGTTAAGATAGTCGACGGCTGCGGCCTCTCGCGCCGCAATATGGTTACCACCGATTTCATCTGCCGTTTCCTTGCCGAGTTGGCCCGTATGCCTATATACAACGACTTCTCCAAGTCGATGGCCAAAGCCGGCGAGAACGGCACCGTGCGCAACCTGCTGCCCGGCCTACCCTCCAACGTCACCGTACGCATCAAGAGCGGCACAATGGAGGGCGTCAAGGCCTATGCAGGCTATGTCACCACGCGCAGCGGCGACCTGCTGTGTTTCTCGGTAATCTCCAACGGCCACACCTGCAACAGCACTGAAGCCACGCGCATGCTCGAGAAGATACTCTACCAAGTGGCCAAGCTGTAACCCCTCCGTCGGCTGACCGTATTCTGCGGGGGTTAGAAGAGTCCCAGCTGGCGGCAGCCTTCGTTGCAGTGGTGCTGGTAGGGGCAGGCGTAGGGGGTGAGGCAGTGCCCGCCGGGTGTTATGTCGGGCTCGGTACCGGCGAGGACGACATCTTTCATGGCCGCTATGTTGGTGGCTATCTCGTCGTGGGCCGACCGGAACTCTTCGCTGAACTCTTCGGTGACGAAGCCGCCGAGGCCGTCGTTGTACACTATGCTGAAGGTGGCAATCTTGCGGCAGTGGCTTATCACGTAGTGCTGCAGGGCAGCGTCGCGCTTGTAGGTGTCGCTCAGGGTGTTGCCGCTCTTCACCTCGTAGATATCGAGCTGACCGTCGGCATGCTTGTGTACCACGTCGGCCAGCACCAGCACGTCGTCGTAGAGGAAGCCTGCCTCGAAGAGCGAGACCTCGCCATCGCCGTCGAGCAGCGTGGCCGTGTGGGCGGGGTAGGCGTTGATGTCGCGTCCGAGGGCCGCCGAGACGTCGATGCCGTCGGGGAAGGTGGCCTTGAAGTTGTACTCGAAGCTGCGGCCATGGTCGAAGAGGCGCATCTGCTCGGCGCTGTAGCGTGCCAGGCGTGGTGAGTGGACGTCGAGCCACAGGGCGCGGCGGCACTGCAAGCCGCGTATATATTTGCTTTTGCTGAGCAGGTAACTCACGGATTGGTCTCCTTCAGATTTTGTTTCTCCATCAGATTTCCTTGCTTCTCCTTCAGATTTTAAAAGATTTCAAAAGAATTTATGAGCGCGAGGCTTTGTTTCTCCTTCAGATTGTAAAAGATTGTAAAAGAGTTATGATTGCGAGGCTTTGTTTCTCCTTCAGATTGTAAAAGATTGTAAAAGAGTTATGATTGCGAGGCCTTGTTTTCTCCTTCAGATTGTAAAAGATTTCAAAAGAATTTATGAATGCGAGGCTTTGTTTCTCCTTCAGATTGTAAAAGATTGTAAAAGAGTTATGATTGCGAGGCCTTGTTTATCC
>JAGCUZ010000061.1 GCA_017962615.1 Bacteroidales bacterium | reverse complement strand
GTGAAGGAGGCTGCTGTACTATCGACCTTGGGACACCGTGAGCGCGTGGCCTGCCGCGACGGGAGGATCGACCTCTCGCACCTCGCCGCAGGCGTCTACTACCTCGAGGTGCGCACCGACACGGGAGTGAGAAGGGAGAAAATAACTAAGCTTTAAGTTATTAGTTTTAAGTTTTAAGTGGCTGGCGCGGTTTTTGCTCAATCAGTGGCATGCCTGCGAATACCTATTGAATCAATAAAATTAATGAGCAACTAAAAGAACTAAAAGAAAAAGGACTGCTGCGCAGTCGGAGAACTAAAAGAAATTAAAAAGTGGCTGGCGACAAAATCGTTGAGGTGCCACACAATATTTATCGGGGCATGGCGACATGGGTGTTGCTGTCTTGGCGGTATGGACGGGTGGGAGTGAAAGTGTTGGTGAATGGTGGGATATGATTAATGATTGTAAAAAATATTATGCTTGTTATCAGTTGACATTCATGGTGTTATTGTATTGTTGATAACTTTGTTGGCATTTTATCGAAAAAAATATTGCAGATTTCATATTTTTTTCTTGGTAGTATCGGGAAAGTTTGTATATTTGCAGTGCCGAATCTCGAGGAAAAGGGGGCTGTTTTGAGGGTGATTTTCAATATTGAGATTTGACAATCAGCATCATACGTTGACAACAAAAACTAATTTAAAATCTAAAAACATTATGAAAAAGTTTTTTATTTTATGTATGCTCTTGACGAGCATGATGTCCGTGGGCATCCATGCCCAGGGCTACAGCATTCTGATTACTGGCAACTTTGAAGCCAAATGCCTATTGCCAAATGAAGGACCGTTTTATGTAGACGAACTTCCCGAGACATTGGTCGTCTGCGAAGGGATGAAAGTGGAATATGTTGCCTATGCCAACACCAACGGAGACAACGTTGAGAGTTGGTCGTGGTATGTGGAAGGCGGCAATTTAGATTACTCGAACAACGAAAATGCAATTGTAACGTGGGGCAGCGCCGGTCAGGGTTTCTTGGTCGTAACGATAACAACCGATGCAGGTTACACATACAGCCAAAGCCGTCTGGTGAGCATTGTGGAAACTCCTGTGGCGGGAGCCATCACGGTTCCGAGCTACAACAGTAACCATGTAATAAAAATATGCAAAGGCATGAACGTTGAGTTCACGGACGATTCCCACACTACAAACAGCGACATAGTCGGTTATTTATGGGAAGGATGTGGCACAACAAGTACATCACGCAATTTCACACTTGAAAACGTCACCTCTGGCTGCACCATAACGCACAGGGTGTACAACAATTGTGGTTGTTACGACGAGGAGGAATTCTATATAGATACACTCAAAGGCGACCCCTTGGTGATTTCCTGCTACGGAACCGCATGTGAAGGCAGTTTTGTCAAGTATCAAGCCACATCGCCCAGTTGCAGCAATTATACATGGATTATAGATGGTGGCACGTTGGTAAGCGAACAAGGTAGGGACACTTTTATAGTAGAATGGGGTCATCCTCAGGATGGCTACGGCGTCATCAGCCTTGACGGCAATCTTTGCGGGGGCAACTCCTGCCACGGGCATCTCAGCGTGAAAGTGCCCATTATAATAGACGGTGTCGATATTGCAGGGCAGACGTCGGTGTGCGAAGGCGAGGCTGTAGTATACAGCGTACCGCTGTACGGTTCCACTAAATACACATGGACCATTTCGAACAGTAACGATGTGGATGAGATACGCTACAACGATGCAAACAAGATTATATATAAGTTTGACAGGGCGGGCACATACTTTATAAATGTGGAGTACGGGTGCGAGTTTCTGACATGCGGCACATTCAACGCGCATCAACTTGAGGTGAAGGTTAAGCCGAAGCTGGAGATTGAAGGCGAAGACGTTGTATGCCTCACCAACAACGCACGCTATACCACGAACAGCGGTGCTTACTGCACTTGGACGGTTTACGACCTCTACAATAACGGCCAGGTGTACATCTCGTCGCAACCCGAGACGGAATTCTTTACAACAGGCAACATCACTGCGGCTGGCGTGTACAAAATCACCGCTTCTGAGCCTAATTACTGCAACGTTGCAGAGTTCGTCATCTCGGTGAAAGACCCGCCGCCTGCGCCTACCATACTCAACATGGACCCGGGCAATCCCACAGTGGCCTGCCCCCGTTCGGGCATACATCTGCTGGGGAAGACGTACAACCCCGAGTATAACCTGATATGGCAAACCGCATGCGAGCCGAACTCGTCGGCAAGCGGCGACGACGTAACGCTGTTCTACGACGACGAGGTGTGCGATGTGGAGGTTTACACCTACGACCGCAGGCTGCGGTGCCGCTCGGACAATGCGTACAGCCATCATGTGGAGCCGTTCGAACTAGAGCCCGTTTCTTTGCCGTCGGATGTGCAGGTAGTGTGCCCTGGCACATTGATAACATGGACCGGCAACGATGTGCCCTACCAACCCGAAGTAATCTACAAATGGGAGCTGGCGGACCAAAAACAGTACTGCGCCACCATCGAGGGCGACAAGCATTCCAACACCATATCGCTGCGCATCAACGATTTCCCCCAACCATTCAACACACAGACGTTTGACCTGTACCTGTACCGCACCTACTGTTCGGGGATTGCAGACACTGATACCGTACATCTACAGATAACCGACAATCCCAACGCCACCATCGGCATAACGCCGCCCAACGGCATCTGCCAGTGGATGCAAGCATCACTGCAGGGCACAGGCTGCTCGGGCGACTACCAATGGAACATAGCGGGCGACAACCACACCTATACGGGCAACCCCTTCAACCACACATTCAAAAGGTCGGGGTATTACGATATAACAATGTCGTGCAACCCCTACGACTATTGCACCAACAGAGAATACTACACCTCGGTGACCACCAGCGTATACGTGACGCCTCAACCAGTGGTAGACATATTCTACGACGGCACCAATGTCTATACCGTGCCGCCGATGAGCACCAACGACTACTTGTTTGAGTGGGGCCACACCACGACAAACAGCAGCATTGTGCCCGGCAACCCCAACCAAAGCAGCTACACCTGCACCATCACAAGCCTTACAGCACCATACTGTTCCGTCACCGTGGGCACCAGCGCCGGTAGCGGCAGCACACCATGCGGCCCGCTGACCGTTCAGCAGGTTGGCACTTTCGACTATTGCAACAGGAATATACAATTCCAGGTCCCCAACCCTCCTTCAAACATTTTATGGAACATACAGGGCGATTGGCATGGTACACTTTCGTACACAGGCACCTACAATCAGACCGTCACCATACCTATTGACTCTGTTGGCAATTACTTGGTAACTGCCGCCACAAGCGACCAACCCTGCTACCGCGGCCATGCCCAGTTTACGGTCGACTTCCTGCCTCGGTTCGATATAGAGAAGCACTGCACCTACGTAACCATTATCAACAAGTCGATGTATACCGACACCAACAAGTTCATGACGCTGTCGGTAAACAACACGACGATGGGCACATACCGCGTCAACAAAGACACCATAAACTACTACACCGGCAACGGCGGCACCTTCGACTTCAAGTTGACAGGCTACGACATGCAGACCTTTTCCATCCCATGCAATATAGGCTCTGTGACCATTACAAACAGTGCAGGCTCGAGCGTTACGATTACCACCGCCAACCCATATAACCAAAGCACCACTTGCACCAACACACCCATAGAACTCACCGCCGCCATTGCCCCGCCGCACACTGTGGTGTCGACACACTGGGAGTTCGGCGACCACGACACTTTCTTAGACACCGTAGGCGGCTCTGTTTATCATACATTTAAACACACTGGAGGTCTTTCCCCATATCATGTAAAGGTCACTGTGATTGATGAGAATGGTTGCGCAAGCAAAGACAGTATAGATATAGTCTCGAAAACGAATCCACTGGAAGTCGCCGGGACGGATTTCTTGTACAGTTACCCTGTTTGCCCCGGGCTTGATGTATATATTCGATATCTGGCAAGCTTGGCAACGCCGCCTGCCACGTCGTACTACAATTGGATTGAATTCTCTGAGACCAACCAGTCAAACGTTCGTATTGTAAATGGCGAAGGCACGTACCATGTAGACGCCTTCAACCATGATTATTGCACCGGCAAGGCAAGCCAATCCGTGTCGTACTTTGGCAAACCCTCGGCAATAATAATCCCAAAGAAGTACAGTTACTGCACAGGCGAGACAATAGTGCTATACGGCGAACCTGACGACAATCACAGCTACCAGTATTCGTGGACGGTGTACAACACCACGACAGGCATGACCTCAAATTACAACACCGGCACCGTGACATTCCCCGCGGGCAACAACGCCTGTAACTATATTATCGACCTTACCGTCACCGATGCACACGGCTGCACCAATTCGGCCACCACATTGACGCTACCTGTGCAGGGTCCTCCCCAAGCCCCTGATATTGGTTTTGGGCATCCACACTGCATACACGTATCGCCAATTAAACTTGTTAGCGATATTAACGAGACACATTGGAGCAACGGCAGATATGGTCCCGGCACTTATTACGACTACCCTGGCGTGGCAATGGCTTGGTACTATGACTATAATACAGGCTGCCGCTCCGATTCAGCCATATTGAAAATGCCAGAGCCACCCGACTTCGACGCTCTGCTTACGGGTTGCTACAATATATGTGAAAATCTCGCCTTTACCGAACTGCCAGTCTACGGTATGCTGCCGTGGTGGCAGGAATATGGATGGGAATGGTTTTATAATAACAATCCTTTTGCCGGCCAAAGCTTCGGCAGCAACGCACACCCACTTTTGCTGCCACTGAATGGCTTCGGCAAATATCGGCTGGACGTAAACTACCATGATGACTGCATAGCCAAGTCGAAACAGCTCGTACTTACGAAAGCCGACCATTGCAAATGCGACGGCTTGGATGTATCTTGCCAGATAAATTCAGTAACCGAGAGCAATTGCCAGATGTTCTACGACATTGATGTCACGGTGTGCAACAATTCCAATCCAGGGTGCTGCCTGAAAGAGCTGATACCACAGTACGACACCCGGTCAGGCAACATCACAATGACAAACACCACATTCGCCCCAAATGCTTTGGGGGTAGGCAACTGTATTACATTCAATATCATACTTAGGGTAACACAATTTACACCCACTATAGCAACCTTTAAACTTATTGACGGCTGCAACAACTGCGAAACTTACTTCAGCGTGGAATTGACACCCAGCATAAACTGTACGACCGACATAGTGACTGCTGGAAATATTGCCACATTTAACACCTCTCTCTCGGGAGGGGAATTGCAATACTATGACTTCGCGACATCTTTGAGCTGGGTTTCGAATGTGCTGGCCGTATGGAGCAGTCCTGCATCGATAGTCAACTACAACTTCAATACCACGAGCCATGCCCTTACAGGTTTATGTGTCTTCGAGTCGCCCAGTACGGTGGGCAATTTCTACCTGTATGCACTTGTGTGCACAGGGCAAGGCTTATGCGTGTATCGCTACATCATCGACCTCGGTATTGTAATTATAGAACCAGGTATGCAACAAAGCAAACGCGGAAGCGGTGTCCCGCCAGAGACGACCGACGCGCCGCAGCTGAAGCCCAACCCTGCAACAGGAATGGTTGGCGTGGTAAGCAACGACGAGGTGACCGAGGTGCTGGTGATGGACATGAAGGGGCGGCAGATGGCCACTTTCAGCAATACAACATCATTCAATGTTGCCAACCTTGCAACGGGCACCTATATAGTACGTATTAAAAGCATACATGGTGCGGATGCCATAGAGCGGATAACCTACCTGAAACTTGTCAAACAGTAATAACAACAAGGAGGAATTAGAAATGAAAAATATAAAGAGTTTCTTATTGGCAGCTTTGTTTGTCTCAGCAACATTGATTACCTATGGACAGGGCTTTGAGTGGGTGAAGGCTTATTCGGGCACCGACAGGTTTGAGAACATGAATCAGATAAAAGGCTCGTTCGTGGATGCTCAAGGTAACATATATATAGTGGGCAACATGTCGGCATGGGGTGAAATACTGGGCGTTGAGCTTCTGCCGCGCGAGATAAACAGGGGTGCCTACAACCGGCAGTGCGTGGTTATTGCCAAGATTTCGCCCGACGGGCAGCTTGTATGGCATAAACCTATATATTCCTCGGGCTATGACTGCGATGCCCACGCGTTAAGCCGGATGGGCGACACCGCCTTTATGGTCATGTGCCGTACGTCACTGAAGCATTACTATGATTCCTATCCGCCGTCATCTCTGTACTTTCTTGACACAATGCTTACATCGGCCGACGAGGGATACCTGACGTCGAAAGACAGCACATGGTGCGGCGGTTATGCGACCTTTTTTATAACTTTCGACCTCGACGGGAATGTACTTGAAAGGCACAGCCTTGAAGTGGGCTACATCGACAGCAGCGGAACCGTCATCACCTACGGCGTTGCGGCAAATGATCCATCCTACCGCTATGCCACTGCATTGTACACAGATGGACTTTCGCATGAGACATTCGCTATTGACCATGACGGCAATATATATGTTATCCGTAGGAACTGCGACTTTGTACCAATGTTGGGGCATACAATCAGCACCCAAGATGGAACAATCAGCGCCTTGAAGATTATGGTGAACGGCAGACACTCATTTGTGCATCAACTTGATATGCCGTCGCCGTATGAGAACCTGCAGTTATTGAAGTTTGCCCCACACTTCGACAGTCTGATTGGCGGCGTATATATGTTTGACTCGTCAAACAGAAATATTAACGAAATTGAGACCTACAGCATATATATGAGTACGGATTTACATAACAATTTGTATGTAAATCATTTCGCAATACAAAACAATCGACAACAACTATATGTACATAATTCCGACTCTTTGTATATTGATGCAAGGAAGATGTTTGGTTACGTGGTAGTATACAATACCGACCTGATTCCCGAAAGCCTTATACAACTTACAAGTGACGACACCAACTCTGTCACAGGTTTCGGATTATACAATTATTGTATGGATTGGGAAAGCAATTCAATATTTGTCATGACTGATATATATTGGCCTGGTATCCTTACGACTTTTTTCTATAATGGAGACTCAATAAGTGTGCCACGAAAGGGTACAGCATTATGGCTTCGTATAGATTTGTCTAGTTACGACTTACTTTCGTATGGATATGCTGTTCCTTTAGGGAACGGTGGAGCTATGAGTTGGGGGCCATCCGCCGCAAAAAATAACAGATTGTTTGCACAGATACAATTTTGGGGGGTTGAATTTGCTGACACTACAATTGAGGCGACATCGGGATATGATATGGCATTCTTCATATGGGGTTATAATGGAGATGAATTGCTGATAAAAGATTACAATGTGGAATCATACGACAACCTAAAAGGGTTGATACATGTGGTTGACAGCGCGGTATATCTGACAGGGACGATGAACGAGGATGCCACATTCGACACCATCACACTGCGAAGTACGGGGCACAGCCAGGCATACGTGGCGCGCTACGTGGACACCGCCTTTATGCATCCTTACGTGCACCGCGAGGGCAACGAGGGGCAGTCAATACCACGGGCATCGGAGCCAAACTACCGCCTGACGCTATATCCCAACCCCACCACGGGCGTGGTGCAGGTGGGCTGCGACGGCTGCACGGTGAAGGAGGCTGCTGTAATATCTACCTTGGGACGCCGTGAGCGCGTGGCCTGCCGCGACGGTAGGATTGACCTCTCGCACCTCGCCGCTGGCGTCTACTACCTCGAGGTGCGCACTGAAACGGGGGTGAGAAGGGAGAAAATAACTAAGCTTTAAGTTATTAGTTTTAAGTTTTAAGTGGCTGACGCGGTTCTTAGTTATAAGTTCTAAGTTGTTCGCTGTCCATGTTTTTTATTCAGCGGTGCTCATGAATCCCATTCGGACAAGGTAGGCCAGAGTATAGACGCAACCGGCCGACACGACTGCTTTAAGGCGGCCGTCCTCGATGGCGTCAAACAATCGGCCGACAGCCTGATACTGTTTCCTGCGCCCAAAGTATTCGAGGAAGATATTGGTGTCGAGAAATACTTTCATGCACAAATCCTTTCTTTAAAGGTCAAAGGCTGTACTTTTCCTTCAGGTATTCTTCCACAAGGTCCTCTTCGGGGGCGGCTGTGTCGAGGATGCCGCACAGCGACTCGTGGCGGTGACGCTTGGTTGCCGTAGGCAGCGACAGGGTAATCAGGTGCCGTGTATAGTCCGAAAGTTTCTTTTGGAGCCATTGCTGCAAGGCTTCGTCGTCGGCAAAAGCCGGCCGCACTTTTTCGACAAGAGAATCATTCAATGTTATGCTGTATGTGCACATGTCTTGTTTTTCAAATGGTAACGCTGTATGGCAAAAAATATTGCGAAAAGTACGGATATTTTTTCAAACGGCAGCAAAAACTTTGCTACAGTATGCGGCAAGGTGGTGATAAAAGTGTTGGTGGGTTATGGAATGTGTTGGTGTCTGTAAAAAAATATCATACTTGCTACAAGTTGATAACCATGTGGTTGGGGTGGTGTTGATAACTTTTTTTAGGGGGAATTGTGGCAAAATGGTGATTTTTCCCGTCTATATATGTAAAAGATGTTTATCTTTGCAGTGGCGTTTGTGGATGCTTGTTGTGGGGGCGGAGTGGCGTAAGGGACGTGTACTAAGGGTGTTAGGCGGGGTGGAGGCTGTGACGGCAGTGAATCTATGTATATTGGAACGATAAAAGTACATATAATTAAAACGATAAATAAAACATTAAAAACTAAGCGATTATGAAAGGATTACGGTTTTTGTTGGCGGCGGCGGTGATGATGATGGTGTCGGCTACGGGAAGGGTGGCGGCGCAGGGCGGCGGGAGGCTGCAGGTGACGGTGGCGACGTCGAGCGTGTATGCGGAATGGAGCATGCCGAGCCCGACGTATTACTACGACATAAACCTTTACGACAATGCCGGGGCGCTTGTGTACAGCAGCACCGTAGGCGACAGCTGTGTGCTGATAGGCGGCTTGAACGAAAACACGCTGTACAGGCTTACCGTTGGCGAATGGGTGAACGGGGTGCTGCTGCGCGGCGACACGGCGGTGTTCCGCACGCTGAGCCTGGGGTGCGCCATGTACGACGTCGCCAGCGACACGCTGGCCGTGGGCACGCAGGGGACGACTTACAGCGTCAGCAGCACGCCCATAGTGCAGGGTGCGCCGTATTCATATGCGATGTGGCTGGTGCAGCCGACGGACATGGCCAGTGTGCCCGACGGCGCGCTGCTGACGGGCATAGAGTTTTATTACAACTACATACACCCCATGACGCATGCCACCAACTGCTCGATATACTTGGGGTATACGAATCATACGACGGTGTACTCTTACTACGACAGCGTTGGCGGCTCGGGGTATCAGTCGGACTTTGAGCCGATAGACTCGCTGACGCTGGTGTACGAGGGGCCGCTCAACGGCGTGGCGCAGGGATGGAACCACTGGATGTTCAACCGAGGGTCGATAAGGTACGACAGCACGCGGACGCTGGTGGTGGCGGTGGCTAACAACAGCGGGGAGAGTGACGGCGTTGCCTACGGCTGCGAGACGCACGGGTGGAACCACGAAACAGCGAGTAACCAGGTGCTGTACGTGTATGGCAACAATCCCTACACTGAGGCGGTGCTGCGGCGGCTGCGTAGAGGCGCCAACCTGATATGGAACAGCTACGCGAGCGTGTACCGCCCGTGTATGCGGTTCACCTCGGGCCGCTGCCTGCAGCCGTTGACCTGTGTGCCGCCGCAGGTGGTGGTGGCGCAGGTGACAAACTCGTCGGCCGAGATAGCCTGGGCGAGGGGATGGCAGGAGACGGCCTGGAACGTGGAGTACCGCCATGTGGACAGCACGCGGTGGCAGCTCGACTGGAACGGTATTAACGACACCAACTGCACCATAGCGGGGCTGCTGCCAAGCTCGCAGTACCTGGTGCGCGTCACGCCCCTGTGCGGCGACACCACGGTGAGCAGCCTGATACGTTTTACGACCACCTGCGAGATAACGGCGCTGCCGTTCCGCGAAGGGTTCGAGGCATGGCCCGTGGGCAACACGGTCGTCATGCCGCCCTGCTGGTACAGCGCCGGGCAATACACAAACCTGCCGCACACAGGCGATTACTATCGGCACAGTGGGAACAATGCCATACAGTTTGAGCAGAGGTCGGGCGGCTGGTCGTATCTGGCTCTGCCGATGTTGGTTATGACGGTGCAGGGGCAAACCCTGTCGTTCTGGATGCTGAACACCTCACAGGCGGAGCGTGTGCTGTATGTTGGTGTGATGGACAACCCCGACAGCGTTGCGACATTCGTTACGGTTGACAGCGTGGTGCAGCGCAACAGCAACACGTGGGAGTATTTCGAGGCAGACTTTGCCAATTACACCGGCACGGGTCATCATATAGCCATCATGGCGCGCAACGCAAGCAATGTGTCGGGCAGCGCCATGTTGTATGTCGACGACTTGGAGCTGAGGCTGTCCACGGCGTGCCACCGCGTTGCGGCGTTGCGGTGCGACAGCATCACGGACTCGGAGGCGGTGCTTAGGTGGACCGACACCGCGGGCACGGGCACTTATATCGTAAACCACGGCCCGCAAGGCTATGCCATGGGGACTGACAGCGCCGTGACGGTGCAAGGCAACACCACGTACACCCTCAGGGGGCTGGCGGCCTCCAGCTCGTACGATGTCTACGTGCGGCGGCTGTGCGGCCGTGACACGTCGGCCATAGCCTACATAAACCTACACACCCCTTGCGGCGAAATAAGCCGCCGAGCCTTGCCGTGGCGCCACGGCTTCGACGATGCCCTGCAGGGTGCCAACAGCATATTGAATCAATGCTGCACCAAGCATACCAACAGCACAAGAAACCCGAACTATCCCTCGGCGTCGACCAGAAGCTATTCGGGAAGCTACTCGCTTAACTTTATCAGCGATGCCACCTCGTGGGCATGCATGGCTCTGCCCGCCGTGGAGCGCGGGTGCAGCGTGGCCGGCCTGATGGTACGGTTCCAATTGTATTCGATGGGTAGTTACACTGGCTTTGAGGTTGGCGTGATGACCGACCCCGACGACTACACCACGTTCACCACCATAAGCTCAATCACTCCCAGCGCAGGGTATTCGTGGCAATTGTTCTCGGTCGACCTGTCGGGCTACAGCGACACGGGACGCTACATAGCCTTCAGGGCCCCCGCAGGAGCCAGCCGCAACTTCTACCTTGACGATATAGAGGTGGACGTGCGGCCCGAATGTTCGAGCATATCGTCGGTGGTTGCCTCCAACATACTAAGCACGTCGGCCCTGATATCGTGGCGGCTGCTCAGCAGTACGATGCAGCCGCCGACGTCGTACGAGATAGAGGTGGAGGCGGCCGGCACGGGCAACCGCAGAACGGCGTCGAGCAATACGCAATGGCTGCTGCTGGGAGGTTTGAACCCCGGCACGCAATATACAGTGCTGGTGCGCGGAATATGCAGCGGCAGAGCATACACCGAATGGGACACGGTGCGGTTCGTCACCAGCTGCCTTGGCGGAGGCGACGCGATACCTTCGGGAAGAGAATACAACGACCAATCGGGTGCGCCTATAAGTTCTTCATACGACAACACTTTCAGCCAGACCATTTTCACCGCCGACGAGCTGCACTCGTACGGTCTTAGGTCGGGCGACATAAGCGGCTGCAAGATAACATGGACGGCAGCCAGCACCAACGGGAAGCAGCTGTCGATATTCCTCACCACCACGTCGGCCGCCAGTTTCCAGGGGACCACAGCAAGCTCGTGGCAGCCGATAGGCGTCAACGATATGGTTTACAATCACCAACTCCCTTTAGGCACCAACGGCGAGGCGACATACCAGTTTGACTACAACTTTCATTGGGACGGCACGTCGAACGTGGTGATGACTATAGTTATGAACCAGATTGGCAATGGGCAGTCGAGCACGGGATTCAACGCCTACAGCACCTACACACGTCCGAACGTGACGCTGTACGCACCGCGTGACAGCAGGGCCTGGAGCCTGCAGAGTGCGCCTACGGAATCGGGTTATACCAGAGACTACCGCGTCAACGTTACCTTCATTACCCCCTGCGACAACAGCGTAAGCTGCATGCCTCCCAACATCCACGTAGACGACGCAGGGGCGAACGATGTCACGCTGCGCTGGGTGCCGGGCTACAGGGAAACATCGTGGGACATAGACTACAGGCTTCAGGGCAGCGCTGTATGGACCGTGGCCGCGGTAGGCATCACGGCCCAGAGCTTCCGCCTCACCGGTCTGCAGCCCGACAACTACTACGAGGTGCGCGTGACGCCGAGCTGCTCGCCGTCGCACGACTCGCTGGCATCGGCGGTCCTTGTACACACGCAATGTGCCGCAGCTGCGCTGCCATTCAGCGAGGACTTCGAGGCATGGAATGCAGCCTACACCAACATTGCGACACCGCCTGCATGCTGGGTTACACTTGGTACACAGAATACAAGGCTGTGTGCGGACGACCGTTCGCGCAGCGGAAGCAAATCGTTCATGCTGAACTCGGGCATCGGAAAAAACAGAGCCTTGGTGCTGCCAGTGATGGATGCGCCGATAGACAGTCTTGAACTCTCGTTATGGGCACAGAAAAGCACTACTGACGCCAATGTGTTCAAAGTGGGTGTGATGGAGGATGTGAGCGACATCTCCTCTTTTGTTCAGGTGGGGCCGGATTTGCAATGCTCAACATTCGGCGTTTGGGAACCGTTCACAGTGTCGTTTGCCTCGTACCGAGGCGCGGGACGTCATATTGCAATTCTTTCGCCCAATGTACTGAACAGCAATAACTATATTGACGACATAAGCGTGGCGCGTGCCGTAAGCTGCCCGACTCCTGACAACCTGCGCCTTACGGATACCACGGCGAACACGGTCACCATTGCATGGGACGGCCACGGAGCCTCCAGGTATATTGTGGAATACGGTCCCGACGGCTTTGCCCAAGGGCAGGGGACCACGCTTATTGCCACAGTGGAACGTGTAACCCTTACAGGCTTGACAGCGGGCAGTACGTACAACGTGTACGTGCAGGCCGTGTGCCGCGGCGGTGATTCTTCGAACATATCGTTGGTACTGACATTCAGCACCGTATGCGGCGATATAAGCCAATTGCCGTACAGCTACGGCTTCGAGGATGCTACAAGCGACGGGCAGATGGGTCTTATAGACCATTGCTGGACAAAGGGTACAAACCATTCTATACAATACCCTTATCCCACAACGAATGCGCGTCACAGCGGTCAATACTCATTGTGTGCATACGTTTCGAATTATTATTACAGCTATGTGGCTATGCCCACATTCAGAGCTAACATAAATAATCTCAGACTAAGATACTGGTGTCGTCGCGAATCGGTAAGCAACTATGGTTATGTGTTGGTCGGCGTAATGAACAATCCCGGGGATATAACCACGTTTACAGCGGTTGACACATGTGTGCTGTTGTCAAATACAAGTTGGCAGGAGTTTACCGTGTACCTGCGTGGATACACCGGCAGCGGCCGCCATATCGCAATCATGCCCAAGTCTAATTCCTCGATAAACTTTGATATTGATGATATTACGGTTGACAGTGTCGGGACTTGTGTGCCGCCAAACCAGTTGTCGGCAAATGCAGACTCGATAACGCTTACCACGGCTTATATAGGTTGGCAGGACAATGCGGGGGCTACGCAATGGCTTGTGGAATACGGGCCCACAGGCTTCGCCCTTGGCAGCGGCACCACCGTGAGCACAACATCCAACCCGTTTACACTCACCAACCTTCTGCCGTCGACCTACTATGAGTATGTCGTGCGTTCGGTATGCTCGGCGAGCGACACGTCTCAGTACAGTTCCACAAGAGGCAGCTTCAACACGGCCTGCGGCCCTGTTGCCCACTGGCAGATGCCGTACAGCTGCGGCTTCGAGGACTGCAACTCCGGCTCGGGACAGTTTAGCCGATGCTGGGACTTGGGAAGCAGCACGAGTTCGTATCCGAGGGGGTACACCAGTAACCAACGCTCGGGTTCGTACTGCTGCTACATGTATCCCGGCGGGACGCAGAACTACATGTACGCGGTGCTGCCGGAGTTTGCCGACGATATCAGTAACCTGAAACTCACGGTGTGGGGACGCAGGATGAGTGCCGGCTCAAGCAATACGGGCTATTTGGTTGCGGGCATCATAACCGATCATGCCGACATTAACACATTCACCCCGTACGACACGATGAATTTCAGGTCGACATTTTATATGAAAGACTCTGTAATCTTTGACCGCTACAGGGGCGCGTCGGGGCGTATATGCCTGTTGGCCGCTGGCAGCAACAACCTGTTTATAGACGATGTGGTTGTAGGCCCGAGCAGCAACGGCTGTGCCATGCCGACGGTCGCTGTCACGGCGAGCGACTACCAGGCCACGCTGTCGTGGAGCGAGCAGGGCATAAGGTGCGAGGCGGCTGTAAAGCTTGTCACCGATGCAACATGGCCTGCCGCAGTGGAGACCACTTCGGACTCGATGGTGTTCAACAACCTTACACTTGGCACTATGTACGACTGGCGTGTGCGACGTGTGTGCGGCGAGAATTATTACTCGAGCTGGGCCGACGGACGATTTGCTACGCTCGACACACCTCAGCCATGCCCTGAGCCTACGGGCCTCGAGGCGAGCAACAGCGCTGAGACCTCGGTGACGCTACGGTGGACGACGCCTTCGACAGTGAACTACTGGGAGGTGGAGTACGGGCCGGAGGGCTTCAGACCTGGCGACAGCACGGGATTGAGTACAAACGTTGCCACCAATCCCGCCATAATAAGCGGCTTGGAGCCCGGCACGTCCTACTGGTTCTACGTGCGCAGCATCTGCAACGCGGGAGTGTACAGCAACTGGTCGGACCACGCGGCGGCTACCACCCGTTCGCCGCAGGTCATAGAGACCGTAAGCCTGCAGGGGCTCACGCTGCACATATACCCTAACCCCGCAAGCAAGACGGGTCTGCTGACGATAGAGCTGGCGGGACCCGAGGCGGAGCGGGGGCAGGAGATAGGTGTGACCCTGTTCGACATGGTGGGCCGCGAAGTGGGACGGCATAAGCTCACGGTAGGCCGCGACCGGATGGGTACGGCTGCCCTTCAAGGTGGCGGCAAAGCTGGCATCCCGCTGCAAGGCCTGGCCACAGGCAGCTACATACTGCGCATAGAGACACCGCATGGCACCGCTACGCAGAAGATTGTGGTGGAATAGGGCAGAGAAGGTGCGACAAAAAATTGCAAACTTTCGGGCTATAAGAGGTGTTTTTTGGTGGGGTTATAGCCCGAAAGTATGTAAAAAATGGATGGGCTAGGTGCGGCAGACAATAAAAAAACAGTTGCCGCGTTATTGTTGTACTTCGTCTGTCGGAATAGATGCCGGCGGACTTTTGGAATGGTACAAACGATATGAAACATAGTGTTTTACACAAGACGATGGCGATGGTTGCCATGACGGCGGCGGTGCTGACGGCGTACCGGTGCGGCAAGTCGGAGGAGTCGCCGGTAAAGCCCGAGGAAGAGCCTGTGGCGGCAGGGTACAACGCGCATCACTCGCCGTGCCTGCTGCACACCGACGCTGAAGCTGCCAAGGGTTTCGAGAATCCCGACTCGTTGGGTGTTGAATATCGGAACGGCACGCTGCATGTGACGCATTACAACCTGATGGTTAACTGCGGCATAGCCGCGATGGATGGCGGCATCGAGGTGAGGGTTGTGCGCGAGGGCTCGACCATCACCATAAACGAATTGGAGGACGAGAACGCTCCGATGGCCAACTGCATGTGCGAGGTGAACAACGAGTTCGACATCAGTGGCGTGGAGCCGGGTACTTACACTATTGTGCTCAACAGCTGGTACCCCGAGCCACGGTCGTTCACTTATACGTTTTAGAATCAAATCTATTCTATATTCGGTTTTTAGAATCAAATCTACTAACACATAACTTAACTAAAAATCAGTACAAAAATGAAAAAACTTATCATCGCTTTGGCCGCCTTGTTCATGATGGGCGGCAGTGCTATGGCACAGTGGAACATGGGTGCCCGTATCAACGACGGTTGGGGCCTCGGAGCGGAGTTCTCAATGCAGAGAATATTCAGCGACGCCAACCGCCTTGAAATCGACCTCGGTCTTGCAAGATGGGATGCCGGTGCCGGCCACCACAACATGTACACGACCGCTACGGCTGCATACCACTGGACGTTCCCCATCGTGGCGGGTCTGCAGTGGTTTATAGGTCCAGGTGCACAGATAGGTATCCATAACCACTATGACGCCGTTAAAGATGCAAACCATACCCGCTTGGGACTGGCCGCTGTGTGTCAGGGAGGTATAGAGTACAACTTCGACTTCCCGCTGCAGCTTGCCCTTGACGCCCGTCCGGGCATAGACCTGCTGGGCTTCGCCCACGACGAGCCGTGGCTATACACCTACGCTTTCAGCGTGCGCTACAGATTCTAAGGGCGTTTGAAAAAGGGAAAAGAAAAAGCCAGGCCTTGAGAGGTCTGGCTTTTTTTGTTGATGGTAGTGGCTGTTTATTGCCAGGTGCATTCGAGAGCGCCGGGCATGTTGACTTGTTTGCACATGTCCTGGGTATAATTCTCGATGGCGGCGTTGGTGATCTCTTCACCGGTGACACCGTCTTTGCAGTGGCAGCTCTTGCTGCACGAAGCCATTGCGAACAGGGCGACGACGCCCGCTACAAGCATTAATTTCTTCATAAGTGGTTGAGTTTTAATGTTAATGAACTTTGGTTAATTGTTTGGAACTTTTTTGCAAAGTTATGTGTTTTTTTTGAATTATTCGCAAATTTTTCGTATTTTTTTTTGCGTTGCTGTATGGCGTTGGTTGTTAGTGTAATATGGCGGCGTAAAGGATGCGGATGTTGTATGAGCTGGCTCGTCGGGCTCGGTAGGCAAAGCACGACACGCAAGAGGGTGTAGAAAGAGGGTATCGGTGTAAAAGTATGTACATGCGTGTATATTTTTGCTGCCAATTGCAAAATATATCGTAAATTTGCAAATTCATCCCACACTGCGGGGTGATAGAGTAAGTTATTCATTTGTAAACAAATATTTGGAATATAGAACAAAGGATGGACAAGAAGTCGTTAATAGGTTTCGGGCTGATATTTGCCATATTCATAGCTTTTATGTGGTGGGTGTCGCCCACGGAGGAGCAAATGGAGCAGCTGCGGCAGGAGCAGAAGTTGTATCAGGACTCGGTGCGTGCCGTGATGCTGGACAGCATAGAACGTGCGGAGACCGCCAAGGCATTGGCGGCGTTGCAGGGCGACTCGGTGGCCGAGGAGCAGAACCGTCAGCAGCAGCTGGCCAAACTGGGCGCTTTCGGTCAGGAGATGGCCGAGGACACGGCGTGCCTGAGCATAGAGAACGGCGTGTTCACCGTGGAGGTGTCGCCGCTGGGTGCCAAGGTTAACAAGGTGACGCTGGCCGACTATGTGACCTTCGACAGCATGCCGCTGGTGTTGATAACGCCGTCGCGCGACAACTTCAACATAGTGTTCTCGACCAGCGACCACAAGGTGGTTAACAGCCGCGACCTGGTGTTCCGTCCGTTTGTGGACGGCAAGGAGGCCGACGGCACCGCGCTGAAGGTCGATACCGACTCGCTGGTGCTGAGCATGCGTGCCTACGTGAAGGACTCGACAACCGCTGATGATGCTTACCTTGAGTTCCGCTATGTGTTCAGCCCTAACAGCTACGAGGTGGACTTCGACGTCAACTTCGTTAACCTCGAGAAACATATCGACGCCAACGCCATAATGGGCGTGACATGGCAGAACCGCATGAACCGCCAGGAGAAGGTGGACCAGAGCATGAGGAACAGCCGCAACCGCAACAAAGACGCGGAGCGTTTCAACAGCACTCTGTACTACAAGCCGGCAGGCGACAAGGTAGACCGCCTGCGCGACGGCTCGGACGACGAGGAGAAGGTGAGCACCCCGATAGAATGGATTGCCTACAAGCAGCAGTTCTTCTGCGCTATACTGGTGAGCGACAGTGTGTTTGAGAACGCGCGTCTCTCGACCAGCACCAACAAGCAGGACACGGCAGTGAATTACCTGTGCGACATGTTCAGCGACATAAGCTTCACATACGACCCTGCGACCAACAACAAGCTGGGGATGAGCCTGTACTTCGGTCCCAGCAAGTACAAAGACCTGCGCGAGCAGCACAACGGCTTCGAGCGCATGCTGCCGCTGGGCTGGGGTTTCTTCCTGACGCAGTGGATAAGCCGCTATGCCATCATACCGGTGTTCAACTTCCTGGAGAAGTTCAACTGGAACTACGGCGTGATAGTGCTGGTGCTGACCTTCCTGCTGAGGCTGGTGCTGTTCCCGCTGACGTTCAAGTCGTACCAAGGCAGCGCTATAATGCGCATACTGAAGCCCGAGATGGACGCCCTCAACAAGAAGTATCCCAATCAGGACCAGGCGTTCCAGAAGCAGCAGGAGATGACCAAGCTGCAGAAGAAGGCGGGCTACAGCCCCATGGCGGGATGCCTGCCCATGCTGATACAACTGCCTATAATCTGGGCTATGTTCCGTTTCTATCCTGCGTCGATAGAGCTGAGGCAGAAGTCGTTCCTGTGGTGCGACGACTTGTCGTCATACGACTCGGTGCTTGACTTCGGCTTCAACATACCGCTGTACGGCGACCATGTGTCGCTGTTCTGCCTGCTGATGTTCGGCGTGCAGTTCTTCTATACGTGGTACACAATGAAGGGTCAGCAGAGCCAGATGAACATGCCGGGCATGAAGCTGATGATGTATTTCATGCCGTTCATGATGCTGTTTCTGTTCAACAGCCAGTCGGCGGCATTGAACCTGTATTACTTCACGTCGTTGAGTCTTACGATGATACAGATGATACTGATACGCAAGTTTACAAGTGAGGATAAGGTGCGTGCCCGCATGGCAGAGTATGACGCCAAGCACGCCAACGGCAAAGAAAAAGCCAAGAAGAGCAAGTTCCAGCAGCGCCTGGAGGAGATGCAGAAGATGGCCGAGCAAATGCAGAAGGAACAGAATAAGAGACGATAGTGAGAGTTTTAAGTTCTAAGTTTTAAGTTTTAAGTGGCTGACGCGGTTTTTAGTTATAAGTTATGAGTTTTAAGTTTTAAGTGGCTGACGCGGTTTTTAGTTATAAGTTATGAGTTTTAAGTTTTAAGTGGCTGACGCGATTTTAGTTATATGTTCTAAGTTTTAAGTGGCTGACGCGATTTATGATGAAGGAGAGAGGTCCCATATACAATAGAAGTAAGGAATTTGCATTGGCTGTCATAAAATTGTGTAAGCAGTTACAGGAAAATAGAGAATTTATTATTTCAAACCAAATATTCCGCTCGGCTACAAGCATAGGAGCAAACTATAGAGAAGCTATTGCTGCAGAAAGCGACAATGATTTTATCCACAAAATATCACTTGCAATAAAAGAAACACATGAAACACAATATTGGTTAGAACTTCTTGTTGAAGGCGGTTACATCGAGAGAAATGTATTTGAACCACTATATGATTCGTCGGTGGAACTTATCAAAATGATGACAGCATCGGTTCTGACGATGAAGAAAAAATCAGCACAGTAATATCTTTGCAACGCATAAACAAAAAAGTATCGAGACAAGACCTGCGTAGCACTAATAACTTAAAACTAATAACTTAAAATTAAATATTATTATGGTAGCAGCACTGGTAACAATATTCATTATCGGATACGCCTGCATAGCGTTGGAGCATCCGCTGAAAGTAAACAAGACCGCGACGGCGCTCCTTCTGGGAGTGGTAGTGTGGGCGGTGTATTCGTTCTGCCACGCCGCGGCGCAGCCGGGCATGGACATAGACACATGGCATGCCTTCATCAGCGGGCATCTCATCGAAAACCTTGGCGAGACGGCCGAGATAGTCTTCTTCCTGCTGGGAGCCATGACTATCGTGACCCTCATAGAGGATTATCAGGGTTTCCGCGTCATAACCGACAAGATAACGACCACGAACAAGAAGAAACTGCTGTGGGTGGTGAGCATCCTGACCTTCTTCCTGTCGGCGTTGCTTGACAACATGACGACGGCCATAGTGATGGTGGCGCTGCTGCGCAAGCTCATCGCCGACCAGCGCGAACGTTGGCTTTATGCCGGCATGGTGATACTTGCAGCCAACGCGGGCGGCGCATGGAGCCCCATAGGCGACGTGACGACGATTATGCTGTGGATTGGCGGCCAGGTGACTACCGTTAACATCATAGTTAAGACCATCGTTGCCAGCCTTGTGTGTATGGTGGTGCCGGTGCTTATCGTCGGCGCAACCCTTAAGGGCGACATAGAGCGTCCCGCAGCGCAGGGTGGCGGCATAGAGGTGCCTGTGCACCTGCGCAGGCTGGTACTTATCATGGGCGTGGCAGCCTTGATATTTGTGCCTATCTTCAAGACCATCACGCATCTGCCGCCGTATCTGGGCATGCTGTTCGGCCTCGGCGTGCTGTGGATTACCACTGAGATTATCAGCCGCAAATATGAGAAGGAAGGCCACAAGCTGCCTACAGCGGTGAGCACGCTGGAGCATATAGACACACCTACCATACTCTTCTTCCTCGGCATCCTGATGGCCGTTAGCTGCCTGAAGGTGGCTGGCATACTGGGAAGTCTTGCCGGAGGACTGAACAACGTGTTCGGCACAGCCGCCCCGGGCTTCTTCTTTATAGACATCATCATCGGAGCGCTCTCGTCGGTTGTCGACAACGTGCCGCTGGTGGCCGCAGTCATGGGCATGTACCCCATAGACGGTGCCGACATTATATTCCATCAGAACCATGCGTTCTGGGAGTTTCTGGCCTACTGCGCCGGTACGGGCGGTTCGCTGCTTATCATAGGTTCGGCTGCCGGTGTGGCCGTGATGGGCATGGAGAAGATAGACTTTATATGGTACCTCAAGAAGATATCCTTGCTGGCACTTGCCGGTTACATTGCCGGAGCCATCGTCTTTGTGCTGATGGATGTAACGCTTTTTGAACAGGTGGCATGGCTTCGAGACTTGGCGTAGCTCTGAAGAACTGGCGTCGGCGCAGTGCGGGACGCAAAATATTTGACGTATTGCTGGTAGCCTTTGCCTTGGCGGGCTTCGGCATAACGGGCGCATGGGCTGCCTATCAGCTGGGCTTTGCCAACAACAAAGGCGGTGTGGATGAGAATTACCGCTACTTGATGTCAGTGTCGGAGATACGCGACATGAAGGGCAAGAAGCTGAGCAAACAGCAGATGGATGCTGCCTGGATGACGCAGTACGCGCGGCTGGCGGCCTTCGGCAAGTTCTATCCCGAGAACGCCCGCCTGATAATGCATGCGGCGCAGGAGAGCAACGACCCGATACTTGTTGACAAAATGCTGGCGGCCGTGTCGCTCTATGCCAGCGACAGCGACGACTACGTGTCGTTCATGAAAGAGCTGGAGGCTGTCATAGCGAAGCAGCCGCAGAGGGACAATCCCAACGTAATACCATGGATGAACACCGTGGAATGGGAGTACCTGCGGCAGTCGATACTGAAGGACAGCGCGCTGATCAACGAGGCGGGCAGGCTGACGGGCGTGGAGCCGAGGATGATAGTGGGGTGTCTGGTGGGCGAGCAGATAAGGCTGTTCAACACCAAACGCGAGATGGTGAAGAAATACCTCGGGCCGGTGAAGATGCTGTCGGTGCAGTCGCAGTTCTCATACGGCGTGAACGGCATAAAGGAGCACACGGCGCAGATGGTGGAAGAACACTTGAAGGACACGGCATCGGTGTTCTACATGGGACGGCAGTACGAGAACATCCTCGACTTCGAGACGGAGGACCACGAGACAGAACGCTACAACCGCTTGGTGGACTATCGCAACCACCTGTATTCGTATATCTATACGGGTTGCATCCTGCACCAGACCATGTTGCAGTGGAAGCGGGCAGGGTACGACATCAGCGACCGGCCCGACATACTCTTCACTTTGTTTAATGTGGGCTTCTCGCAGTCGGTGCCAAAGTCGAACCCCGTGTGCGGTGGTTCGCGCATAGAGGTGGACGGAGTCACATATACCTTTGGTGCCATAGGCTTTGACTTCTACTACAGCGGCGACCTGGCGCAGGCGTTCCCCTTCTGGCCCGATAGGTTTGTTGGCGACAACGGCCGGAGGCTGTCGGTGGGCGAGATTATCAGGATACAGGACAACATGAGTGACTGCAACCGTCCGGAGAAGGGGCTGGAGTACCGTAAGCCCGACTCGACGGCGGCTGCTCCGAAGGTGGAGGACGACGGGTTTACAAGCAATGATGACGAGTATGCATTTGGAAAAAGCACAGATAAGTTATAAGTTATTAGTTTTAAGTTGTTCGCTATCCATGTTTTTATTCAGCGGTGCTCACAGCCTTCGGCATTAAGTGGCTGACGCGGTTTTGACTCAATCAGAACTAAAAGAACTAAAAGAAAAAGGACTGCTGCGCAGTCGGAGAACTAAAAGAAATTAAAAGTGGCTGGCGCGATTTAAATTCTCCGCTTCGCTATCGAAAGTCCACTGGACTTTCTTCACATATCAACTTATCAACATAAGACATATCAACATAAGACATATCAACATAGAACATCAACGGATAAACAGATAAAATCATTATGAGCGATAAAAACTTTGGCAACAATTACGACCGTGAGTTGACGGTGCGATTCTTCAAGAAATGGTGGAAGCTGCTGATGTGGGTTTTCATCGGGGCTCTGGTGGTCTCGGTGGTGGCATCTCTTCTGATTACACCGCGTTATAAGTCGACGGCTACGCTGTTTCCGACCAACTCGAACCGAATGTCGAAGGCCATTATGGACTACCATTACAGCTTGGACTTCATGGACTACGGCATTGAGCGCGACTGCGAGTATGCTATACAGATACTCTCGTCGAAGTCGATGGAGGACAGCGTGTGCAACCATTTCAACCTGCTGGAGCACTACGGCATAAGCGCCAATGACCCGCACAAGTTGCATAAGCTGCACGAGCAGTATCGCGGCAACGTGAACGTGAAGCGCACCGAGTTCCTCGGTGTTGAGGTGTCGGTACTCGACGTTGACCCGCAGTGGGCTGCCGACATGGCCAACTACATCGCCTCGGGCTACGATGCTATCTGCCACCGCATACACCACGACCGTGCCATGGATGCCAGCGGCATCATGGAGGCCGTGTGCGACCAGATGACAGAGGACATCCACGCCCTCGAGGACCAGATGTCGACCGACCCCAGCCATCGCAACAGCACGTCGAGCCTTATAGAGTACAAGTGCGAGCAGCTGGCCGACCTGCAGACGCGTGCCACGCAGACCAAGGTGGACGCCTCGCTGGCCGTGGCTTATAAGTTCTGGCTCGACAAGGCGTCGCCGTCGGACACCAAGGCATGGCCCAAACGCACCATCATTGTGCTGCTGGGCAGCTTCGGTGCGCTGGTGATGTGCATCCTCGTGTTGCTGCTTGTCGACCGCAAGGCCAAAGAGGAGGAGTAGGCGTGGCTATGGCACGTGTGAAAGAGTGGCTTGCAGGCAACAAGGCCGCCGTCGTGGCGGTGGTGCTGTCGTTGCTCTTTCTGGTGGCCAACTGCATACTTCTGGTAAAAGACTTCTACTATCTTTCGTTGCTCCCGCTGGGCGCTTTGGTGGTGGCTTTGCTGCTGCTGAGGCTCGAGACGGCGTTCCTCTTCATGGCACTGTGTACGCCTTTTGCAATCAACATGTCGCTGCTGCAAGGCATGGAGCTGTCTATGCCTGTGGAGCCGATGATGATACTCTTCTCGCTGATTTTCTTCTTCAGGGTGCTGGTGGCGCATAACTACGACACCCGCATATTACGGCACCCGGTGTCGATACTCGTGCTGGCGTCGCTGGCGTGGATGCTGATAACAGCGTGCACGTCGCGTATGCCGTGGGTGTCGGTGAAGTACTTCCTGGCGAGGCTGTGGTTCGTGGTGCCTTTCTTCTTCGCTGCAGCGCAGATATTCAAGGATGGCAGGCGCATACGCCAGTTCTTCTGGTGCTATGCCATAGGGCTTGTGGCTGTGGTGCTGCTGGCGACCCTGAAGACCCTCGGCAACTTCAGCGACCTGCAGACGCTGCACCGCGTGATGCGGCCGTTCTACAACGACCATACGGCCTACGGCTGCGTGATAGCATTGTTCATCCCCGCTGCCTTCTATTTCATATTCAGCCGCAAGAGCAAAGGCTGGAGCCGCCTGATGTTCCTGGCGCTGTTCGGGCTGCTCGTGGTGGGACTGTTCTTCTCCTACTGCCGTGCCGCATGGCTCAGCGTGCTGGCGGCTATAGGCGTGTACGTGCTTGTGCGCATGGGCATGAAGGTGAAGTGGATGATGCTGGGCTTCGCGCTCTGCGTGGGGGTGTTCTTCGTCTATCAGTCGGACGTGCTCTATAAGCTTGGCAAGAACAAGCAGGACTCGTCGTACGACCTGGCGGGCCAGATAAAGTCCATATCCAATATTTCCACCGACGCCAGCAACCTCGAGCGGCTTAACCGCTGGGCCTCGGCGGTGCGTATATGGAAGGAAAACCCGCTGCTTGGCTGCGGCCCTGGCACCTACCAGTTTGTGTATGCCAGCTATCAGCGCAGCTATCAGCTTAGCGTCATCAGCACCAACTCGGGCAACCTGGGCAACGCCCACAGCGAGTATATAGGTCCCATGACCGAGCAGGGCATCCCCGGCGTGCTGCTGGTGGCGGGGATATTCATGGTGACGTTTGCCACGGGCGTGCGCATATACCGGACGGCGCGCGACACTGCAGTGGCGCACACCGCGCTGGCGTTCACGCTCAGCCTGCTGACCTATTACGTACATGGAATATTCAACAACTTCCTCGATACCGACAAGTTGTCGGTACCGTTCTGGGGCTTCACGGCAGTGATAGTGGCTCTGGATATATACTCTGAAAAACTCGATACACAGCGAAAGGATGGTGATAATGAGAAAGCATTGGTTTAAAGTGTATTATATGCTGTTGGCGGCGATGGTGCTGCTGACGGGATGCAGCAAAGATCCCGAGGTGGCGCTCAACGAGCTGCAGATGGCATCTATAGAGCTGTCGACCACGATGACATCATTGGATGTTGACTGCAGTCTTGCCAATCTGCACGGCACCATGCAGCTGGAGTTCCGCTGCTGGTCGGAGTCGACCGACACGCAGGTATATGCCATGGAGCAGGCCGGCCTCTGGAGCCGCCGCTTCTCGCTGCATGTGGAAGGCTTGCTGCCCGCCACGGCCTACGGCTGTGCGGTGGTGGCTATGAACGACTACGGCTCGCGCCGCCTTGTCGACACCGCTTTCACTACGGTGGCGCCGCGTCCCGGCGAGCCTGTGGTCTTGTCGATAACGCCAAGCTACAGAGAGGCGGATATACAGGGGGCGTTGATGGCGGTGGGCAATATGGCTGTTGACAGCTGCGGTATATGCCTTGCCACGACAACCAATCCCACAGTCGACGACCTCTGCCAGTGCGTGGCGCTGTCGCAGACTGGACTCTTCGAGTTCACCTTCGACAGTTTGCAACCCGGCACTACCTATCATGTAAGAGCCTTCGCCAAAGGGGCGGCGGGCGTGGGCTACGGCTCCGACACGGTGTTCCGCACGCTGGCTTTACAGGAGCCCGCTGTGACCACGAGCACGCCTTATTCGATAGCTGCAACGCTGTTCCGCACGGGTGGAGCGATAGTGTCAGACGGCGGACTGCCGGTGACGGCATGCGGCGTGTGCTGGGGCACGGCGTCTCAGCCTACAATCAATGGCACCCATGTGCAGGCCGTGCTGCGCGCCGACACCTTCGCCTGCGTCGTCAACGGCCTGAGTCCGAGCAGCACCTATCACGTGAGAGCTTACGCCGTTAACGGAAGCGGCGTGGCTTACGGCGAGGAATACACGGTGACGACGACGGCCCCCATGCCGCCTATGGTGGACTTTGACGACATCTACGAGTCGTCAGCCTCGTCGATGACGGCGAAGGGAACGGTGGTCAGCGATGGCGGAGCCTCGGTCACCGAGACGGGTTTCTGCTGGGGTACCACTCCGGCTCCCACGATTGACAACGCGTCGCATGTGCAGGCCAACGCAACGTTCACCGCATCGGTCACGGGTCTTGCGCCCAACACGGTGTACTACATACGTCCATACGCCGTCAACGCCTTGGGCGTGGGCTATGGCGACGACTTCGTCACGTCGTCCTCTTTCGGCGCGCTCGGCGGCCTCTTTACCGTGGGCGTGTCGCAGCGGGTGCGCTTCTCGCAGGGCAACCTGCGCTACAGGGCAACCACCGGTGAGTGGCGCTTTGCCGACAATCAATACGAGTATATCGGTATGCCCAACCAGGCGGTGGCTGACGGCTACGACGGCTGGATAGACCTCTTCGGCTGGGGCACCAGCGGTTGGAACAGCGGTGCCAATGCCTACGATCCTTGGTCGGTATCCACCGCCACAGCCGACTACATGCCCGGCGGCAGCACCTCGGCAACCTTGTCGGGACCATACGCCAACGCCGACTGGGGCGTGTACAATGCGGTGAGCAACGGCGGCAACCGCGCAGGCAAGTGGCGCACGCTGACGCACGACGAGTGGAACTACCTGTTCAACGTGCGTCCGGGTGCTGCCAACAAGGCCGCGTTGGCCACCATCACGGTCAACGGGGTGAGCTACACGGGCGTCGTGGTGCTGCCCGACAGCTGGACGTTGCCGGGCTACTGCGAGTTCCACCCGGGTTATGCCAACGGCTATGCTACCAACAGCTACACGCAGTACCAATGGGATCTCATGCAGCAGGCCGGAGCCGTGTTCCTCCCTGCTTCGGGACGGCGCAGCGGCTCTGCAGTGTCCGACGTGGACGCCTGCGGGTACTATTGGAGTGCGTCGATCCACACGTCGCGCTACGCTTACGACATGAACTTCAGCGCCATCGCGATAAACGTGGCCAATGGTCTCGGCCTGCGCTATATGGGCGAGGCCGTGAGACTGGTGGTTAACGAGTAAATGGTATAGAGGCGATAGATACGGTAGAAGCGATAGATAAATAAACCTATTAGAAACAATATGACATACAGTATAGATATAAAGTTCTTGAGGCGGGTGGCTGCCGCAGTGCTGTGCCTTGCAGTACTCTCGGCGCAGGCAGTGGGGCAGGAGGGAGGTGACGGCAAAGCCGCCGCACAGGTGGGGACCATGAGCCTCCACAAGGCTAACACGCCGCATACTTACCTTATGTTCAACGTGGCGGGCAACGTGGCGCCGCAGCTGTCGGCGGGTGTCACGCTGGGCAGCGTGAAAAGAAATGGCTGGTACGTCACCGCCATGACGGGCTTCAACTTCGACAAAGGCACCGTAGTGGCCGAGCCCGACGGCACCATGGCAACGGTCTACGGCGACGTGGCCGAGGGCGTCGTGGGTACTCAGCAGCCGTTCTATACCGGCGAGGTGTCGCGTCAGCGGTTGTCGCTGGTGGCTGGCTACAGCCGCAGGATTAATAAGAGCCTATGGCTCAACGTGGGCCTTGGCTACGGCGAGCGCACCCTGTCGTGGCTTACCGCCAACGACGTGTGGGTGGTACAGCCCGGGGCAAGCCACAGCGGCTTGGCCGTCGACCTCGGCGGCACGCTGTGCGTCAAGGAGCGGCTGGTTCTTGGATTGGGTGTCACGTCGATAGGCGTTGACTATGCCGACGTGCATTTCGGCATAGGCTTCACACTCAAGAAGCGCGACAAGGCCACGCCTTCGCTGCCAGAAGGGTGATCTAAGTTTTAAGTTTTAAGTTATTAGTTATTAGTAGCTGACGCGGTTTTGATTCAGTCGGTACGACTGCTGCGCAGTCAAGGACTCAATCAGAACTAAAAGAACTAAAAGAAAAAGGACTGCTGCGCAGTCGGAGAACTAAAAGAAATTAAAAGTGGCTGACGCGGTTGGCGCGCCAGCCACTTAAAGCTTAGAACTAATAACTCAGTTCTATTCATCACTGGTGTCGCTGATGAAGCGGCGGTAGGCGCTGAAGGTGTTGGCGCGCGACAGGAAGCCTATGTAGCGGCCGTCGGTGTCGATTACCACGAGGTTATAGCGTTCGCTGGAGCGGAACTTCTGCACCACGGTCTGCGGCGAGTCGTCGATCGACACCACGTCGCCCTCTGACAGCGGGTGCATCAGCTCGTCGACGGTGGTGGTGTCGTACAGCTCGGTGCGGAACATGACCTGGCGTATGTCGTCGAGGATGATGACGCCGAGGAACTTATCGTCGGCCGAGAGCACGGGGAATATGTTGCGGCGGGAGTTCTTCACGGCCTCGACCAGCTGGCCGAGGGTCTGCCCCTGGCGCACCGTGGCGAAGTTGCATTCTATGAGTTTGCGCATGTTGATAAGCTGCCATGCCGAGCGGTCTTTGTCGTGGGTTAGCAGGTCGCCCTGCTCGGCGAGCTTGCGGGCGTAGATGGAGTGCCGCTCGAAAGGGCTCACGCAGATGAAGGTGACCGCCGAGGTGATGAGTAGCGGCACCAGCAGCGCGTAGCCGCCGGTAATCTCGGCGATGAGCAGCGTGGCCATGAAGGGCGCCTGCATCACGCCGGTCATCACCGCCGCCATGCCCACGAGGGCGAAGTTGGCCGTCGACTGCTCGGGCAGTCCCATTTGGTTGCATATCAGTGCTACGCAGTAGCCGCTGAGGCCTCCCAGCACCAGAGAGGGGCCGAAGGTGCCGCCCACGCCGCCGCTGCCTATGGTGGTGGCGGTGGCTATGGCCTTGGTGAGTATCAGCACCAGCAGCATGGCTATGGCCGCCCACGACTTGCCCTGCATCGGGGCGAAGATGCTGCCCGCAAAGAGTATGTCGCTGTTGCCGTGCAAGAGGGCGGTGAGCGAGCCGTAGCCCTCGCCGTAAAGCGGCGGGAAGAGGAATATCATCACGCCCAGCAGCACGCTGCCCAGCACGAAGCGCGTGCGGCGGCGGTGCCGCGCGAAGTACTGCTCGACGGCGTCGGTCATGCGGAGGAAGTAGACGCTGCACACCGCACAGAAGACGCCCAGCAGCACATAGAAGGGTATCTGTGAGAGGGCGAAGGCCTCGGTGACCTGGAAGGCGAACTGCACGTCGGGGCCCATCAGGAAGTATGCCACCGTGTTGGCGCTCAGCGACGAGAAGAGCAACGGCACGGCCGACGTCTTGTTCAGGTCGAACATCAGCACCTCCACCACGAAGAGTATACCCGCTATCGGGGCTTTGAAGATGCCGGCTATGGCACCGGCGGCACCGCAGCCAAGCAACAGCTTGACCTGTTGCAGATTGAGGCGGCAGAACTGCCCCACGTTCGAGCCTATGGCACTGCCCGTGGAGGCAATGGGGGCCTCCAGTCCCACCGACCCGCCGAAGCTCACGGTAAGGCTCGACGCAATCAGCGGGTTGTATATGTTGCGTGCCGGCAGCACCCCTTTGTGCCTCGATATCGAGAGCAGCACCGACGGTATGCCGTGGCCTATCTCGCCGTGGGCCACGTAGCGCGCGTACAGCACCGACAGCAGTATGCCCACCGACGGGTACACCAGTATCATCAGGTTGCCCCCGGCAACGGTGGCCACGCTCAGCCGCGTGAGCGCCTGCCCGAGGAAGTGCACGCCCGTCTTCAGCAGCACGGCGGCAAAGCCCGAACAAACCCCTACCACGATGCTCAGCAGCACCATATACACCGGCATCGATATGTGGCGCAGCCGCCATATATGTGCCTTCTTGTATATATTTATCAGTGTCTTAGACATCTGCGGATGTTTTGCTCTCCTGCTTTTAAAAAAAATGTTCTGCAAAGGTACGATTTTTTTTTCAATTGCGTTATACAAGCATATGAAAAAGTATATAATATTTATAGCGACGGCCACACTGCTGTGCAGCTCGTGCGTCACTCTGGGCAAGTACGAAGCCCTCGAGAACAAGAATACAAGGCTCAAGAAAGAGAACAACATCGCCAAGCAGGAGATGAAAGACATGCAGGCCGAGCAGGCCGAACTGCTGCGGCAGAACGAGCTGCTCTCCACCTCGGTGCAGGATCTGCGCAACCACAACCTGCAGCTTCAGGACGAGAACGAGCAGCTGCAGGACGAGATAGGCAAGCTCAAGCTCGGTTACGACACTGTCATCGAGAACTATATGCAGCAGGTAACCAGCAAGAACCGCGACCTCACGCGGGCCAACAACCTGCTCACCGCACGTACCAAGGAGCTCACGCAGCGCGAAGAAGCCTTCGCCGCCAAGGAGCAGGAGTTCCGCCGTCAGCAGAACGCCCTCACCGCCAAGCAGAAAGAGCTTGAGCGCAAAGAGGCCGAAGCCCGCAAGGCCCTCGGTGACAAAGAGCGCGAGATAAAAGCCCTGCGCGACGCCGTCAACAACGCCCTGACGGGCTTTGCCGACAAAGGCCTCAACGTCGAGTCGAAGAACGGCAAAGTGTACGTCTCGCTCGACAGCAAGCTGATGTTCTCGTCGGGCAGCTGGACCGTCTCCAAGGAGGGCGCCGAGGCCATCCGCAGCCTCGCCAAGGTGCTCGAGGACAATCCCGACCTCAACATCCTCGTAGAGGGCCACACCGACAACGACCCCTACAATGGCAAAGCCGAAGTGAAGGACAACTGGGACCTCAGCGTGATGCGTGCCACCGCCATTCTTAAACTCCTCCTGAAGTACGGCCCCGGCATCAACCCCGCCAGGGTAGAGGCCTGCGGCCACGGCGAGTTCGCCCCCAAGGTCCCCAACGACAGTCCCGCCAACAAGGCGCAGAACCGTCGCACAGAGATTATCCTCACCCCCAACCTCGGCGACCTTATCAAGATGGTCAACTAATCATTACCTTGGGAGTACAGGCATTCCTGCCTGTCAACCCCGGGTCACTGCAGAGCGCGTCCCAACTGACCCGGTAAAAAACGCATGAATACAGACAGCGGTGGAACGGTAGTGCCACCGCTGTCTGTATTATCCCAAATCGGTCATTAGGCCGACTTTTCAATCAATCTTGTCTGTTTTAGGTCTGTTCAAGCTATATCGGCATTTCTTTCGGCATCATGCCTGCATCCCAGTCTCGCCATGGCCCGCTACGGCTTCGTCAGCGACACGGCCAATCTGTTCGAAACAAATACTAATCTGTCATAAACCCCTATGATCGATTTGGGATTATTGTACACCTCCGTACCGGACGGATGTCCCTCATGACATGTCCCAGTCACGCCTCAGTCAGTGTCTCGTAGGCCGTGTCCGTACCGCCATCTGTCAAAGTCCTGTCGGAGTCCCGTCGGTAGTGCGTCATAGTCCTGACTTGGCAACGTGTCGCGATAAAAAACATTGTGGTGATACTTTTTTCTTGCCATGTCAATAAAAAGATGTAACTTTGCAAATTCTATTCTTCTAAATAGAACAAACGACTGCAAAAGAATAACAAATAATCAATCATTATGATAAAGAAAATATTATCGTTTGTAACATTGGTACTTTGTGCGGTGACGCTGCAAGCCTCACCTGTAAGCCGTAGCGAAGCGGCGCGTATAGCAGCCAACTTCTGGACACAACACTATGGTGGCGAAGCCATTATGGAAGAGTCTGCCTCGTCGGCACTCTTCCCGGAGATGTATATCTTCAGCAACACCAAGTCCGCAGGATTTGTCATCATATCCGCAGATGACTGCGTGATCCCTATCCTGGCCTACTCCGACCAGCAGGCTGCCTCCGAGCTGGTGCCCGTTAGCGTGCGTGCCTGGTTGCAGGACTATGCCTCCGCCATCCGCTATTGTGTAGACAACGACGTGCCTGCCACCAGCGACATCGCCGAGCAGTGGCGCCGTCTGCGCGAGGGTGCGCCTCTGGACGACCCCGATGTGCCGCACAACACCGTGGCGGCTATGCTGACGACAACCTGGGGACAGGGCACACACTACAACGACCTGTGTCCATTCGACAATACCGCCAATGAGCGCACCGTGACAGGGTGCGTGGCAACGGCAATGGCGCAACTGATGAAGTTCTGGAACAAGCCCACCGTGGGCCTCTCCTCCAAGACCTACACCCACAGCGTCTACGGCAACCTGAGCGCCAACTTCTCCAACACCTACTACGACTGGACCCACATGCCCGACGCACTGAACAACAATTCCTCGCAGACCGAGAAGACCGCTGTGGCCACCCTGATGTACCACTGCGGCGTTGCCGTGGAGATGTTCTACGACATCTCTGCCAACGGCGGCAGCGCTGCGCAGACCACAGCCTATGGCTCCGCGTCGGCAGTGTGCGCCGAGAATGCTCTGAAACAGTATTTTGACTATAAGACCACCCTCGTGGGCATGCAGCGCGACGACTACGACGATGCCACGTGGACCTCTCGCGTCATCACCGAGCTGGACGCCGGGCGCCCAGTCATCTATACAGGCCACGACGAGTCGGGCGGACATGCCTTTGTCTGCGACGGCTACGACAACAACACCCATTTCCACATCAACTGGGGCTGGCAAGGCGCGTATGACGGCTTCTTTGCCCTCAGTGCCCTCAACCCTGGCGGTGGCGGCACCGGCAGCAATGCCACCTACACCTTCAACAGCGGCCAGACCATGATTGTAGGCATCGAGCCCAACAGCGGCTCCCTGCGCGTCACGCCGTCGAGCGTCACCCTCTCGGGCCTCGGCGGCTCCGACAGCGTCTACGTGCGCTCCAACAACCAGGTGAGCACTGGCTGGACAGCCTCTTGCAACAGCAGCTGGCTCACCATAAGCCCCACAAGTGGCAATGGCTCAGGCCAGCAGACGCTCGTGCACATAACGGCACAGCCAAACACTACCAGCATTACAAGAACCGCAGCCATCGTTGTTACACAAGGCTCTGAGCGCGACACTATTCTTGTAATACAGCCCGACGGCACCACAAGCCCCTCAGGCTGGTATGGCAACACCTCAGCCAGCATGTACATGTCGTTCGACGCTGGCAGGGAGTTCATCGTGCGCCCCGAGTGCCTTGGCAACTTCCCTGCCGGAAGCCAGCTTTCGCAGATAAGGTTCAGCACATACGATGCCTCGGGCTACGACAACAATAGCTTCACCGTCAAGGTGTACGAAGGCTCCAGGCTTAACTCCAGCATACTTTCCAACGGCTACGCTTTGGCAAACGATTGCCTTGGCACCGTGGTGCGCTCACAGGCCTACACCCAACAGGAGTATGGCGAGCAGATTGTCACTCTCTCAATCCCCTATATCGTTGGCAACAGTCCTTTCTGGGTGGCTGTAGAAGTCGGTGGCAGCAGTGCCATCTTGGCCGACAGGCGCATGGTCAATTGCACTGTCGCTGTGGCAAACCTGCCGCTCTTGGATTCCATCGATGGGCGGTATCTTCGTAAATACACCTCCGGCAGCACCGATATCCTGCATCTTGCCTATGGAAGCACATACACCAATACGGAACAGACCTACGCCCAGCCATTCAATGTCGACTACACGCTGTCGTTCTACATCAACACCAACTCTACCTACACCGTCACAGCCAGTAGCAGCAACGCTACCATGGGCAGCGTAACGGGCGGCGGCAGCTATGCCGCGCGGGACACCGCCATATTGGCGGCCACGCCCAACTGCGGCTACGCCTTCACACAGTGGAGCGACGGCGACACCAACAACCCGCGCCTGCTCGTCGTCGGCAGCGACACCACCATCACGGCACAGTTCGCCGCAAGCGTCACCAAGATAAGCCAGGTGTGCAGCTCCGGCCAAACACTCTACTACACACTCGACTGCGCCACCGGCAAAGCCACAGTCACCTACCCCAACGCCAACGGCTCTTGGACTGGCTACACCATGCCCTCCGGCGCCTTGACCATCCCCAATAGCATAACACACAACAGCGCGACTTACACCGTAACAGCCATAGGCGACAGCGCGTTCAGGAATTGCACCAGCTTGACATCGCTCACTTTCGGCGATTCCCTCACCTCCATTGGCAACTTCGCCTTCCGTGGCTGCACAGGGCTCACCGGAACCCTAACCACCCCCAACTCCGTAACGTCCATCGGCAGTGGGGCTTTCTATGGCTGCAGCGGGCTCTCGGGGACTCTCGTCATTCCCAGCTCAATAACATATATCCGTTCCTCCGCGTTCCGCGATTGCAGCGGCCTCACCTCCCTCACCCTCCCCGCCTCCGTCACCAACATACTCGGCTACTCTTTCTTCGGCTGCAGCGGGCTGGACTCCATAAGGTCCCTGGCAACAGTGCCGCCAACAATGGAGAGCTACGCCTTCGACAATAGCGTCACCTCCAAACCCCTCTACATCCCCTGCAGCGCATTGTCGGCATACAGCAGCGCAATAGGCTGGAGCAGTTTCAGCAACATACAGTGCGCAATGCCCTTCCTTTGCGACACCACAGTCAGCCGCGTATGTAGCACAGGCCAGTCGCTAAGATACTACCTCAACTGTGACACCACCGCAACCCTCGTAGGATACAACGGCACCGTCTCTGGCTCTTTGGCAATCCCCGACACCATTGCTGTCGACGGCTATACTTACCCCATTACTGCTATCGGAAACGAGGCATTTGAAGGGTGCAACGGCTTCACCGGCACGCTATCAATCCCCAATTCCGTCACCTTCATTGGCGAGTTTGCCTTCAATGGCTGCAGCGGCTTCAACGGCGCGCTCACCATCCCCAATTCCGTCACCTTCATCGGCGAGTATGCCTTCAATGACTGCAGCGGCTTCAACGGCGCGCTCACCATCCCCAATTCCGTCACCTCCATCGGTGAAAGTGTGTTCCGTGGCTGTAGCGGCTTCACTGGCCCGCTCACCATCCCAAACTCAGTTACCGCCATCGGATACGCAGCATTTCTTGGCTGTAGCGGCTTCAACGGCTCGCTCACCATCCCCAATTCCGTCACCTCCATAGAAAATGATGCGTTCCGTGAATGTAGCGGCTTCAGCGGCTCGCTCACCATTCCCAACTCCATCACCTTTATCAGCACAGAAGCATTCAATGGTTGTAGCGGTTTCAACGGAACGCTCACCATTCCTAACTCCGTCACCTCCATTGGCGACGGCGCGTTTGCTGGCTGCAGCGGCTTCAACGGAACGCTCACAATTCCCAACTCCATCACCTCCATCGGCGTCCATGCGTTCTCTGGCTGCAGCGGCTTCAACGGCGCGCTCACCATCCCCAACTCCGTCACCTCCATCGGCTACAGGGCGTTCTATGGCTGTAGCGGCTTCACATCACTTAACATTCCCAGCACCGTCGACTCCATCGACAGGCAGGCGTTCTATAATTGCTACGGCTTGACCTCGATTACATCCCTCGCTACAGTGCCGCCAACACTTGGGAGCGGCGTATTTGATTATGTCCACAACACAATACCTGTATATGTTCCTTGTAGCGCAGTGGCGGCATATCGCGCAGACGCTGGCTGGAGCTATTTCAGCAACATACAGTGCGAGGCTGACTTCATTTGCGACACCGTCGTCAGCCGCGTATGCAGCACAGGCCAGTCGCTGAACTACTACCTCAACTGCGACACCACCGCAACCCTCATAGGCTACAACGGCACCGTCTCTGGCTCTTTAGCAATTCCCGACACCATTACTGTCGACGGCATTGTTTACCCCATCACCTCCATTGGGGACTCTGCTTTCTATAGGTGTTCCAGTCTCACCGGCGCACTCACCATTCCCAGCTCCGTCACCCTCATTGGCAAAAGTGCATTCAATGCATGCAGAAGCTTAAACGGCGCGCTTACCATCCCCAATTCCGTCACCACCATCGGCGAATATGCGTTCAATGGCTGCAGCAGCTTAAACGGCGCGCTCACCATTCCCAATTCCGTCACCACCATAGGCAAATATGCGTTCTTTAGCTGCATGAGCTTCAGCGGCGCGCTCACCATCCCCAGCTCCGTCACCTCCATCGGCTCGTATGCATTCTATTATTGTATGGGCCTAAACGGCGCGCTCACCATTCCCAACTCCATCACCCGCATCGCCGACTATGCATTCGAGGGCTGCGGCTTCACATCAGTCACAATGCCCGATTCCGCCACCCACATCGGCTGGGGTGCGTTCCAAGACTGCATGGGCTTAACATCGGTCACCATCCCCAACACCGTCGACTCCATCGATCAATGGGCGTTCAACGGATGCAGCGGCCTCACATCAATAACCTCACTCGCAACCGTGCCGCCAACACTTGGACGCAGTGTGTTCTCCAGTGTTCCCTCCACATCGCAAGTATATGTCCCCTGTGGCACGAAAGCGACCTATCGCGCCAACAATGGCTGGAGCTACTTCAGCAATATCCAAGGAATATACGACAATTCCTCTACAGAGTCCGACACTTCCTGCAACACCTACACATGGCACGGCCGCACCTTCTCGGCCAGCACCGACACCGCCACCTACGTCACCACCAACGCCGCGGGCTGCGACAGCACCATCACCCTTAACCTCACGATGAACTACAGCAGCAGCGCCAGCGAGACAGACACCGCCTGCAACAGCTTCCTGTGGAACAACCACGGCAGCAGCGGCACATTCACCTCGAGCAACACCTACTTCAGCAGCTACTACACCCCCGAAGGCTGCCTCAGCGTGGACACACTCTACCTTACCATAAACAACAGCACCTTCACCGACACGGCAATAACGGCGTGCGACAGCATCCTCTGGCACGAGACCTTATACAGTGCCAACGGAGCCTACACATACAACTACACGAACGCCGCGGGCTGCCAAAGCACCGACACTCTGCACCTGACGATTCAGAACTCCCAGAGCACTGCGACAGACAGCATTGCATGCGACAGCCTACTGTGGCACGAGACCCTTTACATTCTCGGAGGAACTTACACACGCCGGTGGGTAAGCGGGGCGTGCATCAACACGGACACCCTGCACCTTACCATTAACTCCGGCACCTCCGGCATCGAGACCGTCACGACCTGCAACAGCTACCTGTGGCACGGCAGAAACCTCTCGACATCTACCGACACCGCCACCTACCACACCACCAACGCCGCCGGCTGCGACAGCACCGTAACGCTGAACCTCACCATCAACCAGTGCTCCTTCACGGAAATCACAGCCTGCGACCTCTACGACTGGCATGGCACCGCCTATACCACCGGCGGGACCTTCACCAGTGGCACCGACACCCTGGTGCTCACCATAATATACAGCACCTCGAGCACCGAGACCGACACGGCATGCAACAGCTACACATGGCACGGCCGCACCTTCTCGGCATCCACCGACACCGCCACCTACCACACCACCAACGCCGCGGGCTGCGACAGCACCGTGACGCTGAACCTCACCATCAACCACTGCTCCAAAACGCTGCAGACAGCTTGCGACAGTTTCCTGTGGGACATCACCGGGCTGACCTACACCGAAACCGACATGTATATCAGCGGCAGCGACACACTCCTGCTCACGGTGAACTACAGCACCACAAGTACTGAGATCGACACGGCTTGCAACAGCTACACGTGGCACGGACGCACCTTCTCGGCCTCTACCGACACAGCCACCTACCACACCACCAACGCCGCAGGCTGCGACAGCACCGTGACCCTCGACCTCGTCATAAACTACTGCTCGCTGACAGAGCTGACAGCGTGCGACAGCTTCCATTGGGACATCACCGGGCAGACCTATACCGAGAGCAACATGTACGTTTACGGCACCGACACCCTTCTGCTAACGGTGAACTATAGCAGTGTTGGCGCCGAGACCGACACCGCCTGCAACAGCTACACATGGCACGGCCGCACCTTCTCGGCCAGCACTGACACCGCAACCTTCCACACCACCAATGTCGCAGGTTGCGACAGCACAGTGACGCTCAACCTTACTATATTCTACGACAGCAGCATGGTGTACACCGTGAGCGACACCGCCAGCTACACCTGGACCAGCCACGGCACCACCAACACCTACTCCCAGAGCGGCACCTACACCAACAGCTACACAACCACGGAAGGCTGCCCGGGCACCGACACCCTGCACCTCACCATAACAACCTCGACACCGACGCAGTACTACACCGTGCGCGCACTCTCGGCAAACAGCACCATGGGACAGGCCGCCGTAGTGGGCGACAGCCGCGTGCTGCAGGGCGCCTCCGCCACGGTGCGCGCCACGGCCAACAGCGGCTACCGCTTCGTGCGCTGGAGCAACGGCGCCACAGCCAACCCCTACACCTTCACCGTCACGCGCGACACACTCCTCACTGCCATCTTCGAGGGCAACAGCTACACCGTCACCATAGTGAACGGCAACCCCGACCGCGGCATTGTCAGCGGCTCGGGCACCGCCGCCTACGGCAGCCGCCGCAACATAGCGGCAGCACCCAACCACGGCTACATATTCAGCCACTGGAGCGATGGCGACAGCACCGCACACCGCTTCATCACCATGACGGGCGACATCACGCTTACGGCCTACTTTGGCGTGCAGCAGTTCCGCGTCGACGCGCAGCCCGCCAACTACGCGCAAGGCAGCGTTAGCGGCGGCGGCAGCTACGACTATCTGGCCTACGCCACCCTGACGGCCACGCCGCGCAACGGCTACGTGTTCCACCACTGGAGCGACGGCGACACCCTCAACCCGCGCCGCCTGCAGGTGATGCGCGACACCTCCCTCACGGCCTACTTCGTGCAGGGCGTGCAGCAGTACACCCTCACCGTGGTGAGCGCCAACCCCACCTTGGGCAGCACCTTCGGCGGCGGCACCTACGATGCCGGCACCACGGCGACAATCCGCGCCGCAGCCAACGACGGCTATGAGTTCGACAGCTGGACCGACGGCGTAACCTCCAACCCGCGCAACGTCACCATACTGAGCGACACCACCTTTACCGCCACCTTCCGCGCCACTGTGCCACCCGACAACCACACCTACACCATTTCCGTCATGAGCAGCGACGAGAACCTCGGCCGTGTGAGCGGCGGCGGCACCTACGCAGAAGGCACCACGGTGCACATTGCGGCCTATCCGGCAGCGCACTGCCTCTTCAGGATTTGGAGCGACGGCAACACCAACGCACAGCGTACCATAACAGTTAATGGCAACATGACCCTCGTGGCCGTCTTCTCGCCCGACAGCGCCACCGTCACCGCTCGCGCCAACGACGACCGTATGGGCCATGTCGAGGGCGGCGGCAAGTATGCCATAGGTTCCACAGCCACGCTCCGTGCAGTGCCCAACAGCGGCTACCGCTTCGTGCGTTGGCGCAGCGGCGAGACAGAGAGCTCCATCAGCGTTGTGGTGCAATACAACCTCAACTACACCGCTATCTTCGAGAGCACCACGCAAGGCATCGACGAGGCCGATGACACCGAGCTGCGCGTGTGGAGTCACGCCATGACGATCCACGTCGCCGGCCTTGCCGGCGAGGCTGTAAAGGTCTATGACGTGACGGGCCGCCTCGTTGCCGAGCGCACCGCCGCCCACGGCGACATGGTCATCCACGTAGCCCACCCCGGCCTCTACCTCGTCCAGACCGGCACCGCAACCCATAAGGTGCTGACAAGGTAGTCAACACACAGAAAACAACATACAATGGGGGATATGCACCGCATATCCCCCATTCATTTAGAGACTTGTGACATCACTATACGAGTGAGCCGCAGGCTTTTCTAATAGCGGTGTTCTGCGAGGGGTGTCAGCGCAGGTTGAACTTGATGCTTTTCTCGCCTTTGGCGGTGCGGATGTATACGGTGTACATGCCTTTGGGCATCTTGCTGATGGTGATGCGGTTGCCGTTCTGGTACTGCGGAATCTTGCGTATGCTGGTGCCAGCGGCGTTGACAAACTCCACTTCGGCGGTGGGACTCTCCATGGTGATGGTGATGTAGCCCTGCTCGAGGAAGGGATTTACGACGACCTTCTCGCTGCTCTTGCCCTGTGCCGTCATGGCGCTGCCCACGGTGAAGTCTTGGTTAAAGGCGAAGCCGCGCAGCTGCGACACGTCGTGCTGAGCCGGGGTGGGGGAGACGTCGCTGTCGGCTATGCGTACCGAGGCGGAGGTGCCTGTAGGCACTTCGAGGTAGTAGATTCCGTTGTCGTCGGTCTCGGCCTCCATGTTGCCGCACGCCACCTTGATGCCGGACTGAGGGTTGCCCTGCTCGTCGGTAACGCGGCCGCTCACGCCGTTGGACGAGAGGCGCACGAGGCCTTGGAAGTCGGTGCCGAACCATTTGTTGCCCTGGTTGTCGATGACGAGGGTCTGCACGTTCTTGGCGGGGAAGGGGCTGTTGGCGGTGGTGTATGTCTTCCAGTTGCGCTCGCCGTCGAACACGGCGATGCCGTTGTCGGTGGCTATCCATAGGGCACCGGCCTGGTCGAAGGCGAGGGCGTTGATCTGGTTGCCCGGCAGGGGCGAGTTGTCTTTGTTGTAGGTGGTCCAGGTGTTGCCGTCGTAGCGGCAGAGGCCCGAGAGGGTGCCGAGCCATTTGACGTCGTCCTTGTCGATGGCGATGGCAGGCACTATGTTGTCGGGCAGCTTGGAGTTCTTGGTGGTGTAGCTTATCCAGCGGTTGTCGTCGTAGAGGCAGAGGCCGTCGTTGGTGCCTATCCATTTGCGGCCGCGGCGGTCGATGGAGATGCAGAGTATGAAGTCGCTCGTCAGGCCGCAGTCGGCCGACGTGTATTTGGTCCAGTCGTTGCCGTCGTAGCGCACTATGCCGCCAAGGGTGACGCCGAACCATTTCACGTCGTTCTTGTCGATGGTTATGCAGCGTATGAACTTCATGTTGAGGCGGCGGGTCTCCTGGCTGTGCTCGGTGAACTGGCGGCCGTCGAACTCGATGACGCCGTAGTCGTCGGTGCCTATCCACAGGGTGTTGCGCTTGTCGACGGTGAGGCAGTTGACGAACTGCCCTTTGAGCTTGTCGTTAAACATGGCGTAGTCGGTCCAGGTCTTGCTCGAGAGTTTGCAGAGGCCTTGGCTGGTGCCCACCCATTTGTTCTGCTTGGCATCGGCGGCCAGCGCGAGGATGGTGTTGCCTATTATGTCGCTGTTCTTTATGTCGAAGACGGTCCAGCTGCTCTGCGGCTGTGCGAAGCAGGCAACGGACATCAGCAAGGCGGCTATTGCGATAATCTTTTTGCTCATGGTATGTGCTTTTTATTGCGTGATTACGGTGTCACCGTATATACTTTAACGTTAATTCCCGTTAATTGACCATTAATTAATCGTTAATTAACAATGTTAAAAAATGTTGACGAGAAATTAATGGATAATTATACGATAATTAATGTTTCAAAATCATTACAGGTTTTTATTTAAAAGTTTCTTAATGAAAACTATATGGATTAATCAGGTTTTGTGTTTCTCTTTCTTGGCGGCGGGGAACAGTATGTTGTTGAGTATAAGCCGGTAGCCGGGCGAGTTGGGGTATAGCGACAGGTCGGTTGGCGGGTCGCCCACAAAGTGGCGATAGTCCTCGGGGTCGTGGCCGCCGAGGAATGTCCAGGTGCCTTTGCCGTATTCGCCGTGCAGGTAGCGCACCTCGCCGAGCTCTTTGTTCTCGGCAAGGATGACGGCGCTGCTCTTCACTTGGTCGCGCTTGAAGGCCGTGGTCTGTCCCATGAAGCCGTGTATGATGCGGGTGTGGTTCTGCGTGAGCATGGTGGGCACCCAGTCCCACTTGGCCGAGAACTCGAAGAGGGTGAAGAAGTCGTTCTTCTCGTTGACTATCTTCATGCGGCTCTGCTGGTTGATGTCAATAGACGATATCTCGTATTCCGACGGGTTCATGCTGAGACGGAAGTCTTTAAAGGCAAAGGTCTTGCTGTAGTCGAGGCGTTGCTGTGCGTCGGGCTGTGCGGGGTCGCCGTCGAACATCACGTCGCAGATGTCGACCCCTTCGGCGGCCAGGGCCACGTCGTAGCTGTCGGGAGCCGAGCACATGGCGAAGAGGAAGCCGCCGCCCATAACGAAGTCGCGTATCTTGTGAGCCACTGCCAGCTTTAGCTGCGACACCTTGGAGTAGCCCAGCTTGTGTGCCATGGCTTCCTGTGTGCGCACGTCTTCCTGGTACCATTGCTGGTTGCGGTAGTTGGCCCAGAACTTGCCGTACTGGCCTGTGAAGTCCTCGTGGTGCAGGTGCAGCCAGTCGTACATGGGCAGCACTCCGGCCATCACCTCTTCGTCGTAGACCACATCGTAGGGTATCTCGGCATAGGTGAGCACCAGGGTCACGGCGTCGTCCCACGGCAGCTTGTTCTTGGGCGAATACACGGCAATCTTAGGCGCTTTCTGCAGTTTCACTGCATCCATGTTGACCGAGGGCTCGGCAATCTGCGAGAGGATGGCGGTAGACTGACCGTCGGCTATGACCTCGTAGCTCACGCCACGCAGCTTGCACTCTTTCTCTATAGCGTCAGCATGCTTGCTCATAAAGGCACCGCCGCGGTAGTTGAGCAGCCATGTCACCTCCACGTCGCGCTCCAGCTCCCAGTAGGCCACGCCATAGGCTTTCAGGTGGTTGCGCTGGTGCTCGTCCATTGGTATCAGGATGTATGCGGCGCGGGCCGAGAGGCACGCCAGGCACAGCATCAGCAGCGTTATTGTCTTTCGCATTTTCATAACTCTATAACTCCAAAAATCCGTAAATATTTTGCAACTGTTTGATTATTGCCGTCTCCGACTCGTGCTCGCCGTCGGCCGAGGCTACCAGTTTCATGCGGTCGAGGGCGCTGCGGGCGTTGTCGGGGCTGTTGAAGTTGAAGTCGTCGTCGGTGAGGAAGTTGTTGCCGCCACCTTGATTGAGAAGTTCCGACAGTTCGGCTTTCTCGCGCGAGGTAAGCGCCGTGGCACTTTGCAGACTGTTGCGCAGGCATGCTTTCTCGTCGTCGCTCACCTCGCCGTCGGCCACAGCGATGGCCAGCAGCAGGCGCATGGTGCGGCGGTTGTCGGCTTGGTTCTTGCGGTTGCTGGGTGAGGCAAGGTTGCCTATGGCCTTGCTGATAAGTTTTACCGAGTCTTTTATCTGGTCGGACACCTTGTCGGCGAAGTTGTTGAGCGAGAACACCACCTCGGGCTCGCCTTTGAGGTCGACGACGGCGCCGTAGCGGCGTTCGCCGCTCACCACCTCGTGGTAGGCGAAGGCCACGCAGTCTATCACCTGCCAGTAGAGCTCTTCGATGTCGGGTGTGTAGCCCAGCTCGTCGTGCAGCCGTTTCACGTAGGGTTTCATAGCCTTGCTGTAGAACGTCTCGTCGTACGAGGCGAAGCGTGTTATGGTGCGCTGCCGCACGGCGTTGGTCGGTATGTGGCGCCGCAGTATTGAAGGCTTGAGGTAGATGATGTCCTCGTAGTTGTGCATCATCAGCTGCTTCTCCTCTTTCACGAGGTGCACCCTTGCGTAGGCCACTGTGCCTTCGTTGCCTGTGCCCTCGGGGCTGGCGCATAGGCGGCATTCCTGCGGTATTATGAAGAGGGGTTGCGCGTCGAGTGGCGTGCTGTCGTTGGCGTTGAGGTGTATGCGCTTGGGGTCAAAGTGGTCGGGGCGGCGCATGGTCTGCCTGTGGTCGGAGGCAAAGGTGCGCAGAAGCTCCGCCTCCTCCATGGCGGGGTACGGCTCCTGCTCGGCCTTGCCCTGCGCCATGCCGCTGAGGATGGCAGCGGTGGACTCATCGGCGGCGAAGGTTATGCGCTCAAAGGTGTATTCTATGCGTGTGGCCGATATGTCAGCATAGCGGTAGCCCGTCGTCTTAAGCCCCCACGACTCGTCGAGGATTATGCTGTTGGCCTTGTTGCCGGCATAGCGCTTTATGGTCTCTCTCAGTTCCTGGAAATCCATGGGTGTGGCTGCTGCGGGTTAGTCGTGGTAGTTGATGGCTTCGAGGTTCTCCTGCACCATCTCCTTCAGGTAATTCATCACGCTGACGTCGTTCATGCTCATGCCGTCGAGGGCTTCGTGTATCTCGTCGGTGTCGAACACGTACTCGCCGTCGTCGGTGATGTGGCGGTATATGATGCGTATGTCCTCGTGTGCTGCCGAGAGCATCACTATGGTGCCGCTCAGGTCGCCCATGGGCGGACGGTCCCAGTGGTCGAGCTGGAACCAGAAGTGGAGCTTGGTGCCCACGCCCACGGTGCTCTCGAGGGTCATGCCGCCGCCGCAGTGCTCGCTGTTCATCTTGATGAGCGGCAGGCCGAGCCCCACCTTGCGCGTGGTACGCGAGGTGGTGTAGGGGTCGGTGACTTTGGCAAGGAACTCGGGCGTCATGCCCTTGCCGTTGTCCTCTATGGTGAAGTCGTATACGTTATCTTTTGCACTGTCGCGTATGGTGAGCTTCACCTCCGTCGAGTTGGCGGCGGTGGAGTTCTCCATAAGGTCGTACACGTGCATCGACAGTTCTTTCATGGTTGTTGTGTGTTATGTGTTGCTGTATTTGTCAAAGTCGAGCACCTCCATCTGCTGCGGCGTGGGGTCGAGCACGAAGCGTACCAGCGTGCCCACCTTGTGGAAGCCCTGCCATCCCGAGGCGCCGGGGTTTATGTGCAGCAGGTTGAGCTCTTGGTCGTACATTATCTTGAGTATGTGCGAGTGGCCGCACACGAATATGTCGGGCTTCTCGCTGCGCAGCAGCGGCAGTATCCTAGGGTCGTAGTGCTTGGGGTAGCCACCTATGTGGGTCATCAGTATCTTGTTGCCCTCGCGCTCGAACAGCAGGGTGGGCCACAGGCGGTACTGCATCTCGCTCCCGTCCATGTTGCCGAACACGGCCTGCACGGGCTTGAACTGCTCCAGCTCGTCGAGTACCCCGGGACCCAGGTCGCCGGCATGCCATATCTCGTCGCAGTCCTTGAAGAAGCTGTACACCTGCTGCGGTACAACTCCGTGTGTGTCCGATAGTACTCCTATGCGTTTCACGGTGGCTTTTTATAATATTGCGTGTGTATAACGCGCGTGTGTACGTTTTTATTGTTGTAGGGCTTACGATTTATGCTCAATGTCGTGGAAAAGTTGTATTTTTGCAGTGCCGTACAGTTTGTGCTGTATGTGGCTAAAATGTTGAACGCCTTTGTTTTGTTATGCCTTCTGACCGAAAGAATATACTGCTTGCCCACCTCCTTCTGCTTGCCGCGTCGATATTGTGGGGCTGCTCTTACATATTTATTAAGGAGCTGATACTGTGCGAGCCCAACATGACCACCTTCGTGCTGGTCATGCTGCGCCTTGCCGTGGCCACCCTCTTCGCCTTTCCGCTGCTGTTCTTCGCGCGCAAGCTCGAGCGCATAGCCCGTCGCGACGTGCCGCTCTTCCTGCTCATAGCCTTCGGCGAGCCGTTCCTCTACAGTATATTCGAGACCTCGGGCATAAGCCGCATAACGGGCAGCCTGGCGTCGATAATAACGGCCACTATACCCCTATTCCTCCCCTTCGGCATGGCCCTCGTCTACCACGAGCGCATCAGGTGGAGCACCCTTGCCGGCATCGTGGTGTCGTTCTTCGGTCTGGCCATCATGCTCTTCGACGGCAACATGCAGCTCGTTGTCGATCCGGTAGGTCTGCTCTTCCTCTTCGGCTCGGTGATGGTGGCTGTGCTCTACACGCTGGTGCTGGTGAAACTCGTGTACCGCTACGAGCCGGTAACCATCACGGTGTACCAGAATCTCTTCGCCCTTTTGTATTTCATACCGCTTGTGCTGCTGTTCAACAGGGGCAGCCTGACGAGCCTCAGCTACTCGCCCAAGATGCTCGCCCTGGTGGCTTTCCTCGGCCTGTTGTGCTCCACGCTGGCCTATGTCTTCTTCAACCGTGGTGTGCGCCACCTGGGTGCCACGGTGTCAACGGTCTACACCAACCTCATACCCGTCTCGTCCCTGATATTGGCCATGATGCTCGGGCAGGAGTCGTTCGAGTGGGTGAGGATTATAGGTGTGGCAATCGTGATTGTGGGACTTTTTGTTGCACAAATCAACTCGGATAAGGTGTCTAATAATTGATTTACCGCACTCGGATTTGCCGTTTTTGAGCCCCGCGCGGCGACGGCTCCGCATATTTCTTTGCCCTTTGCTGAAGGTGTGTTTTTATGGCTATATTTTTGTGTTATAATGCTATATGTGGTGTTGCTGCAGTGCTGCGGCAGGGCTTGTGTGAAGATTTATTGCGCCGTGTTGAATATTTGTTGTACTTTTGCATCCCCAAAACGCGGACAATCCGCGTCGGTTGGATGGCGGAAAATATATTAATCCAATTAAATTGGTTGCAAGAAATGAAAAACAAGTACTACGATTTAATCGACCAGACTTTTGAGTTTCCGCAGGACGAATTTCGTACCGAAGACGGCGAGCTCTATTTCCACGACATCCCCCTCATGGAGGTAATCAAGCAGTACGGCACCCCGCTCAAGATTACCTATCTGCCCAAGATAACGCAGCAGATACAGCGTGCCAAGAGGATGTTCAATGTCGCCATAGCAAAGACCGACTACCGTGGCACTTACAACTACTGCTACTGCACCAAGAGCAGCCATTTCAGCTTCGTGCTCGAGGAAGCGCTCAAGAACGATATCAACCTCGAGACCAGTAGCGCCTTCGACATCAACCTCGTCGAGGAGCTGCACGAGCAGGGCCTCATCGACGAAAACACATTCATCGTATGCAACGGCTTCAAGCGCCAGCAGTACATCGAGAACATCGCCAACCTCTACGCCTCGGGCTTCCACAACATCGTCCCCATCATCGACAACAAGAACGAGATGCGCCTGCTCGACGAGGCCGTGCAGAACCCCGCCGTGCCCATGAAGCTCGGCATACGCATTGCCTCCGAGGAGGAGCCCAAGTTCGACTTCTACACCTCGCGCCTCGGCATACGCTACAACGACATAGTGAGCTTCTACGAAGAACAGGTTAAAGACAACGCCAAGTACAGCTTCAAGATGCTCCACTTCTTCATCAACACCGGCATCCGCGACACCGCCTACTACTGGAACGAGCTGGCCAAGTGCGTCAACGTCTACTGCGACCTCAAGCGCATCTGCCCCGACCTCGACTCGCTCAACATCGGCGGCGGATTCCCCTGCAAGAATTCCCTGGCCGCCAACTACGACTACGAGTACATGGCCGAGGAAATCCTCGCTCAGATAAAGAATATATGCACCAACCGAGGCGTCGAAGAACCCAATATCTTCACCGAGTTCGGCAGCTTCACCGTGGGCGAGAGCGGCGCCACCCTCTACAGCATACTCGACCAGAAGCAGCAGAACGACCGCGAGCTGTGGTACATGATCGACAGCTCGTTCATCACCACCCTGCCCGACACCTGGGGCATCAACCAGCGCTTAATCATGTTGCCCATCAACCACTGGGACTGCGAGTACCAGCGCGTCTTCCTCGGCGGCCTCACCTGCGACAGCGAAGACTACTACAACGCCGACTCGCACGCCAACGCCATCTTCCTCCCCAAGCTGCAGAAAGACTCGCCGCTCTACATAGGTTTCTTCCACACCGGTGCCTACCAGGAGAGCCTTGGCGGCTACGGCGGCATACAGCACTGCCTCATCCCGGCCCCCAAGCATATCATCATCGACAAGGACGACGACGGCGTCTACACCACCAAGCTCTTCGCCAAAGAGCAGAGCCACAAGTCGATGCTCAAAATCCTGGGCTACTGACCCCCTATATACAAACGTGCCAGCGGCACGCATGAGAAACTGACAGCATCTGTCCACAGCCCCGGCGGGGCTGACCCTCAGTAACCCCGCACAAGCGGAGCGCAGTGTGGGGCTGCTGATGCCATCCTCTATATGCGTGCCAGCGGCACGCGCCCTCGAACCGAGCCGGATATAATATGTACATGGTGGTATATGTCGCCATGCAGGATG